>NZ_JBIRJC010000038.1:0-63195 GCF_044329365.1 Kitasatospora sp. NPDC017646 | reverse complement strand
GGTCAGGCCCCCACCCTGCGCATACCGCATGTCAACGGCATACCGCAGGGATCACTACCTGTCACTACCCGACAACAGCATGAAATCCTCAGTAACAAAGCCCTACTACCTGACCGCCATGAAACCGCTGGTCACAGTCACAACCTGGAGTCTCCGGCCAAGCCGGTGCGGTTCACTGGCCGTAGAAGGAGCCGATGAGCATGCTGGTGAGCGCATCGAGGTCGCCGGAGCCGAGCCGGCGGAGGCGGAGACGGAGGAGGCGAAGACGGAGGAGCGGGCAGGCCGACCCGGCCGGCGGGGATCATGGCGAGGAACTCGCCGCGGCCCTCGCCGAGCGCGGCCTGCAGGCCGGCCCAGTTGGACGCCGCCGAGACCAGATGGCTGGCCATGGTGATCACCGATACCCGGGGCACGGGAGAATGATCAGGTGACCAGCAATCAGCCCCTGCCCCGGGGCCCCACCTCCCTGATCCCCGACGCCCGCACCCAGGCAACCCCCGGCGAGCGGGCCGCCTCCCAGCTCCTCCACCTGCGTGAGGCCACCGCGCCCGTGCCGATCCTCGCCGCAGCCGCCGAACTGATCGCCCACAGCTGAAGGACCCGGACCCGGTCACCCAGGAAGCAGCCGCCGCCGTCCACGCCCACCTGCTCGCCGCCATCGAAGACGCGGCACCGGGGCGGTATCCGCCCCGACGTCTCAGCACCTGTCCCAGCCCGGCAGCAGAACACCGCCCCCGGGGAAAAGGCCTTGGACTGTCCTAGCGAAACGGCTGAAACGCAACGCCAGCTACACCGATATCTCCCACTTCATGGCCGGCCGTGACCTCCGGTTCCCCTCCGGTGCCCACCGGCTCGCCGGCGACCACGCCGTCCGAGGCTGGTGGCGCGCGCTCGTCGCCGAGCAGCAAGACCGTTTTGGCATCGCGCGCTGAACAGTGAGGCTGTCCCGGTCGGGGGCCTCACTTCGCCAGGCCTGCCGAACTTCCCGATCACACCCATACCGATGGCCAGGCCCGTCAGGCCCTCGAAGGGCCTGGCCATCATGGTGCCAGCGCGGGAGGTCAGCCGGTCCGGCCGAGGTGGGTCACCAACACTTCCCCGGAGACCTCGCAGCGGTGCACGGCGGACGACGGCATGCAGGCCTCAGCCGACTGGTTCCGTGTCCCCGAACTGCGTGAGGGTGCCCGCCTCCAGGGCACCCTCACGTTCGTTCAGGACGTGCTGTGTTCCGGGGCTAGCCTGTGGATGGCCTCGGGGAGGCCAACGGCGAGCACCACATTTTGGACTTCTTTCCAGAGCTGCAGCGAGTCACCTGACTCCTTCTGCGTCGAAGCCGTCTCCCTAGGCTCGCCACCCCGCCAACTCGCGCCACTCGGCCACCACTCCCGGCCCCGGTCGGAGGCCGCCGCATCACCGTCTCGCCCCGAGCCCGGACGGGATTGTCGTGAGATCCCGCAGAGGCCGGCCCCTCGTACGGAGCAACCATCCCCCGGTGCGGGGCGGCCGTCGTGACCTGGCGGGAGGGCGGGTCGTCGGGGCCGCCCGGTGTACCGGCCGCGATCGAGTCGGATGTGAAGGCCCGTCCTGGGTTCTCCGTACCGTCCAAGGGGGTGCTGGCGACGAGGTACCCCGATCCCGAAAACACTGTATTCACAGACTCTCCGTTCACCATCAAATCGGCGACGGAGTCGAACATTCGTGCAAGTCCGTGATCTGCGAGTCCGGACGTGGCCCTGCTGTGGTGCCTCCGGCTGGAGCCCCCCCGGGGGGGGCGTTGCCGCTGTCGTTGGCCCCTCCTTCCCGGGTCAGAAGTTGCCTAGGCCGCCGCAGACGTTGAGGGCCTGGGAGGTGATGGAGGCGGCCGTGTCGGTGGTCAGGTAGCCGACCAGACCGGCGACCTCCTCCGGGGTGGAGTACCGGCCGAGCGGGATCTTGGCGGTGAACTTCTGCATGATCTGCTCTTCGGATGTGCCGTACGCGGCCGCGTAGCCCGAGCGCACGCGCTGGGCCATCGGGGTCTCGACGTATCCCGGGCAGACGGCGTTCACGGTGATGCCGCTGGGGGCGAGCTCGTTGCCGAGGGCCTTGGTGAAGCCGACGACACCGTGCTTGGAGGCGGAGTAGGGGGCGCCGAGCACGACGCCCTGCTTGCCGGCGGTGGAGGCGATGTTGATGATCCGGCCACGGCCGGAGCCTTCCATGCCGCCGTTCTTGATGACCTCTCGGGTCATCCGGAAGACGCTGGTGAGATTGGTGGTGATGACGTCGTCCCACAGCTCGTCGGTGAGGTCGGCGGTGGGACCGCCGCCGCTGCGGCCGGCGTTGTTGACGAGGATGCCGATCGGGCCGAAGGCTTCGACGGCGGCCGCGACGAGCGCCTTGACCGACCCGGGGTCGCGGACGTCGGCGACGGCGCCGGCCACTTCCAGGCCCTCGGCACGCAGTTCCGCCACCGTCCCCTTGACCTGCTGCTCGGTCCGGGCGCAGAGGAAGACCCGGTGACCGCGGCGGGCGAGGTCGCGCACCACGGCCAGCCCGATCCCGCTGGTGCCGCCGGTGACCAGGGCCACCGTGTTGCTCTCTGTCGTCATTGGTCTACCTCCGTCAAGGGCATGGACGCGTCCGACCATCTCTCCAAGCGCTCGACGGCTGCCCGAGCGGCACTTGAGGGCCGGGCCCGCGCCACGGCCGCAGAGCCTCGCTCGAAATCCCCTCGAAGTCTGCTGCACATTCCTTCGAGTTCCCTTCCAGAATTGTTCGATTCTCACCGATGGGACATGACTCGCATATTCCCGGAGGTTGTCCGGACGCCTTCTTTTCCACCAAGATTGCGAAAGACCCGGAGAGCTGGGACATATTCCGAGGAAGGAATGCGATGAGCGGCCAGATAGACGCTGTGCGCCGGATGATCCAGGCCTACAACACCGGAAACACCGACGACGTGGCGGAATACATCCACCCGGATTACCTCAATCCGGCCTCGATGGAGCACATGGACCTGCGTGGTCCCGATTCCTTCGCCATGGCCGTCAAGTGGCTGCGGATGACGTTCTCCCAGGAGGCCCGCCTGGAGGAGGTGCAGCTGGAGGAGCGCGGCGAATGGGTACGCGCGTACCTCGTCCTCTACGGCCGCCACGTGGGCGACCTCGTCGGCATGGCCGCCACCGGCCGGGTCTTCTCCGGCGAGCAGATCCACCTGATCCGCTTCGTCGACGGCAAGATCCGCGACCACCGCGACTGGCCGGACTACCAGGGCACGTACCGGCAGCTCGGCTCCCCGTGGCCGGAGCCGCAGGGCTGGAGGGACTGAGCATGTTCCTCGTCACCGGAGCCACTGGCAAGGTCGGCCGCGAGGCCGTCGACCAGCTGCTCGCGCTGGGCCACCCGGTCCGTGCGCTGAGCCGCAACCCCGAGGAGGCGAACCTGCCCGCGGGCGTGGAGGTGGCGGCGGGCAGCCCCGCCGACCCCGCCTCGCTCGCGGCCGCCTTCGACGGGGTCGCCGCAGCCCTGGTGGTGCTCTCCGGCGACGTCGCCGGTGAGGCGGCCAACGTGGCAGCTGCCGCCCGCGCGGCCGGCACCTCCCAGATCGTGCTGCTGTCCTCCGCCGGCATCGAGCACCCGTTGCCGCACAGCATCTCGCAGGAGCACCGGGCCTCCGAGGTGGCGATCGAGGAGTCTGGGGTGCCGTGGACCTTCCTGCGGCCGGGCCCGTTCCACGCCAACACCTCCTGGTGGATCCGTACGGTCCGCGAGACCGACTCGGTGCGCTGCTGGATCGGCAACAACCCCGGTGCTCCGATCGACGAGTACGACATCGCCTCGGTCGCGGTGGTCGCGCTCACGCAGAACGGCCACCTGGGGAAGTCGTACCTGCTCACCGGCCCGGAGACGCTGACCTCCGAGGATCAGGCCCGGATCCTGGGCGAAGTGCTGGGACGGGACCTGGAGTTCTCGGTGGCGCCGCCCGAGGAGGTGGTGGACGTGTTCACCGGGATCACCGGGGACCGCCCGGCCGCCGAGACCAACGTGGCGGCCCTGCGCAGCCCCGAGGTGCCGTGGGCCAAGCCCACCCGCGCGGTGCGTGACCTCACCGGACGCGAGCCGCGCCCCTACCGCCGGTGGGCCGTGGAGAACGCGGCCCTGTTCGACTGAGCAGCCGGAACCCGAATCCGAAGGGGATTGTCAGATGAGCAGGATCCTGGTGACCGGTGCGACCGGTCTGCAGGGCGGGGCGGTGGCCCGTGAGCTGGTCCGCCGCGGCCGGTCGGTGTCGGCGCTGGTGCGGGACCCGGCCTCGGAGCGGGCGCGAGCGCTCGCGGACCTGGGCGTGGAACTGGTCCGCGGCGACCTGGACGACGAGTCCTCGCTGCGGTCGGCGCTGAAGGGCTTCCACGGCCTGTTCGCCGTGCAGAACTTCATGACCCCGGCCGGGCTGGGCGGCGAGGTCCGCCAGGGCCGGGCGCTCGCACGGGCCGCGAAGGCGGCCGGAATCGGCCACGTGGTGTACACGTCCGTGGGCGGCGCGGACCGGGAGAGCGGGGTCCCGCACTTCGACTCCAAGCGGGGCATCGAGCGGTACCTGGAGCGCACGGGTGTGCCGCTGACGGTGCTGCGCCCGACGTTTTTCATGGACAACTTCGCCGCCCACGGGCCGGAGCTGGTGGACGGCACGCTGGTGGTGCGGCTGGCGCTGCGGCCCGACACCCGGGTGCAGTTCATCGCGGTCGACGACATCGGCTGGTTCGCCGCCGAGGCCTTCGACCGGCCGGAGGCGTACGTCGGCCGGGCGGTGGAGATCGCCGGTGACGCCCTGACCGCGACGGAGATCGCGCAGGCGTTCTCGGCGCGCTCGGGCCTGCCGGCCCGGTTCGAGGAGCTGGCGCTGGACGCGGTGGCGAACAACCCGTACATCCCCAACGCCCCCGATATCGCCCTGATGTTCGAGTGGTTCCAGTTCCACGGGTACCAGGCCGACATCGAGTCGCTGCGGGCCGAGCACCCGGGGCTGCAGTCCTTCGCGACGTACCTCAAGGGCATCGAGGTGCCCACGGCCTGACGGCCGGACGGCAACGGCAACGGCAACGGCAACGGCACCTGACACGCACGAAACGCAAGAGGAGAGCGAGACCGCCTTGGCAACCCCGACTCGGCACCGGTCCTTGCCCACATCCACCCCCGACAGGCCCGAGGAGGCGATCAGGAAGGAGGAGCAGCAGCCCGAAACCCCGTCCGGAGCGGGACGGAAGGAGTCCCGGCTGAGCCCCAGGGGGCGGAAGCTGACCCTCGCCCTGCACATCACGTCATCGGTCGGCTGGATGGGCCTGTCCATGTCGATGGCCACGCTCGCGCTCATCGGCTACCTCACCTCGGATCCCGGTGTGGCCAAGGGCGCGTACTACGCGATGTACGTCTTCGACGAGAGCACCGTCTCGGTGATCAGCCTGGTCTGCGGGGTCACCGGCGTGCTGCTGGGGCGCGGGACGCCGTGGGGCCTGCTGCGCCACTGGTGGGTGGTGGTCAAGTGGGTCATCACCCTGGCCGTCGCGATGATCGCCTGGGTGTACACCCATCCGCTGGTGCTGACCGCCGCCGAGAAGGCGGCCGCGTCCGAGGGCGGGGTCTACCGGCCGGGGCCGGAGGGCACCCTGCTCGCCTGGACAGTGCCGCCGCTCTTCTGCGCGCTGCTGTTCCTGGGCTTCGTCTCGGTCTACAAGCCGTGGGGGCGTACCCGCCGCGGGCGCCGGTACGCACAGAGCCGCGCGGGTTCGCCCGCCCCGTCCTCCGGCCGGGGTTCCGGTCCGGGCGCCGGCCCGCTGCGGGTCGCGGACGTCCCGGTGATCGTCGAGGCCGCCGACCGGCTGGCCGAGGGCGTCGTGGGCCTGCGGCTGGCTCCCGTGTCCCGGGCCGCCACCGATCCGTGGCGGGCGGGTGCGCACATCGACCTCGTCCTGCCCTCGGGGAAGGTGCGCCAGTACTCCCTGCACGGCGACCCCGCGGACGGCTCGGCGTACCAGGTGGCGGTGCTGCGGGAACTGGAGGGCAGAGGCGGCTCGGCCGAGGTCCACACCCTGTCCGTGGGCGACCGCATCGCCGTACGCGGCCCGCGCAACCACTTCCCGCTGGCCGACGCCCCCGCCTACCTGTTCGTCGCGGGCGGCATCGGGATCGTCCCCTTCCTGCCCATGATCGAGCAGGCCGAACGGCTGGGCACCCCCTGGCGGCTGCTGTACGTGGGCCGCAGCCGCGCCTCCATGGCGTTCCTGCCGCGGCTGGAGCGGTACGCAGCGCAACGGGTCTCCGTGTACGCGCGCGACCTGACGGACCGTCCCGACCTCGCCGCGCACCTGTCGGCGAGCCCGGCAGGCACGGCGGTGTACTGCTGCGGCCCGGACGGGCTGATGCGGGCCGTCGAGGAGCTGATGGACAGCGCCTGTCCCACAGGGAGCCTGCACCTGGAGCGTTTCGCGGCCGCCACGGACACCGTCGTGGGCGAGAACCTGCCGTTCGAGGTCGAACTCGGCAGCACCGGCACGGTGGTGAGCGTCCGGGCCGACCAGTCGGCGCTGGAGGCCCTGCGGGAGGAGTCGCCCGGACTCGCCGCCTCCTGCGAGGACGGCCTGTGCGGCAGCTGCGAGCTGCGCGTGCTGCGGGGTACCCCCGAACACCGCGACCACGTGCTCTCCCCCGCCGAGCGCGGGCGTACCGACGTGATGTACCCGTGCGTCTCGCGGGCCCACGGCGGCCGCGTCGTGGTGGACCTGTAGCGCGTAAGGGCCCGGGACAAAACTGTGTGTGCGTCCCGGGCCCTTACGCTGCGCACGGCGCCGGCGGTTCAGCCGCCGAGGAGCTCGGCGAGGACCTCGGCCGGGTCGTGGTGCGGTGCGGCGGCCGGCCACCACCGGCCGTCCTCCTTCCGGTAGGGGTACCAGCGGCCGTCCCGGCCGTAGCGCAGCTGGAGCCCGCTGCCGACCAGCGTCCAGCGGTTCTCCCGCACCTCCAGCTCGGGGAGTTCGTTCTGCTCCCAGCCCGCGGTGAGCGCGGTGCTCGCCCGGGCGGTGTCCTGCCTCGGCGGCGTCCACGCCTGCTCCAGCACGTCCAGCCCGGCGCTCCCGCCCAGCCGCCACGCCTCGGCCGCCCGGTCCAGCTGCTCCGGGCCGCCGCAGGCCTCCCGCACGCGGGCCAGGACCCTCGCCCCGGGGCGGGTCGCCGCGATCCGTACGCAGTCCCGCCAGAGGTCGAGCGGCGCCGGCGGCGTGGCGGTGAAACCGTGGGTGTAGGCGAGCAGCTCACGGGCGCGCACGGCCGCGTCGGTGACCAGCTGCTCCAGCGGGTCGGCCCCGGCCGAGGACGCGTCCTGGCGCACGGGCGGCCCGGGCAGCGGCGGCAGCTCGGGTAGCGCCGCCGGCTCACGGCCGAAGACCTCCTCGGCGGGAGTGCCGTCCGGCAGCTGCGCCGCGGCGGCCTGCGAACCGGCCTCGGCTTCCTCCTCCGCCCCGTCGGCGTCCTCGTCCCCGAGACCGCCGACGATCGCCTGCATCAGCAGGACGGACCGGAGTTCCTCCCGCGCCTCCTGCGCGCCGCACCCCCGCAACAGGAGCAGCAGCATCGCGTCCTCGTCCAGCAGCCAGGACGCCTGGTAGCAGAGCGCAGCCGCGTGCTTGCAGGGGTGCTCGAACGCGTCACAGTCGCAGTCCGCCTCCAAGTCGCCGTAGCCGGGCAGCAGCCGCACCCGTGCGTCCTCCGCGGCCTCCAGCAGGTCGGGCGGCAGTTGCCCGGCGAGCAGCTCCTCGGCGACGTCCGGCCGCTCGGCGGCCTTCTCCCAGAGCGACTCCCACTCGTCCTCGTCGAGCTCCTCCAGGGTGAGCACCGTCTTGAATGGGGTGTCACCTTCATAGCTGGCGGTGGAGAGGCGACCGGGGCTGACCGTGATCGGCCCGAGCCGGCCGGTGCGCGCGAAGGCCCGGCCCTTCTTCAGCGTCTCCTCGTCCAGGGAGGTGTCCTCCAGCGCGTCCGCCCAGGCCTTGCCCCACCAGGACTGGCCGCGTGCCCGGCTGCCCCGGCGCGCGGCAAAGGCCGGAAAGCCCCGCGCGCCCGTCTCTTCCCCGCTCATCCCGCGCTCCTCAGTTCGACCAGGTTGGCCAGCTCGTCGTTGGTCAGCTGCGTCAGTGCCTGCTCCCCGGAGCCCAGCACGGCGTCCGCCAGGCCCTGCTTCGCCTCGAGCAGGACGGCGATGCGGTCCTCGACCGTACCCTCGGCGATCATCCGGTGCACCTGGACGGTGCGCGTCTGCCCGATGCGATAGGCGCGGTCGGTGGCCTGGGCCTCCACCGCCGGGTTCCACCAGCGGTCGTAGTGCACGACGTGGTCGGCGCGGGTGAGGTTGAGTCCGGTGCCGGCGGCCTTGAGGGACAGCAGGAAGACGGGCACCTCCCCGTCCTGGAACTGACGGACCATCTCCTCGCGGCGCGGCACCGGGGTGCCGCCGTGCAGCAGCAGCGTGGGGACGCCGCGCTCGCGCAGGTGCGCCTCCAACAGCCGTGCCATGGTGACGTACTGGGTGAAGACCAGCACGGCCCCGTCCTCGGAGATGATGGTGTCCAGCAGTTCGTCGAGCAGTTCCAGCTTGCCGGAACGGCCGGCCAGCCGGGCGCCTTCCGCCTCCTTGAGGAACTGCGCGGGGTGGTTGCAGATCTGCTTCAGACCGGTGAGCAGCTTGAGCACCAGACCGCTCCGGGCGATGCCCTTGGTGGCCTTGATCTGCGCCATGACCTCACGGACCTGGGTCTCGTACAGGGTCCGCTGCTCAGGGGTGAGGCAGACCGGGCGGTCCGTCTCGGTCTTCGGCGGGAGTTCGGGGGCGATGCCCGGGTCCGACTTCTTGCGGCGGAGCATGAACGGCCGGACCAGTTCGGCCAGTCGATGTGCGGTGGGGCCGTACTCCCCCTCCTCCCCCGGCGGCGGTCCGAACTCCGCGCGTTCCTTGCGTTCGGCCTCGATGGCGGCGATCCAGCGGCTGCGGAAGTGGCCGTGGCCGCCGAGGAGTCCGGGGGTGGTCCAGTCGAGGACGGCCCAGAGTTCGGAGAGGTTGTTCTCGACCGGGGTGCCGGTCAGGGCGATCCTGGCGTCGGCGGGGATCAGCCGCAGCGCCTTCGCGGTGCTGGAGTGCGGGTTCTTGACGTGCTGGGCCTCATCGGCGACGACCGCGCTCCAGCGGTGCGCGCCGAGCCGCTCGGCGTCCAGGCGCATGGTGCCGTAGGTGGTCAGGACGAAGCCCGAGTCGGCGCCGTCCAGGGTGCGGTCGGGGCCGTGGTAGCGGCGCACGGGCGTGCCGGGGGCGAACTTGCCGACCTCGCGCTGCCAGTTACCCAGCAGAGAGGCGGGGCAGACGACGAGGGTGGGGCCGGCGCTGTCCGGGTGCTCCTGGCGCAGCAGGTGCAGCGAGATCAGCTGGACGGTCTTGCCCAGGCCCATGTCGTCGGCGAGGCAGCCGCCGAGACCGAGCGAGGTAAGGCGGTCCATCCAGCGCAGGCCGCGCAGTTGGTAGTCGCGCAGGGTGGCCGCGAGCGCGGCGGGCTGCTCGACCGCTTCGCTGCTGCCGTCGGGTTCGGCCAGGCGCCGGCGCAGGGCGAGCAGCCAGTCGCTGGACGCGACCCGCACCTGTTTGCCGCCGATCTCGGTGTACCCGGTGAGGGCGACGGCGAGCGCCTCGATGGCGGTGAGCGGTTTGAGGTCGCGTTCGGCGGCCTTGCGGGCGAGGTCGGCGCCGATGAACACCCACTGCCCGCGCAGCAGGACCAGCGGCTGGTCGGCGGCGGCGATCTCGGCCGTCTCCTGCTCGGTGAGGGCTTCCCCGTCGAGCTCGAGCTGCCAGCGCAGGTCGACCGTGGCGCCACCGCCGAAGAAGGACCGCAGGTCGATGGGCGGGGTCCGCTCGCCGCCGACGACGGCACGGCTGGTGAGGGAACGGATGGCCTCCGCGGGCCAGAGCACCTCGACGCCGTGGGCGGCGAGCCGGCCGGCGGTTTCGCCGAGCAGGTCCTGGACCTCGTGGTCGGCGAGGTCCAGTGCGGAGGGCACCGGCAGCAGGCGGGAAAGGGGCTGCCAGACGTCGGCGGCCCGCCGTACGGCGAGGACGGTGTCGGCCTGGGCCCGCGGCCCGAACCCGGCTGCCTCGGCCGTGGCGAACAGCTCGTCGGCGTCGGCGCTGAGGGTCGGGTCGGCCAGGCTGGACACCTGGGGCACCAGGCGCAGGGCGGGCCGCCCGCCGTCGCCGGCGGCGGGCACCAGGTCCAGGCGCAGGGCCAGCCGCACGCCCGAGTCGAGGCCGGCGGAGATCTCCTCGGCCCAGGCGCGCAGCTGGGGGACGTACTGGGGTTCGACGGCGGCGAAGGCCGGGCGGCCGGTGGCGGCGGGTGCGGCGGCGGTGCGCGGCAGGGTGTCGGCGACCGCGTCGACGAAGGAGCGCAGCAGGGCGGCGGCGTCGGGCAGCAGCAGCGGGCCGCCCGGCGGGACGGGCAGCGGGACGGCGAGCGCCTCGGCCGGTGCCGCGGCGGCCAGCTCGCGCATGCGCCGGACGTCCTCCGGGGCGAGCGGGCCGGCGCGCCAGGTGTCGTAGCCGGTGGCGGAGACGCCGGGGAGCAGCCGTTCGCGGGCGGCGAGGTGCAGGCCGAGGGCGGTGGCGGCGCCCCAGAACGCGGCGGACGGGCTGGGGGTGACATCCGCGGTGCCGTTCGCGCTCCCGTCGGCGTTCGCTTCGGTGTGGAGCCGGCGGGCCAGGGTGAGGGTGGGCAGTGCCTGGGCGACGGTCAGGCGCAGAACCGGGCAGCGGCGTATGGCGAGGGTGCCGCCGTCGGCGGTGACCAGGTCGGCTTCGCCGGGTTCTCCGAAGGGCGGCTGTGCGGCGAGGCCGGGGCCGGCCGAGCCGTCGGGGTACCGGAACACGAGCCTTCCGGTACGCGCCGGATCGCCCGGCTCGAAGGCTACCGCGCACTGCGCCAGCAGGTCGGCCTGCTCACGCGACATCCACACCATCTGTTCCGCCCCCTGGTTCGTCGTCCGGTCAACGTCCGCCGTCCACACGGCGTTTCGCCCAGTTCTGTGCGTAGGCGTACCACAGAGGGGCGGTGCGGTGCACATTGAGGCTGTGTCCGGTGGCCGGAACGGCGAGGGCTTCCAGCCGGGCCTCGGGTCCGTACAGGGGGGCGGCGGAGGCCTTCAGCGCGGCCGAGCTGGAGCAGTCGGAACCCTGGCCACCGCAGATGAGCTTGTCGTCCTGGCCGACGACGACGAGTACGGGGACGCGGATCCGCTGGTTGAGGGAGATGTCGCCATAGGCCGGGTCGGCGGGGTAGACATCCGGTTCGGTGGTGAGTTCGTCGTGCAGCAGCACGTACGGTTCGGTGGTCCGGCGGTCGTAGAACCAGGCGGCCTTGCCGCCGGGCCGCAGGGCGAGGTAGCCGTCGTCGAGACCGCGCCGGGCCAGCAGCGGGTGCTGTCCGGCGGGCACGTACAGGTGTCCCATCTGCTCGAACGCCGCGGTGTTGGGCGGGGTGCCCTCGCCGGTGAGGATGAGTCCGTCGACGGCGTCGGGGTGCTTGACCGCGACCATGCGGGCCACCGTCGAGCCGAAGGAGTGGCCGACCAGGACGACCTTCCGGTAGCCGCGGTCGCGCAGCGTGCGGATGAGCTGGAGGGTCACCAGCTCGTGGGTGCTGTCGGTGAAGCGGGAGCTGTGCGGAGCGGAGCTGGCCCCGGTGCCCAGCCGGTCGAACGCCAGGACGGCGTGGCCGGCCCCGGCGGCGGCCTCCACGTAGGAGGGGCCGCCGGTCCGGCCGTGCACGGTCCAGTAGTCCCGGTTGTAGGTGCCGCCGTGCAGCAGCAGTTGGACCGTGGTGGCACGTGCGGCGCGCGGGGTGCAGAGCGTGCCGGCGATCCGTTGGTCGGCGGGGGCGCCCTCGGCGACGGCCACCTGGGAGGTGAACGGCGCGCAGTTCGCCCCGGTCGGCCCGCCGGAGTGGGCGGCTGATGCGGTGGAGGCTGCTGCGGGGCTTCCGAGCAGGGGCAGCAGAAGTGCGCCGGCAGCGGCTGTCGCCAGGGCTCGGAAGCTCAGGGCCATCTGATTCTCCTGGAAGGTCGGTGCGGGTGGTGCGGGCATGCCGAGGGTCGGCCGGTGGCCCGCTCGACCACGGCCGACTCGCTCGATTCCACGTCCGGTTCCTTTCGTACGGATGCGGATCAGTACGGTCCGCTGAACCCGGCGTCCACCCCGGTCAGTACGGGCACGGCGGCCCCGCCCCAGCCCACCAGGTCGAGACAGGCTTCGGCGATCTTCGCGGCGCTGGGGTGGAACGCCTCCTCCAGCGGCCAGGACACCGGAGCGGGGCAGTCGGGGGGAGTGATCCTGCGGACCGGGGCGCGCAGCTCGCCCGGGATGCGCTCGGCGATCACCGCGGCCACCTCGGCCGAGAAGCCGTAGCGTGCCCAGCTCGTGTCGGCCACCACGACGCGGCCGGTCCGGGCGACCGACTCGCAGATGATGTCCTCGTCCAGCGGCCGGATGCTGCGCACGTCCACCACCTCGACGCTGACGCCCCGCCCGGCGAGCAGGTCGGCGGCGCGCTCCGCCTCGTGGACCATCAAGGAGGCGGCCACCACGGTCACGTCGGTGCCGTGACGGACGATGCGGCCCACGCCGAAGGGCACGGGCGCGAGTTCCTCGGGCACCTCGCCCTCGATCGGGTAGAGCGAGCGGTTCTCCATCAGCACCACGGGGGTGTCCGCCTCCAGGGCGGCGGCCAGCAGGCCCTTGGCGTCGGCCGGGGAGGCCGGGGCGGCGACGTACAGACCGGGGAAGTGGCCGAACGTCGCGTGCAGGCTCTGCGAGTGGGTGGCACCCTGGCCCCAGCCGCGGCCGACGACACCGCGCATGACGACCGGCACACCGCCCTTGTCCCCGTACATGTAGCGCCACTTGGACGCCAGGTTGATCATCGCGTCCATGGCCAGGAACATGAAGTCGGCCCGGGTGTGCACCACGAGGGGGCGCAGGCCCTGGTCGGCTGCGCCGATGCAGATGCCGGCGACGGCGTTCTCGCTGTTGGGGGTGTCGATCACCCGCTGGGCGCCGAAGCGTTCGAAGGCCGGGCCGGTGGTGCCGTAGGAGCCCTTGTGGTCGTCGACGTTCTGCCCGGCGATGATGATGCCCGGGTCGGCCTCCATGGCCTGGACGGTGCCCTCGGCGATCGCCTGCCAGTACGTGAGCTTCCGTGTCATCGTGATCTCCTGTCAGCTCGCGTCAACCGGGCGCCCGTAGGCCCCGTCGGTCAGCCGGTCCGCACCGGGGAAGGGCGCCGCCTTGGCAGCGGTGACCGCGAGCCGCGTCTCGTCGCGGAACTCCTGGTCCCAGCTGGCGACTTGCTCTTCGATGTCCGGTACGTCGGCGCGCAGTGCCGCCGTGCTCCGGCGGACCGGGCAGCGCTCCAGCCAGCCCTCCACCTCGGACTCGGGGCGGTCGATCCCGGTGTCGAAGCCCGGGCCGACGTGCTCGCGCCAGCGGTAAGTGTCCAGCTCCAGGAGGTAGGGACCCTGGCCGGCCCGGCAGTGGGCGGTGGCCCGCAGCATGGCCTCGTGGACGAGGGACACGTCGTTGCCGTCGACGCGCTCGGCGGCGATCCCGTACGCCCGGGCCCGCTCGGTGATCCCGGTGGTCGCGGAGTTCGCCGGCTGGCGGGCGCTGAGCGGGGAGGAGATCGAGTAGGAGTTGTTCTCACAGACGAAGACGACCGGGATCCGCTGGACCGCGGCGAAGTTGAGGGACTCGTGGAAGACGCCCTCCTCGCTGGCTCCGTCCCCAAAAAAGGTGGCCACGACCTGCGAGGAGCCCTGCTTGGCCAGAGCCCACGCGGCACCGGTGGCCACGGAGATCATCTCGCCGAGGATCGCGGCCGATCCGGCGAAGCCGACGGCCCGGTCGGTCAGGTGCACGGACCCGCCGCGCCCGCCCGAGCAGCCCGTTTCCTTGCCGTAGAGTTCGGCGACCATGCCGGTGAGGTCCCCGCCCTTGGCGAGGTAGGCGGCGTGGCTGCGGTGCCCGGTGTAGACGAGGTCGTCCTCGCGCAGGGCGGCGCAGACCCCGACGGCGGCGGCCTCCTGACCTACCGAGAAGTGCACCGGGGTGCGCATCTCCTGCTCGTCGCGGTAGAGGTCCGCCAGCTCCTCCTCGATGCGGCGGATGCGCACCATGCCTCGGAGCAGCGCGGCTGGATCCGCCACCGGGTCCTCGGATGTGTTGGGGTTCGGCACGACCGACCCACCTCCAGGATCGACTGAACAACGGAGGATGATCATCCCCGCGCCTGGTCAAGCTCCCCTGGAGCCGGAGCGGAGCGGCGGGCGGGGCCCGCGCTCGACCGATCCTCCGCTGTGCCCGCCTAGCCTGCGCGGTGCCCGCGGCGCGGACGCGCCCGCGAGGGAGAGGGGAGCCGTAGATGGTTGTGGCGGAGAAGGAGCTGGGCCGCCGGCTCCAGCTCGTCCAGGGAATCCACTGGTTGTACGGGGCGCAGGGCGACCCGTACGCCGCACTGCTGCGCGGGCACCACGGCCCGGACCCGCGGGAGCCGTACGCCCTCAACCGGGAGGCCGGGCCGCTGTGGCGCAGTCGTCTGGGCACCTGGGTGGCCGCCCGGTACGCCACCGCCGCCGAGCTGCTGGCCCTGCCGGTGCCGGAGGGCGGCCCGCTGCCCGCGGCCGTGGCCCAGCCGCAGGTGGCCGTGGCCTGGAACCAGGGGCTGCCCGCCCCGGATCCTGCGGACCGGCCCGGCGCCGACCGGGTACGGGCCCTGGCGGGGCCGGCCTGCGAGCGGCTCCTGGCAGGGCTGCGCGGGAAGGTGGACCTGGTCGCCGAGGTCGCCGCCCGGGTCCCTGTCGAGGTGCTGGCGGACCTGCACGGTCTGACCGGGGCGGACCGCGAGCGGCTGGCCGAGGCCTGCGCGGCGGCCGCCCCCGCGCTCGATGCGGCGCTGGCGCCGCCGTCGTACGGGGACGCCGCCCGGCTGCCGGCCGCCGTCGCCGCCCTGCGCGGGCTGCTGGGCGAGGCGGCCGTGCTGCGGGTGGTGGTGGAGGTGCGCGCCGCGCAGGAACTCGTCGCCGGGGCGCTGCACGCGCTGGTCGCCGGGCCGGGGCAGTGGGAGCTGCTCGCCGACCGGGGGCCGGACGGGGCGGCCGCGGTGGTGGCGGAGACACTGCGTCACGACCCGCCGGTGAAGGTGCACGTGTTCACCGCGGCGGCGGACACGGAGGCGGCCGGGCAGCGGATCGCGGCCGGGGAGCAGGTTGCCGTCCTGATCGGTGCGGCCAACCGGGACCCGGAGGTCTTCGACCGGCCTGACGTCTTCGACCCGCGCCGGGCCGAGAGGGCCGGCGCCGACCCGCGGCTGCTGGTCCCCGCGCCGTACGGGGTGCCGCTGGAGCCGTTCGCCGGGATCGTCGCCGAGACGGTGGTGGTGGCGCTCGCCGCGGCCCGTCCCGGGCTGCGTGCGGCCGGCTCCGCGGTGCGGCGCCCGCGGACGCCGGTGACGGGGGGTCTGCTAACGGTCCCCGCCCTGTTCTGACCGCCGCCCCGGACAGATGCCGAGGGCCCCTGCGGTGGCGGATTCAAGGAATCGCGGCAGCACACGACCGGTGTGACAGACGCTCGGCCGGCGTTTCTCAGCCGAGCGTCTTGCGTGGGCGGCTGTCGGGGTCGGCGGCGCCGGCCCGGACGCCGGCGTTCTCCCGGAGGCGGTCGGCGACGTGGATGCGCCCGGTCTCGCTCGGACATCGCGATGAGACCGGCGGTTCGGACACAGGCAGCGGCGCCACCGGGTTGGCTGGTGGCGCCGCTCTGTTCTTCGTTGCGAGGAGGCTGCGGCCGTTGCGCCGTCGCTTGCCCGTGTGCTCGTCGACACCCGCGAGGCGGGCAGCTTCGATGCAGCCGGTTCCTTCGAGATCCCCGACAGGGTCAAGCTCGGGCGACGCGCTCGTACAGCGGGATGTAGAGGTTCGGGTCACTGGTGCTGAGCGCCTGCAGCGCCGCGCGGTGGGCGACGAACTCGGGCTTCTGCAGGGCCTTGCGGAAGGACTCCTCGTCCTCCCATTCGGCCAGGTTGGCGTACGCGTTGGGGTCGTCGGTGTGCCGCATCAGGCGGTGGCGGACGAACCCCGGCTGGGCGGTGAAGAACTCGGAAGTCTTGTCGAAGGCCTGCTCGAACTCCTCGGTCGGTCCGGTGACCGTGAAGCGGTTGATGAAGGTGATCAAGGTGTGGTCCTTTCTTCGGTATGGGTGGCCGGCCGGGTCAGCGGGCCGCGGAGGTCGGCTCGGCCGCGGACCGCACCAAAGGGCCGTCGGCGGCGGGGACGGCGCCGCGCCGCGGGATCCGGGCGAGCACCACGCCAGCCAGGATGATCGCCATGCCCAGCACCTCGCGGCCGGTGGGCTGGTGGTTCTCCATCACGACCATGCCCAGGGTGAGGACCACGGGCACGACGTACAGCACGCTGGAGGCCTTGGCCGCGCCCTCGTCGCGGATCAGCTGGGCGAAGCACATGTACACCAGCCCGGTGTTGAGGATGCCGAGCACGAGGAGCGCGCCGATGACGGCCGCGGAGAACTGCGGGGCGCGGTCGAAGCCGCCGTTGGGCAGGTTGATCGCGGCCCAGCCGACCCCGATGACCGCCTGCGAGGTGGCCAGCACCAAGGGGGGCATGTCCTGGCCGTCCTCGGCGGCCGGCTTCATCAGCTTCTCCATCAGCAGCATGGACCAGCCGTAGGCCAGCGCCGCGACGGCGTTGACGGCCGCGGCCGCCGAGAGCCACTGGGCACCCGCGTTCCAGGGCGCGTACAGGACCAGGACGCCGGCGAAGCCGACGAGCAGGCCCGCCACCAGCGTGGCCGGGATGCGGCCGGCGCGGCGGCGCACCAGGCAGAGCGCGACCACACACAGCGGCACACTCGCGTTGAACACCGAGACCATGCCCGTGTCGGTGCCCAGGGCGTCGTCCACGAGCTCGACCAGCAGCACGGGCAGCGCGTTGGCCAGGAAGGCGATGAACACCAGCCGGCCCCAGACGGAGGGCCGGCGCGGCAGCCGGGTGCCGCTGACCAGCAGCACGCCGAGCATGGCCACGGCACCGACCAGGATCCGGAAGAAGCTGAACTGCGCCGAGTTCAGGCCCTGGAAGACGACTTTGATCCAGAAGTAGCTAATGCCCCACATCAGGCCGACGACGCCGAAGCGCGCCATGGAGCCGAACCGCACGGCTGTTTCTCCTTTCTGTCAGGAGTCCGCGGTGCGCGCGGCGGCGGCACCGGAAGGTCGGATGAACAAGGCGGCAAGGAACGCGGCCACGGCGAGGCCGGCGCCGGCCACGAAGCCGGCCGACATGCTCTCCATGAACACGTGGCCTGCGGCCTCCTCGGCCGGGGCCCCGGCCGGCAGGGCCTGCTCGGCGCCGCGGCCGGCGTTGGTGCCGGCGGTCACCAGGATCGCGAGCCCCAGCGAGGCGCCGACCGTCTGCAGCGCGTTCTGCACGCTTGAGGCGGCACCGGCTTCGTCGCTGTGCAGCCCGGAGGTGGCGAGGATGGTGGACGGGACGACGCACAAGGCCATGCCGCAGCCGAACAGCAGCAGCGCCGGTAGCACGTCCTCCCCGTAGCCGAAGTCCGGGGTCAGGCGGGAGAGCCAGAGGTTCGAGACGATCAGCAGCACGGCGCCGGTCAGCAGCAGATTGCGCGGCCCGAACCGGCGCTCCAGCCAGACCGCCGCACCCGACATGGAGATCATCGCGGCGGTCACCGGGGTCAGGGCCACAGCCGAGAGCAGCGGGCTGTAGCCGGCGAACTGCGGGAAGAACTGGATGAGGAGGAAGCCCGTGCCGATCAAAGCGCCCTGGACGGCGAAGGTGCCGACGTACGCCCAGATCCGGCTCCGGTCGTCGAACAACCGCAGCACCACGATGGGCTGCTGGGCCCCGCGCTCGATGACGATGAAGACGAGCAGCAGCGCCACGCCGGCGGCGGCCGGGCCGGCGACGGTCACATCCGTCCACGGGTGTTCGGCGGCCCGGGTCAGGCCGAGGACCAGACCGACGGCGCCCAGGGTGGACATCAGCGCGCCCGGCAGGTCGAACCGGCCGCGGCTCGGCCTGGTCTCCTCGACCACCAGCGGCGCCAGCAGCAGGATCAGCAGGCCGAGCGGCACGTTCAGCAACAGCACCCAGCGCCAGGAGCTGACCGCGGAGAGCATGCCCGCCAGCAGCAGCCCGCCGGCGGTGCTGGCGGCGCCGACCGCCGTGTAGACGGCGATCGCCCGCTTCCGCAGGGCCCCTTCGCCGAACATGCTCAGGACCAGGGCCAGCGCACTGGGCGCGGCCAGGGCGGAGCCGACGCCCTGCAGGGCCCGCACGGCGATCAGGAAATCTCCGGAGGTCGCCGCCCCGCGCAGCGCCGCGGCCACCGTGAACAGGGCGACACCGGCGAGGAAGACCCTGCGGCGGCCCAGTAGGTCGCCCATCCGTCCGCCGAGCAGCAGCAGTCCGCCGAAGGCCAGCAGGTAAGCACTGATGACCCAGCCGAGGCCGACGGGGGTGAGGCCGAGGTCCTGGCTCATACCGGGCAGGGCGATCTGCACCATCGACTCATCGAGCAGGACCATCGCATTGCAGCCGGCAAGCAGTCCGAGGGCAACGCCCGCGTGTACCGCACCGCGCCCGGGTGGCGCCGGCGCCGAGAGTTCAGACGTGTGCACGGACATGCCTTGCCTCCTGAGAGAGTCGACAGGGGACCGCCCGGAATCGGCGGAGCGCGGATGAGTGAGACGGGCGCCGGGGCTCCCAGGGGGCCGGACGCACGGGGGTGCAATCCGGCCGGTGCTTTGCCCGGACACCTTCCCAACGGGCACTAGAGCCGCCGTTGAGTACAGGTGGCTAGCGTCCGTGGGTATGACGCATTCCCCCAGCAGTGGTGCGGTACGGCGCACGGTCGTCGTCACCGGGGGCGGTACGGGCATCGGGCGGGCGACCGCGCGGGCCTTCGCCGCCGACGGTGCCGAGGTCCTGGTCGTGGGGCGCACCGCCGAGACCCTCGCGCAGACGGCCGCCGGGCACGTCGGCATCCGGACCCTGACGGCCGACATCACGGCACCGGACGCCGCGGAGCACATCGTGGCCGCGGCGGTGGAGTCCTCTGGCCGGATCGACGTGCTCGTGCATAACGCCGCGGCCGTGCTGCCCGAGCCGGCCGGTTCCCTCACCCGCGGGCACGCGCGGACCCAGTTGGAGACGAACCTCCTCGCGCCGCTGTTCCTGACGCAGGCGGCGCTGCCCGCCCTGGAGGCTGCCGGCGGCACGGTGGTGTGCGTGAGCACCGCGGCCACGCTGGGCCGCCGGGCGTTCCCGGGCCTGTCCGTGTACGGGGCCACCAAGGTCGCGCTGGACTTCCTGGTCCGCACCTGGGCGGTGGAGCTGGCGCCGCGCGGGATCCGCGCCGTGGGCGTCGCCCCGGGCGAGACCGACACGGGGATCGGCGAGCGCATGGGCTGGAGCGCCGAGGACATCGCCCGCCACCAGGCGGAGTCGGCCGCCCGCACGCCCTCGGGCCGGGTGGGCCGGCCCGAGGACGTGGCGTGGTGGATCGTACGGCTGGCACGACCCGAGGCGGGCTACACCAGCGGCACGGTGGTGGCGGTCGACGGCGCCGCCTCGGTCGTCTGACGGGCCGAGGCCACCAGCCGCTCCAGGACCGGCACGATGTCGTTCGGCGTCGGCTCGGCGAGGACCTCGGCGCGGACCTTCGCCGCCACCTCGGTGAACGAGGGTTCCTCCAGCAGCCGAAGGACCGCGGCGCGCAGCCCGTCCACGGTCAGCTCGTGGGCGGGCAGGCACAGCCCGTACCTCAGTTCCTCCACCCGGCGGGCTTTGGCGACCGTGTCCCAGCCGTAGGGGAGCACGATCTGGGGCACGCCGTGGAGTTCGGCGGTGGAGCGGGTGCCGATGCCGCCGTGGTGGACGACGGCCGAGCAGGTCGGCAGCAGGTCGTTGAGCGGTACGAAGTCCACCAGGCGGGCGTTGCCGGGAATCGTGCCGAGCTCTTCGCGGGCCTGCGCGCCGAGCGTGGCGACGATCTCGGCGTCCACGTCGGCGAGCGCGTCGAGCACCGAGCCGAAGGAGAAGGAGGCGTGGTCGATCTCGCCGGAGACCCCCAGCGTCAGGCAGACCCGGCGCCGCTCGGCCGTCGCCCGCAGCCAGTCCGGCACCACGGAGGCGCCGTTGTGCGGGACGTAGCGCACGCCGACCGTGCGCAGGCCGAGGTCGAAGCGGGAGCTGGGCGGGGTGATGTCCACGGTCCACTGCCCGGTGACCATCTCCTCGTCGAAGCCGAGTCCGGGCGCGTAACGGTCCATCACCCGGCCCAGCCACTCCGCGGTGGGGTCCTGGGCGGTGCCCGGCGGCAGCGCCGCGTTCAGCCGCAGGAACTCCTGCCGGGCCCGGACCGTGATGTCCATGCCGTGCAGCAGGCGGGCGTGCGCGGCTCCCACGGCGCGGGCGACGACCGAGCCGGCGAAGGTGTGCTGCTCCCAGACGACCAGGTCGGGGCCCCAGTGCCGGGCGTAGGCGACGAGGTCGTCGAGCATCGGGTCGTTGCTCACCGAGGCGTACAGGGCGGGTACCGCGACGGCCTCCAGGGCCAGCAGCGACTCGTGGGTCCACTGGGAGCGGTCCTCGCCGGTGAAGTCGAAGCCCTGCACGAGGTCGGAGCCCTCTTCGAGGATCTGGCCGAGGAGTTCGGGCGCCCACGGGTCGTCGATGTACCAGCCGGCGACGCCGACCGGCACGGCGGTCAGGCCGGCCGCGGTGATGTGGTCGATCAGGTCGGGGTGGCTCGCCACCCGGACCTCGTGGCCCGCGGTGCGCAGCGCGGAGGCCAGCGGAACCATCGAGAAGTAGTGGGTGTTGTGCGGGAAGGAGACGAACAGCACCTTCAACGGACGTGCTCCGCCCTGACGGACAGCGTGTGGCTGAAGACGTTGCGGGGATCCCAGGTGGCCTTGATGCGCTGGAGCCGCGGGTAGGCGTCCTTGTAGTAGAGGCGGTGCCAGGGCACTCCGGTGGTGTTCCACTGCGGGTCGGCCATGTCGACGTCGGGGTAGTTGATGTAGCAGCCGTCGCTGTCGCGGCCCGGCATCGGGACGCCGCCGCTCGCCCCGAACACGTCGCGGTACAGGCGGCGCAGCCAGTCGACGGCCGCAGGGTCGGCGTCGGGGTCGTGCCAGGTGTTCATGTAGAGCGCCATGAGGACCGAGTCGCGGTGCGAGGAGGCGGTGGCGCCGTCCGCGACCGTGTTGATCCGGCCGCCGTAGGACTGGAAGGACACCGAGGCGGAGTCGTGCCGGTTGCCGGTGCTGTTGAGGTACGTGTAGAGGACGTCGGCCTGGGCGTCGCTGTGGCCGCGGCGCAGGTACGCCGACTTGATCTTGTGGCGGCCGGCGTCGCTGTCCTGGGCCGCGGACAGGTGCTCGGCCGCGGTGAGCCAGGGCTGGTCGCTGATCTCGGAGAACTGCGGGAAGGCGCCCACGCCGTCGGCGACGGCGCGCAGGTAGTCCCGCAGCAGCCGCCCGGCGTCCGGCCGGGTGCCGTCCATGTGGGCGAAGCAGTTGGCCGCCGGGCCCGGGTCACCGGTTTCGGGGCGGCCGTAGAGGACCAGCCCGCCGAACAGTCCGGCGTACGGGGAGCCGGCGTCGCTGTTGTGCTCGTGCCAGCGGCCGTGGTTGCGGATCAGGCGGCGGAACGACGCCCGGTCCATGCCCTCGCGCGGGAAGCGGACCCGGGCGGCCAGGACGTTGCCCGGCGGGCGCGGCAGCAGCCGGGACGGGTCGGTGCAGGAGCGGGGGGCGTCCGGCGAGCGGAACCAGTAGCGGGTGACGACGCCGAAGTTGCCGCCGCCGCCTCCGGTGTGGGCCCACCACAGGTCGTGGCAGGGAT
Organism: Kitasatospora sp. NPDC017646; assembly: GCF_044329365.1. NCBI lineage: Bacteria > Bacillati > Actinomycetota > Actinomycetes > Kitasatosporales > Streptomycetaceae > Kitasatospora > Kitasatospora sp. NPDC017646. The sequence goes on along the minus strand of NZ_JBIRJC010000038.1, from coordinate 41,181 downwards.
CCGTTCGCTCCCGGGTCGCGACGACCCTGCGGGCCCGGCCGGCCGCATCGACGACGACCACCTCGACGGCGTACAGGTGGTCCGCGGCCAGGCCGAAGGCGCGCGACAGCGCGCCGTAGCCGCCGCCGGTGACGTGGCCGCCCATGCCCACGGTCGCGCTGGCGCCGCCGGGCAGGGTCACGCCCCAGCCGTAGTGGAGCTTCTCGTAGACGTCCATCAGCTGGGCGCCGGCCTCGACCATGAAGGCGCGGCGGCGGGCATCGTAGGTGACGGCGTTCATCCCGCCGAGGTCGAGGACGAGCCGCACGGCCGGGTCGCCGACGACGTTCTCGTAGCAGTGGCCTCCGCTGCGGACCGCGATCCGCTTGCCCGCGCGGACGGCGTCGCCGACCGCGCGCGCCACCTCCTCGGTGGTGGTGACGAGCCGGAAGGCGTCCGGTCGCGCGGTGAACCGCTTGTTGCTGCCACGTGTCGACAGGGCCGCGTACCGCGGGTCCTGCGGGGTGACGAGCGACCCGCCGCCCCCGGGCTCTGGGGGTTGTCCGGGGGCGGGGGTGTCCTGGGCGTGGGCGGGGGCGATGCCGACGGCGGCGAGCCCGGCGGCGGCGCCCGCCGTGAGCGTGCCGGCGACGAAGCTCCGGCGGCTGGGAACGGTCATCGTTCACCTTTCTCGGTGGCTGATCCGATGGCGGCGCGCACCCCGCCCGCGTACTGCCGCCGATGCTCGGGGCACCGGCCGCAGTACGGCTCGGGTACCGCTGGAGCCACCGGGCCTGCGCCGGCGTCGACCGGGGCTCAAGAGCAGTTCCCCACACTGTGGCGGACCGCAGCCACACCGAACACCCCTTGCCAGGAGGACAGATGAAGACCGACGGGCGCACCGCCCTGGACACCGCCGCCCCGATCACCGCGCGGGCGCTGAAGGTCGAGGGCGCCTTCGAGTTCACGCCGCGGGTGCACGGTGACGAGCGCGGGATATTCCTCTCCCCGCTCCAGGGCGAGGAGTTCACCCGGGCCGTGGGCCACCCGATGCCCGTCGTACAGACCAACTACAACCGGTCGGCGCGGGGGGTGCTGCGCGGGGTGCACTTCACCACCACCCCGCCCGGACAGGCTAAGTACGTGCACTGCGCCCGGGGCCGGGCGATGGACTTCGTGATCGACCTCCGGCTGGGCTCCCCCACGTTCGGCGTCTGGGACACGGTGGCGATGGACACCGAGTCCTTCCACGCCGTTTACCTCCCGGTCGGGGTGGGACACGCATTCCTGGCCCTGGAGGACGACACCGTCATGTCCTACCTGGTGTCGTCCCCCTACCGGCCGGGCCTGGAGCAGTCCCTCGACCCGTTCGATCCGGCCCTGGCCCTGCCCTGGCCGAAGGGCCTCCCGCTGACCCGGTCGGAGCGGGACACCCACGCCGTCAAACTGGCCGAGGCCCAGGCGCGGGGCATGCTCCCGCGCTACGAGGACTGTCTGGCGGTCACCGACACCTACCGGTGATCCGGCACCGCCCCGGCCAGGGCCCGCTCGCGGCCCGCGGCCGGGGCGGCGGGCTGGAAGCCGAGCAGGGCGAGCAGGGTGCGCGCCTCCACGTTGAGGTGGCTGCCGTGCCGGACGAACCCGATGAGCTGACGCACCGTCATCCAGGTGAACTGCGGCGGCACCTGGAGCGGGAAGTCCTCGTCCGTCTCGACGAGCATGTAGCGGATCCGGGCGTGGTAGAAGCGCCCGCCCTCCTCGGACTGCACGGTGTCGAACCGGATCCGGTCGGGCCCGGCGGACAGCACCGTGTCCAGGAACACCGGCGCCGGTCCCGGACCGTAGTCGGCGGGCTGGCACTGCACGGTCGGGGCCAGCTCGACGCGGGCCAGCGCCCCGGTCTCCACGCGTGCCTGCACCAGCAGGTGCAGCACCCCGTTCACCCGCTTCGCCAGGAAGGCCGCCACACCCTGGCTGTTCGGCATGAACATGGGCTGGGACCAGCCGGACACCTCCCGGTTGGAGGCCTGCACCCGTACGCCGAGCACGGTGAAGTGGCGGCCCTCGTCGTGGACGACGACCCCGTCGCGCGTCAACCAGTGCGCGGTGTCCGCCAGCGGGACGACCTCGCGGGTGAGGGTGCAGCGCTCCTTGGCCAGCGCCAGGTGCCGCAGCAGTTCGGTGGTGCCGTTCAGGCGCCATCCCTGCGGCTCCCACGAGGCGGCCAGCGCGCCCTGGAACGAGTCCGGGTCGGGCCCGGCGCCCACGGCCCCGGCGGGCCGGCGCAGGCCGACGGCCCCGGAGAGCACCGTACGGGTGTCCATGTTGATCAGGTCGTCGGTCTGCAGCAGTTCGGCGATCTGGTCGAAGGACAGCCAGCAGAACTCGTCCAGGAGCGGGATGTCCTCGTCGGTCTGCACGACCATGTTGCGGTTGCGCTTGGCGAGGAACCAGGACGCCTGCTCGGACTGGAGGGCGTCGGACAGGACCCGGCCGCGACCCGGCGTCAGGAAGTACTCCAGGTAGGGCACCGGGCGGCCGCCGTGCACGCCGGTGTAGTTGCTCCGGGTGGCCTGCACGGTCGGCGAGAGCTGGACCAGGACGGCGTTGCCCGGCTCCATCTTCGCCTGGAGCAGGCAGTGCGGCACTCCGTCGAACTCCTTGACCAGGATGCCGAGGACGCCCTGTTCCGGCTGGACGATGATCGGCTGCTGCCAGGCGTCCACGGCGCGGCCCGAACGCGTGACGGCGAGGCCCTGGACGGAGAAGAACCGCCCGCTGCGGTGGACCAGGTTCCCGGTCCCCTCCTCCCGCGACCAGCCGTCCAGCCGGTCCACGGGCACCCTCGTCACCTCGTACGTCTGCGCCGCGCAGACCTGCTCGAACCAGCGGTGGAATGCCGTCGTGCTGGAGAACATGGGGTCCCCTCGTCGGATCGTCCGGACCCCCTGACGGGGCCCGTGCGGGGTCGGCCGCGACAGCCGCAGCGGCCATCAGCAGCCTCACCGATGCCGCTCGCCCCCTTCTTGACCCGGGATCGAGCCAGGACCGAGCCGCCCCGGCCACCGTTGGCGCGTTTGAGCCCGACCGAGGACGACTGGAGTCCCGTCATGCCTGTTCCCTCCCACGGCACCCCGGCCGCGTCGCCCGCACGCGGGACGGGCCCGGCCGCCGACCCGGTACTGCGCCTGGGCGTGCTCGGCTGCGCCGGGATCGCGCGCCGCCGGATGCTGCCCGCGATGGCCGCCCATCACGCCGTGGAACTGCGCGCCGTCGCCAGCCGGTCGGCCGACCGGGCCGCGGCCACGGCCGTGCCCTACGGGGCCCGGCCCGTCACCGGGTACGCGGAGCTGCTCGCCGATCCCTCGCTGGACGCCGTCTACCTGCCGCTGCCGGCCGCGCTGCACGCCCGATGGGTCGCGGCGGCCCTGGACGCCGGCAAGCACGTCCTGGCCGAGAAACCGCTGACCACGGACCCGGCGCGGACCCGCGCGCTGCTGGAGCGGGCCCGGGCCCTGGGCTTGGTGCTGCGCGAGAACACGATGTTCGTCCACCACGGCCAGCATGCGGCGGTGCGCCGACTGCTGGCCGACGGGGCGATCGGGGAGCCGCGCGTGCTGCACGCCGCGTTCACCGTGCCCGCGCCCCCGGAGGGGGACATCCGCTACGACCCGGAGCTGGACGGCGGCTGCCTCGCCGACATCGGCCTGTACCCGGTACGGGCCGCGGTGCACCTGCTCGGCACGGAGCTCGACGTGGCCGGCGCGGTGCTGTCGGCCACCCCCGGGCGGCGGGTGGAGACCTCCGGTGCCGCGCTGCTGCGCCGGGCCGACGGCGTCAGCGCGCAGCTGACCTTCGGCATGGAGCACGCCTACCGGTCGCGGTACGAGCTGTGGGGCAGCGAGGGACGGATCACGGTGGACCGGGCGTTCACCCCGGCCCCCGACCACCGCCCCCGGCTCCTTCTCGAACGGGCCTCGGGCACCGAGACGGTGACCCTGCCGGCCGAGGACCAGGCAGCGGCGACTCTCACCGCGTTCGCCGCCGCCGTCCACGGCCGGCCGGGCGGCGCCGGCGACGAGGTGGAGTTGCTGGCCCAGGCGGACCTGCTCGCGCGGATCCGGCGTACGGCGACCTCCGGGTCCGGCCGCTGAACCGGCCCCGGAGGCCGCCCCCGGTCAGGGCGATCAGGACGGCGGGGGCGAGCCCGAGGGGCGCCTCCTGAGGCAGGTAGGTCACGTCGAGGCCGAACGCCGACCCGTCGCCGACGGCCGCGCGGATCTCCGCGGCAGTCTCTCCCACCACGATGCCGACATCGGTGATGCCGCCTCCGCGACGGCTTCCAGCACGCCTGGGTCGTGCCGCGGTGGACGCCCGACGGCGCGTGGCCGCTGCCCGCACGTGCCGGGGCGGCGGGCAGGGGCCGCCCCGCGCCCGGGACCTCAGGCGAGGCAGCAGGGAAGCCCGCCGTTGCACTCGATCATCTCGCGCAGCGCTGTCTCCATGACGGGCATCGCCAGCGCCTGCGCGGCCCCGGTGCCGGCCAGTTCCGCATAGGCGCGGTGCAGGTTGGGCACCAGGCGCTCGGGGTCGAGGAGACCGGCGTACGGCCCGAGGTCACTCTCCCGGGCGGTCTCGACCGGGGTGAGGCCCGCGGCGCGGCCCTGCTCGGCCAGATCCCGGACCAGCCGCAGGTACCCCTCCACGGTGTCGAAGACCTCGGGGCCCGAGACCGGGCCGTGGCCGGGCACGACCGTGGTCGCGCCGAACGCGCGGAGCCGCTCCAGGGCGGCCAGGGAGCCGGCGATCGATCCCATCAGGCAGAACGGGGTCACCCCCGCCATCACCAGGTCCCCGGTGAACAGGACCCGCTGCTCGGGCAACCACACGACGGAGTCGTTGGAGGTGTGGGCGCGCGGCCCCACGTGCACCACCTCGGCACGGAGCGATCCGACGTGCAGGGTGAGGGCGTCCCGGTAGGTGACGGCCGGCGGCACCAGCTCGATGGCGCCCCAGTCCACGTCGGGCCACAGACCCGTCAGGTGCAGGCCCGAGGCGATCATCTCCGAGCGGGTGCGCTCGTGACCGACGACCAGCGCCTCGGGGAAGAGGAAGTTGCCGAAGGCGTGGTCGCCGTGGAAGTGGGTGTTGACGACGGCCTTCGGGGCGGCCGGGTTCAGGCGCAGCACGGCCTTCCGCAGGGCGCGGGCCCGGGACTCGGTCGCGACGGTGTCGACGAGGACGCTCAGGCCCTCGGAGACGATCACGCCTGCGTTGTTCAGGCACCATCCGCCGGGCGGCTGGACAAAGGCGTGGACGCCGTCGGCGATCTCCGCCGTCCGGGCGGGCGGCGGAGCGGGGGCAACGACGGGGGCGGTGGTGCGTGACGGCACGGCCGGTCTCCTCACACGGGTTCGGCGGACGCACCGAGTCTGTCCGCGCCGGCTCGCGGCTCGGTCGAAGGTCCGCTGAGGAACGGTGGGCGGGCCGGGCCCGCCGGAAGGTTCCGTGTGCCGTCCGGCTCCACCGGGGCTCCGGCGTACCTCCACGGGGCGCGAAGAGGCTCGATCCGATCGGACGTGTAACGACTGCTACCCGATGGGGGTTTCGCAAGATGACTTCGGCTCTTCAGGAAGCGGTGCAGGGCGCGGCTGACCGCCTGGTCGCGGCGGGCGCGGCGGGCGTCCAGTTCCGGGTCGCCCGGGGCGACGACGCGTTCGTCGTGACCTCGGGCGTCGCCGAGCTGGGCACCGACCGGCCGGTGCCGGCCGACGGCCGCTTCCGAGTCTCGTGCCTCACCAAGCCGTTCGTGTCGGTGGTGGTGCTCCAGCTGGTCGCGGCGGGCAAGATCGTCCTCGACAACACGGTGGAGAGCTACCTGCCCGGCCTGCTGCCGTACGGCGAGAAGATCACCATCCGCAACCTGATGCAGCACACCAGCGGCCTGTACAACTACTCGGACTCGTTCCAGAAGCCGGGCGACCGGTTCCTGCGCGACCGCTACAAGCACTATGAGCCGGCCGACCTGATCGCCATCGCCGCGGCCAAGCCGCTGGAGTTCGAGCCCGGCTCCAAGTTCGCGTACTGCAACACCAACTACTTCGTCATCGGCCTGCTCATCGAGAAGGTCACCGGCCGCTCCTACCGCACCGAGATCACCGAGCGGGTGCTGGAGCCGCTGAAGCTGACCGAGACGGTGCTGCCGGGCGACGACCCGAACATCCCCGGCCCGCACGCCCGCGGCTACATGCAGATCGGCGGCGAGCCGGTGGACGTCACGCTGATGAACCCCTCCGAGGCCGGCTGCGCCGGGGAGATCATCTCCACCACCCGCGACCTGGACACCTTCTTCTCGGCCCTGTTCAGCGGAAAGCTGCTGGACGAGCCGGAGTTGACCGAGATGACCACGGCGCTGCCCGAGGACATGATCGAGAACCTTCCGATGGGCATCGGCTACGGCCTGGGCATCATGAAGCTGGCGAACGACGCCGGCCTCGACCTGTGGGGCCACGGCGCTGGCATCCCCGGTTACGCCACCTTCGCGGCCACCACCCGCGACCTGTCGGCCCGCGTCCAGCTGTCGTTCACCATCGGTGACAAGGACTTCGGCCCGGAGGCCGAGCAGGCCGTCATCCGCGGTGTCAACACCGCCCTGTGCTCCTGAGGGTGATGATGACGCAGGCGGCGCATTTCGAGGGCAAGTGCGTGATCGTCACCGGCGGCGGCACCGGGATCGGTGCGGCGAGTGCCCGGGCGTTCGCCGAGGACGGCGCCCGGGTGCTGGTCGTCGGCCGGACCGAGGCGAGGCTGAAGGAGACCGCGGCCGGCCACGAGCGGATCCGGACGCTGGTGGCGGACGTCGACGACCAGGACGCGCCCCGGCTGATCGTGGAGCGGGCGCTGGAGGAGTTCGGCCGGATCGACGTGCTGGTCAACAACGCGGCCGTCACCGGGTTCGTCGCCCTTGACGGCCTGGAGCGGGACACGGTCCGGGCCCAGCTCGGCACGAACCTGCTGGCCCCGGTCTTCCTCACACAGGCCGCCCTGGGGGCCCTGAAGGAGACCAGGGGCGTGGTGGTCAATGTCAGTTCGGCCGGCTCGCTGGGCCGCCGGGCCTGGCCGCAGAACTCCGTCTACGGCATGGCCAAGGTGGCGCTGGACTTCCTCACCCGTACCTGGGCGGTGGAACTGGCGCCGCGCGGCATCCGCTGCGTGGGCGTCGCGCCCGGTGTCGTGGACACCGGACTCGGCGTCCGGGCCGGGATGCCCGAGGAGGCCTACCGGGACTTCCTGGAGCAGATGGCCGGGCGGATCCCGTCCGGCCGGGTGGGCCGCCCCGAGGAGATCGCCTGGTGGATCGTGCAGCTGGCACGCTCCGAGGCGGCGTACGCCAACGGCACCGTCCTCGCGGTGGACGGCGCCCTGTCGGTGGTCTGAGGCCGTCGACGACGTACGGAACGGCGCCCGGTCGGGACATCCCGGCCGGGCGCCTTTCCGTGCGCTCCGCTCCCCGCCTTCCTCGTCCGGCGTGTCAGCGGGCAACGGTGGCCGTCACGTAGCGGACGGGGACCTCGATGTGAACGGGGTCGCCGTTCTCGCGCAGGGCGTCGAGGGCGGCGATGAGCCGCGTGCGCAGGGCGGCGGCCTCGTCCTCGGGCAGATGCTGCCACAGCAGCCGCATGCCCTGCGTGTGCGACCAGTCCACCCAGGCCTCGCCGGACACCGCGGTCATGTGGACGTTCTCGTCGGTGATCCGCACATCGGTGAAGCCGGCCTTGTCCAGGGCGGCCGTGAGGTCCGCGGGAGCCTCCAGCCAGGAGTGCAGCTGCTGGTGCAGCTGCTCCGGGTGCCAGGCCGCCGGCAGGTGCTCCAGCAGGGACATCGGGATCAGCTCGGTGAACATCGGGGGCAGGAAGGGGAAGGTGTCCCGGGTGAAGACGGGGCTGGTGAAGGCGATCCGGCCGCCGTCGCGCAGCAACCCGGCGTAGCGGGCGAGCGCCGCCCGGGCGTTCGGCAGGAAGATCACGCTGTAGCTGCCGAGCACCAGGTCGAAGGAGCGGGCCGGCAGGTCGGGGTGCTCGCCGTCCATCACGCGCAGTTCGACGTTGCGGATCCCCTGGCGCTCGGCCTCCCGGCCGGCCTCCTCGACCATCGCCTCCGCGATGTCGATGCCCAGTGCGGTGCCGTTCGGACCGATCCGCGAGGCGGCGGGCAGCAGGGTGGCGCCGAGGCCGCACCCGATGTCCAGGAGCCGCTGGCCCGGCTGCGGAGCGGCCAGTTCCACCAGCCTGCGGCCCATCGGCGTGAAGAACTCCACGCCCAGCCGGTCGTAGGTCGCCGCGGCCTCATTGAAGGCGTCGGTGACTTTCGTCTTGTACAGCGCGCTGTCCACATTCAACTCCGGGTGGTCGTTTTCGGGTTGGGTGCCCACGGGCGGGGAACCACTGCTGGCCCCATCCTGCGGACCGCAGCACGGGGCGTACTGGAGCGTTCGTCGAGGGGCGGTCGATGCCGCGCGGAGCTCAGGCGCGGGCCTGGTCCAGCCGCGCGCACCATGCCGTCAGGCTGGGCGCGCGCAGCAGGCCGGTGCCGATCAGCAGGCCGTGGAACCCAGCGTCCAGCAGCCGGGCGGCCCGGACCGGGTCGGCGATGCCGCTGGCGCTCACCGCGCAGCGGGTACCGGTGCGCAGGACTGCGGGCAGCAGGTCCGTGCTGCGGTCCGGGTCTCCGGGGAGCCGTTCGCGGGTGGCGATGTCCTTGTTGTTGACGGCGACCACGCAGTGGGGTCCGCGCGGCACCGCGGCGGCCTCCGCCTCGTCGGCGATCTCCACGAAGGGGGTCAGCCCGAGCTCCAGGGCGTGTCCGGCCAGCCGGGCCAAGACACCGGCGGGCAGCAGTTTCGCAGTCAGCAGCACCGCCGAGGCGCCGAGCTCGCGGGTGCGGGCGAGCTGGCTGCGGCTGGTGACGAAGTCCTTGCGGAGCAGGGGCAGGTCGGTGAGCGCGGCGACCTCGGCGAGCAGCTCCTCGGTGCCACCGAACCAGTGTCCGGTGACCACCGAGATGCAGGGCGCACCCGCCTCCTCGTAGCGGGCGACGACCTCGGCGACCGACCGGCCGCCCAGCAGGTCGTTGCCGTCGGCGTCCTGCCGTTTGACCTCCATGATCAGGGGGCGGTCGGCGGAGGTGAGCGCTTCGGTGAAGGTCAAGGTGTCTTCCAGGCGCGGACCAGGTCCGCCGTCCGCGCTCCGTCGAGCAGGCCAGCGTCGCCCCGGACGGCGGAATCCACGTCGATGCCGAGGAATCCGGGGTGCGCGAGAGTCGCGCCGAACCGGTCCCGGTTGTCCGGGCGCAGGCCGCCTGCGAGCAGGAAAGAGCGTTCCATGCGGTCGGCCAGGGCGGCCGCCGTGGTGTCGTCCAGAGTGTGCGCGGTGCTGCCGACCCGCCCGTCGGCGGTGACCGAGTCCAGCAGGAACAGGTCGGTTCCGGCCCGTTCGTAGGCTCGGATCAGGCTCGCCTCCGGGCATGAACCTCCGCGGACGTGCAGCACCTTGACGATGTGCACCCGCTCGGGGAGTTCCGCGCGCAGGGCGCGGACCAGGGCGGGCCGCTGGTAGCCGTGGAGCTGGACCCAGTCGGTGCCGGCACCGGCGGCGCTCCGGGCCAGGGCCGTGGGGTCGGAGCCGAAGGTGACCAGTACGGACCGCAGCCGGCCGGTGGCCCGGGCCTCTGCGGCCAGCTCGGCCAGCCGCCCGGCGGGCAGGTCCGCGCGGCCGCGGGAGACGCCGTGCCACAGGCCGAGGAGGTCCGCGCCGGCATCTGCGACGGCCCGGACCTCCTCGGCGGTGGTCGCACCGCAGATCTTGACGAACACTAGGCCCTCACCGCCGTGTCGTGGGCGTCCCGAGCGAGGGAGCCGCCGACGAACCGGGGGCTCTCGCCCTCGAACAGTCCCGGGTGCGCGGCCCGCAGGTCGGCGATGACCCGCTCGTAGGGCAGGTCGTCGAACTCGCCGTGGAAGCGCAGGAACTCCATCTGCTGGCGCCCCTCCTCGTCGAAGGGGTGGTGGAGGCTGTCGGCCGTACCGTCGAACTCCAGCGGGGCCATCCGGTACAGCCGGCACAGCGTCCGGTTGAAGACCGGGGTCGCCTTCACCCAGCGGTCCTGCAGGTACACGGCAGCCAGGCCATGCTGGTGGAACACGTCGCCGCCGAGCAGCCGTTTGAGCCGGTCGGAGGCGAGGTGGTTGCGCACGTCGGTGAGGACCAGGCGGGCGGGGATCCCCAGCGAGCGCAGGCCGGCGGTGTATAGCACCGACTTGTGCAGGCACATGCCGGAGCCCGTGGTCGCCACCCGGCTCGCGCGCAGTCCCTCGCGGGACAGGTCTGCTCCGTACACCTCGTAGCGGATGCCGTCGCGCACGGCGTAGTACAGCGCCACCGCCTGCTCGGTGGGGGGGGTGGCGCTCGCCGGGACGCGGTCGCGGACGAAGGCGCGGACCTCGGGGCTGTCGTGGTCGATGAACTCGGTCGCGGCCAGGGCCTCGGTGGCCACGGCTGCGGATCCGGATCCGGCTCCGGACTGGAGGTTCATGGTGGCGTGATCCGCTTTCGTTCGGGGTCGGGTTCAGAGGCCGAGAATCGAGGCGATGCGGTTGCGCTGGATCTCTGAGGTCCCGGAGTAGATGGTTCCGCCGACCGAGTTGCGCAGCTCCTTCTCGATGCCGTACTCGGCCATGTAGCCGTTGCCGCCGAAGATCTGCACGGCGGCGAGCGCGGAGGCGAGGTTCGCCTCGCTGGTGACGAGTTTGGCGATGGCCACGTCCTTGGCGGCGTTCTCGCCAGTGACGATCTTGCGAGCGGCGGAGAACAGCCAGTGGCGGGCGGTCTCCACACCGATCTCCATGTCCACGATCTTGTGGGAGACGGCCTGGTAGGAGCCGATCGGCTTGCCGGACTGGGTACGCGTGCGGGCGTACTCGACGCACCGTTCGACACGGTCGCGCATCTCCCCCGCGTTGACGGCGAAGGAGCAGAGGATCTCCCAGCGCATCACGTGGTCCAGGACGAGGAAGCCGCCGCCCGGCCGGCCGAGCACCCGCGAGGCGGGGATGCGGCAGTCGTCGAAAAACAGCTCGCTCAGCGGCGAGGTGCGCAGCCCCATCTTGGGGATCGGCTTGCCGACCGTCAGGCCGGGGGTGTCGCGGTCCACCAGGAAAGCGGTGGTGCTCAGCGGGCCCGGGCGGTCGCTGGTCCGGGCGTAGACGGTGATCAGGTCGGCGACGGGCCCGTTGCTGACGAAGGCCTTGCTGCCGTTCAGGACGAAGGAGTCGCCGTCGCGGACCGCCCGGGTGTGCATGGCCAGGGCGTCCGAGCCGCTTTCCGACTCGCTGATGGCGTGTGCGCCGATGAGCTCCCCGGAGCACAGGCGCGGCAGGTGGCGTTCCTTCAGCTCATCCGATCCGAACCGCTGAAGCGGGACACCGGTGCTGACGATGTGGCTGGTCACGGAGAAGTTCAGCCCGGCGTCGCGGCTGCCCTGTCCCAGGCCTTCCAGGACGTACAGGGTGGTCACCAGGTCCTGGCCGAGCCCTCCCCAGCGTTCCTCGAAGGGCAGGCCGAGGATTCCCGTCGCGCGCAACAGGTCCCACTGCTCCCAGGGGAAGACCGCCTCGGCGTCGCGTTCGACGTGCCCTTCGCTGATCTTGCCGAGCAGCGGCTGCAGACCCTCCCGCAGCCGCTGCTGGTCATCGGTCCAGGTGGTCATCAGTACTGCGAGAACTCGGGGGATTCGAGGTTGTGGACCTCGTCGCCGCGCAGCGCCGGGGTGAACATGCAGACCAGGCGCAGGTCTTCGTGCGGACTGGCGACCAGCCAGTGCGCGTCGTGCTCGTTGAGGGCGTAGAGGGTGCCCGGGGTGATGGGGTGCGAGTCGCCGGCGGTGTCCACGACCTCGCCGCTGCCCTCGATGCAGTAGCAGGCCTCCAGGTGGCGGCGGTACTCCAGGCGGGACTTGGTGCCGGCCCGGACGATGGTGTCGGTGACGGTGTAGCCGAGGCCGTCGGACTCGGTGAGGAACCGGCGGCTGAGGCCGTTGCCCCAGTCGACGCTGCGGACCTCGTCGAGCTTGCGGATGATCATGATGGGTTTCCTTTCGCAGGGTGTTCAGGGGACGGGCGGAGCAGCTCTCGTACGAAGGAGGCGAACTCCTCGACGGGGTCGCGCCCTTCGGTGAGGGCTTGTTCGATGCGGGCGACGCCGGCGCTGCCGACGACCGCCGCGTCCGCGCCGAGGTCCTCCAACGTCGCGATGTCGGCCCGGGTGCGGATGCCGAAGCCGACCGCGACCGGGGCCGTGGCCTCGGCGCGCAGCGCGGTCAGCGCTGCGGCCAGGCGGTGCGGGTCGGCCGCCGCGCTCGTGCCGCTGCGGCCGTAGTGGGCGACCAGGTAGACGTAGGCGGAGGCGTGCCTGGCGGCCTCGGACACGGTCTGCGGGTCCGAGACCGCGTAGCAGGTGGTGACGAGCGGCAGTTTGGCGGCGCGCGCCGCCGCGTAGTGGGCGGCGCGGAGCCGGGGCGGCAGCCCGTGCAGCAGCAGTGCGTCGCAGCCCGCGTCTGCGACGGACCGCGCCACGTCCCCCAGATCGGTGCCCTTGACGCTGTGGCTCCAGTCCACGAGCAGGGCGATGCGCAGCCGGCGCAGGCCCGGCCGGACGGCGGCCACCGCGTCGAGGACGGAGTCCGGCGTGACACCGCCGGCCAGCGCGCGGTCGGCAGAGCGGCGGATCACCGGCCCGTCGGTGACGGATCCGGGGAACGGGACGGCGAGTTCCAGGCAGTCGACACCGTTCTCGTCGAGCATCGCGGTGAATTCCGGCAGCGCGGCAAGGGGCGGGTCGCCGGCGTTGGCGAACACGGCCAGTCCCGCCCGCCCCGGGCTCCGCCCGGCGAAGAAGCCGGGACGGGCATCGGGACGCGGGGCCGTGACGGGCCTGGCATCAGGCATGCGCGGCCTCCGGAGACCGCAGTCGTTCGACCCGGGAGAGGGCCGAGCCGTCCCGCAGCGCCGCGTCGGCGGCTGCCAGCGCCTCGTGCCAGTCGCCGGTCAGCCGGCCGGCCACGGCGAGCGCCGCGGCGTTGAGGCAGACCGTCTCGCGGACCGTCGGGCTGCACCGCCCGGCGAGTACGTCGAGGAACAGCTCGGCGGCCCGGTCCACGCCGCCTTCGGGGACGGCGAGGTCGGCCAGGCGGCCGCTGCCGAGCCCGAGCTCGCCGGGGGTCAGCGCGAACTCGCTCTCGACCCCGTCCTCGTAGGCCCGGACCTGGTTGGCGGTGAACCCGAGCAGTTCGTCGGCGCCGGCGTCGTTGACGGCCAGCCAGACGGACCGGCCGGTGGCGTGCGAGACGTACTCGGCGGCGTGCCGCAACCCCTCCACGTGCCGGGGCCGGGAGACGCCTGTCACCTGCGCGCGGACCGGCATGTCGGCGAGGAAGGGCCCGAGCGTGTTGACGAAGGAGCCCAGTTGGCGTATCTCCAGCGGCGCCACTGCCCGGGCGAGGAGGGTGACCTCCTGCGGGTAGACGAAGAACCCGGCGAAGGCGATGCCGCAGCGCTCCATGACCTCCTGGGTGTGCTCGTACGAGGTGGTCGGCGTGATGCCGAGCCGTTCGAGCAGGTCGATGGAGCCGAAGCGGCTCGTGTAGGCCCGGGAGCCGGTCTTGACGACGGGGACGCCCATGGCCGCGGCGACGAAGGCCGCCGCCGTGGAGATGTTGAAGGTGGCCGGGCCGCCGCCGGCGCCGACGATGTTGACGGCAGCCGCGAAGGCGTCGGCGGGGCGCGGCGACCGGCGCTCGTCCAGAGACTCCAGCAGCCCGTGCAGGGTGTCGCGGCCGGGCATCCGGGTGGACAGCGAGGCGAGGAGGGCCGCGGCTTCACCCCGGAGCATGCCACCGGCGTGCAGCCGGTCCCAGAACGAGCGCCACACCGGCAGTTCCACCGGGCGGTCGCGGCTGATGAGCGAGACGACGGCCTCGTGCATGGCTACGCGGCCCCCGCGGTCTCGGGCGCGGACTCCTCGATGAACGCGGCGATCGTCGCGACCGTGGTGAAGGACTCCGGGTCGAGGTCGACGGTGTCGGCGTCGATCCCGTAGCGGTCTTCCAGCCAGGCGATCACCTTGAGCAGCCCGAGGCTGTCCACGATGCCGTTCTCCAGGAGGTCGAGGTCGTCGGCCAGTTCGCCGACGGGCACGTCGGGCAGGAACTCCTCGACGATGAATGCCTTGACAGCCTGGACGTGGGTCATGTCAGTTCTCCTTGGCGAGATGGGCCTTGGCGGCGAGGTCGCGGTCAACCTTGCCGGTCGAGGTCCTGGGAAGCGGATCGTCGGTGATCCGCAGAGTTGAGGGGACGGCCGCGCGCGGCAGCCGAGCCGCCAGGTGCCCGCGCAACGTCAGGCTGTTGAGAGCGGAGCCGGTGGCGCGCCGTACGACGGCGTGCAGCAGGCGTCCGGCGACGGGGTCGGGCAGGGCCAGCACGGCCGCCTCGGTGACGTCCGGGTGGGCGAGCAGGACGCTCTCCGCTTCCCCGGCGTTGACCCGGACCCCGCGCACCTTGACCTGGAAGTCGGTGCGCCCCTCCAGGGTGAGCGAGCCGTCCTGGTGCCGGCGTACGAGGTCGCCGCTGCGGAAGTACCGGCGCGCTCCCCCGCCCGACGGATGCGGTACGAAAACCTGTGCGGCAGCGGCCGTCCCGAGGTAGCCGTCGGTCTGGAAGGGCGTGGAGACGAGGAGTTCGCCGGTGCCCGGTCCCTCCAGGACACGCCCGTCACCGTCGGCGAGGAAGTGGTCGACGCCGGCCAGCGGGCGGCCGAGCGGCATCGGGGTGGCGGCCTCGGCCCGGGCGTCGGTCACCTCGTACCAGAAGCTGTCGTTGGTCTCGGTGCACCCGTAGACGTTGTGCAGCCGGGCGGCGGGCATCAGGTGCGGCAGCCGGGCGAGCACCGGCCCGGGCAGGGCGTCGCCGGTGAAGACGGCGTGGCGTACGGACGACAGGACCGACCCGGTGTCCTGTGCGGCGTCGGTGATCAGCCGGAAGAACATGGGTACGCCCTGGACCACCTCCGCTCGGTGGCGGTCGAGCAGGGCGAGCAGGCGGGGGCCGTTCAGCGCCTGGTCGGGGTCGACGAGGACGACCCGGCCGCCGTGGGCGAGGGTGGTCCAGACGTCGAGCAGGCATAGGTCGAAGTTGAGCGGCGCGTAGTTGAGGACGGTGGAGCCGGGACCGATGCCGAAGACGTCGGCGGCCCAGTGGACGAACGCGTCGACGGCCTCCACGCCCAGCGGCACGATCTTGGGGAGTCCGGTGGAGCCGGAAGTGGTCAGCAGCAGGGCGGGTCGCCCGGAGGGAGGCGCGGGCGCTTTCCCCGGGCCGGTGTCCGCGTGGTCCGGTTCGTCGTCCGCGTCCGGGCCGGCGGCCTCCGCCGGATCCAGCACCTCGCACACGCCGGCCTCGCCGTACAGCCGCTCCAGGGCGTCGGCGCCGAGGGTGACCGAGGGCAGCAGGACCGGCCGGCGCTCCAGCAGACAGGCGAGGACCAGCGCGACGGTGTCGGGCGACTTCACGGCGGGGACGCCGACCGGCCCGTCGCCGGTCAGCCGGTCGAGGCGGGCACGCCGCGCCTGGGCGCGCCGCAGCAGGGTCCCGTAGTCGATCTCCTCGTCGCGCCAGACCAGGGCCGTCGCATGCGGGCTCCGGCGGGCGTGGGCGAGGAATCCGTCGACCAGGCTGCGGTAGTGTCCCGAGGGCCCGCCCGGCACGCCCGGGAAGTCCGGAGCCACCTGAGCGGCCTCCGCGACCCCCGGGGTGTCCGGTACCGTGTCCACGCTGCTGCCCACAGCCCCTCCCCCTTGTTCGTATGCCGGTCTTGTGGATCCGATGGTGGTTTTGCGCTCTTGAGGCCGGATGGAGCCCTGCTGAACCCCTGGGCGGCCGGGGACGGCGGTCGCGGGGCACCGCGAGGCCGAGCGGGCGGCCCCCTCTCCAGGGACGACCGCTCCTCGCCTCACGGGCCGCGGCACGGCGGACGGACGGCCGTACCCGGCGGTCCCCCACCGGTGGCCGTCGATTCCCCGGCCGGAGCTCAGGCGGCGGTGCGCTCGGACAGCGCCCGGTTGACGAGTTCCAGGTACTGGCGCGGCGTCTCGGCCTCGGAGACGGCCTCATCGTCCAGGAGCACCCCCCATTCCCGCTCGACACGGCCCGTGGTCTGGAGCATGGCCAGCGAGTCGTAGCCGAGATCGGCGAACGAGACGTCCTGGATGTCGCCGTCCAGGTCCACGCCCTCGTTCTCGCCTGCGGACTCGCGCAGCAGGACGGTCAGGTCGGTGAGTTCGAACCGGGTCACGTCATACCTCGTATTCCTCTTGTACGGACGTGTGAGCGTCCATGGCGGTGTGCTTCGGTACGGCGGGGTTGCGGCGGCGTGGTTCAGGCGCGGACCACGGCGGCGGCGTTGAAACCGCCCCGGCCGCGCGCCAGTACCAGCGCCGTCCGCAGCTCCACACCAGTGCGCGGGGTGCCGATCACCAGGTCCAGAGGGCAGTCCTCGGCCGGGCGCTCGGTACCGATGGTGGGCGGGATCACCTGGTCGCGGAGCGAGAACAGCGCCGCGGCCAGGTCGAGGGAGGACCCTCCGGCGGAAAGCCGGCCGGTCATGCTCTTGGGTGCGGTGACGGGCACGCCCCGCTCACCGAACAGCTCGGAGATCGCCCGCGCCTCGGCACGGTCGGCCTCCCGCTCGCCGGCGGCGTCGGCGAAGACCACGTCGACCTGGTCGGGCCGCACCCCGGCGTCGGCCAGGGCGAGTGCGGCCGCGGCGCCGAGCCGACAGCCGCCGGACTCCGGGGACGGGTCGAAGGTCGCGGCGTAGCCGGCGACCGACCCGTACACCCGGGCTCCGCGGGCCCGGGCGGCCTCGGCGTCCTCCAGCACCAGGAGGGCGCCGCCCTCACCCGGCACGTACCCGCAGGCGCCCGCCGAGAAGGGCAGGAAGGCGCGGTCCGGATCCTCGTCGGCGCTCATGCGCCCCTCGGCAACGTGCGCGACCCAGCCCCACGGGCACAGGGCGGAGTCGACGCCGCCGGTGACGACGAGCGAGGACCCCTTGCGTAGCTGGCGGCGGGCCTGGGCCACAGCGTCGAGCCCGCCCGCCTGTTCGGTCACCAGCACCCCGCTGGCGCCCCGCAGCCCGTGCAGGATGGAGATCTGGCCGGTGTTGACGGCATAGAACCAGGCGAAGGACTGGTAGGCGCTGACGTACTGGCCGCCCTGGCTCCAGAGGGCCTGGAGCTCGCGCTGGCCGAACTCGAAGCCGCCGGCCGAGCTGGAGGTGACCACCCCGGCCGCGTACTCCGGGAGTTCGGCCGGGTCCGCCCCGGCGTCGTCCAGCGCCTCCTTGGCGACCGCCAGGGACAGCCGGGTCACCCGGTCGGTCTGGGCCATCAGCCGGCTGCGCACGTGGTCCTCGGGAACGAACCCGGGCACCTCGCCCGCGAGCCGGGCCGGATAGCCGGAGGCGTCGAAGCGGGTCAGCGGACCGATGCCGTTCTCGGCCCGCAGCACGGCATCCCACCAGGCGCGGGCACCGAACCCGTTGGGGGCGGCGACGCCGATGCCTGTGACCACGGCCTGCGGGCGGCGGGTCGCGCCCGGGCCGTCTTCACGGGGGCGGTCGAGGGTGGACGTGGCGCTCACGCGGCCGCTCCCAGGTGCGGTCGGGTCAGGATCATGGCGCTCTGGAACCCGCCGAAACCGCTGCCCACGGTGAGCACCGTGTCGGTCTGCTGCTCGCGGGCCACGAGCGGGGTGTAGTCCAGGTCGCACGCGGGGTCGGCTTCGTGCAGGTTGGCCGTGGGCGGCACGGTGTTGTGCGCGATGGCCAGGGCACTGGCGACCACCTCCAGGGAGCCGATCGCGCCGAGGGAGTGGCCGATCATCGACTTGATGGAGCTGACCGGCACCTCGTAGGCGTGCTGTCCGAGGCCGCGCTTGAACGCCGCCGTCTCGTGGCGGTCGTTCTGCTTGGTGCCCGAGCCGTGGGCGTTGATGTAGTCGACGGCCTCGGGGTTGAGCCTGGCCTCATCCAGGGCGGCGGTGATGGCCTCAGCCATCTCCACGCCGTCCGGCCGCAGACCGGTCATGTGGTAGGCGTTGCTGCGACTGGCGAAGCCCGATATCTCGGCGTAGACCTGCGCTCCGCGGCGACGGGCGTGCTCCAGCTCCTCGATGACCAGGACGGCCGACCCCTCACCGAGCACGAACCCGTTGCGGGTGCGGTCAAAGGGCCGCGAGGCCGTCTCCGGCTCGTCGTTGCGCGGGCTGGTGGCCTTGATCGCGTCGAAGCAGGCCACGGTGATCGGGGAGATCGGCGCCTCGGTGGCGCCCGTGATCATGACGTCGGCGCTGCCTTCGCGGATCAGCTCCACCGCGTGGCCGACGGAGTCCAGGCCCGAGGTGCAGCCGGTGGAGACCAGCGACACCGGGCCCTGGGCCCCGGCCAGGCGGGCGACCTCGGCCGCCATCGAGCTGGGCACGAAGTAGTCGAAGAGATGGCGGACAGCCCTGGTGTGGTCCAGCACCCAGTCCGCGCCGTTGCGGCTGACCTGTGCGTACTGCGCGTCGAGGCCGGTGGTGCAGCCGACCGCGCTGCCCAGGGTGACCCCGGTGCGCAGCGGGTCCAGCTCTGCGGCCAGTCCGCTGTCGGCCAGGGCTTCACGCGCACTGACCAGGGCGAACTGGGTGGCCCGGTCCAGCCGCGCGGCCTCGGCCGGGGTGAATCCCTGAGCGGCGGGGTCGAAGTCCGCCTCCGCGGCGATACGCGAACGGAACTGCGCCGGGTCGAACAGGGTGATGCCTCGGGTGGCGGTACGGCCGGAGGTGAGCACCGACCAGAACTCCTTGGTGCCCACGCCGCCGGGTGCGACCACTCCGATTCCGGTGATCACAACCCGCCTCATCGGCTTTCCTTCACAGTTGTCCTCCAGAGAGTCACGACGACAGCGCGGATCGCCGCCGCGCGCGGGACGCAACCACCGCACGTGATTTCGAGCCTCGCCGACCTTCCTGGAGAACCGCTCGAACAGCCCCTTTCTCCCACTGGACGGGACGCGACCACGACCGGCACGCCCCGTTTCGGGATGCCGACCGTCTGAACCCGCGTCACCCGCCACCCGGCGCCGGGACTCGCCCTGCCCGCCCTCGTCGAACGGCGCCACCCCGCCGGCAGGGCCGGCGGGGTGGCATGGGTGTGAGGAGGGGGGTGGGGTCTCAGCGGGCCGGGGCAGCGGTCTCCGCGAACTGCTTGGCGAGTTTGAGGGTGGCGCCGGAGTTCCGGCCGAGGGCCTCGCGAATGTAGCGGCGGGCGGCGGCGACGTCCGCGTCCGGTCCGAGGATCCGCTCGATGTTCTCCGGCCGCAGCACGACGCTGTGCTGCGAGGTGGCGGTCACGCCGGTCCCGTCGCGCCTGACGGACCATTCACCGGTGTGGGCGGCCATCAGGGCCGGGGTCGCGGTCTGCTTGTACACGATGCGTACGGCGTCGGGGAAGCACACGCGGACCGATTCGGTGGTGTGGACCGAGCCGTCGGCTGTGCGGGTGTCCATCGACATGACCTGCACACCCGGTGTCTCCTCGACCAGGTCCAGGCGGTCCACGTGCGGGACCCGCTCCGGCCAGTCGCCCACCCGGTACAGGAAGTCGTAAACGAGCTCCGCCGGTCCCTCGACGTGCACCGAGTCCTCAAAGGACAGCACGAGGTCGTCCAGCTCGGTCCAGCGCTCGGCGAGCGCCTTGAGACGGCCCAGTTCGGACTCGCTGTTGGTGTCGGTGGCCCGCAGCACCCACTCGACGTCTTCGGCGCGGTCGTCGGCCACGGTGAAGTCGTGGAGCAGGGTCAGCCGGGTGGAGGTCGCGCCGAGCTCCTCGACGATCCAGGTGCCGCCCATGCCGGTCAGCGGAGCGGCCGGGATCTCCTGGCGGAACTCGATGCGGCGGCGGCCGGGGTCCAGTTCGCGGCGCGAGGTCCAGGTCTTCACCGTGCTGTTGGCGGTCGCCCACATCCGCAGACGCTCATGCCGCCCGTCGCCCTCGAGGCGCTCGACGTGAACGTTCGGCGGGAAGTACAGCGGCCACTTCTCCGTGTCCGCGATGATCCCGTAGACGACCCCCGCGGGTGCGGCGATCTCCACCTCGTGCGACGTACGGTGCACCTGTTCAGCGGACACCTTTCCCACCCTTCGCTGCTTGGCTCTGCGATGGATCCGACGGTGTCCCGGATCACTGGAGGCCGGGCGGAAGGCGGCTGGAGGGTGCGGAACCCCAAGGCCCAAGGGGAGGAACCGGCAGTCGAGGGATCCTCGAAGGGGGTGCGACCCGCGGCGCACAGCATGGGCGCAACCAAGGAACGAAACGGAGACCTCATGACGACCGCGCCCGACCTCGCCCCCGGAACCACGGCCTGGAACGCCCCGCTCCACGCCGAGGTGCAACAGTTCTACGCGCACCAGATGCAACTCCTCGACCTCGCCGAGGCGGAGCGCTGGGCTGCGACCTTCACCGAGGACGCGACCTTCGCCGTGCCGACGCTGCCGGAGCCCGTGCGGGGCCGGGCCGGCCTGATCGCGGCGACGACCCGCAGCCACGCAGAGCTCGCCGCGGCCGGGCAGCGGCACCGGCACTTCATGGGCATGCTGGACGTCCGGCCCCGCCCCGACGGCGCCGTGGCCGTCCGCTCGTACGCCATCGTCTACGCCTCCGAGATCGGCGGCGAGTCCCGGGTGCACCGGGTGTGCGTCTGCGAGGACGTGCTGGTCCGGGGTGAGGGCGGCGAGCTGCAGGTGTCGGCCCGTACGGTCACCCGGGACGACCTAGCCTGAGCCCGGGCGCGTCAGCGCCGGCCAACGGCAGTCCCCCGCGGGAACCCAGGGGTTCCCGCGGGGGCTCGGCCAGCTCAGAGGACGTCGGCGGGGACGAACTCCAGCTTCTTCAGCATCGGCAGATAGTTGAAGACGTCATAGTGCTCGATGATCTGGCCTGCGTCGTTGAAGAGAAGCTCCTCGAGCATGAACCAGCTCACCTTCTTCCCGGTCGGGGCCTTGCCGAAGAACTGGCCGAGGTGGGTGCCGGTCACCGTGATGCGCAGGATGACGCGGTTGCCCTCGGCGACGATGCTCTTGACGTCCAGGCGGAGGTCGGGGAAGGCGGCGAGGCCTCCTTGCATGGCGCCGATCATCTGTTGGGTGTCGACCAAGCGGTCCTCGGAGAAGTGCTTGACGTCCGGGGCCCAGTGCTTGGTGATGCCGTCCAGCTCCCAGCGGTTCCAGGCGGCGGCACAGGCGAGCGCGATCTCCTTGTTGCGCTCCTGCACGCTCTGGCCGGCGGGACGCTCGTTCACCGTTGCGGTCATGGTGGAAATTCCCTCGTCTGGTACAGAGTGGAAAGGCTCAGGGGGTCAGGACGTGTTTGCCGACGCTGCTGCCGTCCAGCAGGGCGCGCACTGCGGCAGCGGCTCCGCCCAGCGGGTGGCGGCCGGCGATGCGGGGAGTCAGGACGCCGGCTGCGGCGAGCCTGCACAGCTGCGCGTAGTCGGTGTTGAAATCCGGGCCTGGCTTGACGTAGTACATGCTCATCCGGCGGCCCCGAGTGAGGCCGAGGAGCCGGGCGAAGAAGCGGGTCACGGTGCGGCGCAGGGCCGGGACATGCGGCCGGAACCACTGTCCGGGGCGGTAGCCCGCCACGGAGGAGTCGAAGGAGACCAGGACGCCGCCGCGGGCGAGCATCATCCAGCCGGCGTCGAGGCCCCGGCCGCCGATGTGGTCGAAGACGGCCTGGACGCCCTGCGGGGCGAGTTCACGCACGGCCGCGACGATGTCGGGGGTGCGGTAGTCGAGCGGCTCCGCACCGAGTTCCCGCACGGTGTCGTGCTTGGCGGGCGAGGCGGTGCCGATGACCCGCAGGCCGTGGTGGACGGCG
Source organism: Kitasatospora sp. NPDC017646 (assembly GCF_044329365.1). Classification (NCBI taxonomy): domain Bacteria; kingdom Bacillati; phylum Actinomycetota; class Actinomycetes; order Kitasatosporales; family Streptomycetaceae; genus Kitasatospora; species Kitasatospora sp. NPDC017646. The sequence goes on along the minus strand of NZ_JBIRJC010000038.1, from coordinate 19,175 downwards.
AGCTGGGTGAGCAGGGCGCCGACGCCCCCGCTCGCTCCGTGTACCAGGACGGGCCGGCCCGGCCGCAGGCGGGCGAGGCGGTGCAGCATCTGGTAGGCGGTGACCCCGTTGGCGACCAGGGCCACGGCCACGGCCGCGTCCAGCTCCTCGGGGACGGCGGCCAGGGTCTTGGCGGGCAGTTCGACGAATCGCTGCCAGGCGCCCTTGCGGGGCATGGCGGCGACCCGGTCGCCGCTCTTCCAACCGGTGACGCCGGGGCCGACCTCGACGATCCGCCCGACCAGGTCGTAGCCGGGAACGAAGGGGAACTTGGGAGGGAACGGGTGGAGGTGCTGGAGCATCTGCACCTCGGCGTAGGACACGCCGGCTGCCTCCACCTCGACCAGGACGCTGCCCTTGCCGGCGGTGGGCCGGGTGCCCTCGGCGGCGTGGATCCGCTCCTCGGGTTCGCCGCTGCCGGTCATCCGCACCAGCGCGTTGGCGCCGGTGCTGGGCGTCCCGTCAGCGGTGCCGGATGCGGGGTGCTCGACGGAGTCCAGGCTCATGCCGTGTTCTCCAGCGACTGCGGGGCGAAGTCGACGGCGTGGTCGGCGGCCCAACGGGCGAAGGTCAGTCCGGGGCGGCCGGTGACCTTCTCGACGGTGTCGACCGGGGCGGGCGGGTTGACGACCGCGTCGGCGAGGTAGCGCAAGACCATCTCGACCACCTGCGCGGGCATGACCTGGCCCATGGCCTCCCGGGCCCGGTCCGCGGTGATCTCCTCGAAGGCGACCGGGCGGCCGATGGCCCGGGCGATCTGCCGGACCTGCTCGACCTGGGTGAGGGCCTCCGGTCCGGTGAGCACGTAGGCTCGGCCGGCGTGCTCACCGGACCGGAGGGCGGCCACGGCCACGGCCGCGACGTCGGACTCGTGGATCAGCACCCGCGTCGCGTTGCCGTAGGGGGCGCGCACGAGGCCCTCGGTACGGATGGAGTGGCCCCACTTCCACAGCACGTTGGTGGCGAACTCATCGGGGCGGACGAAGGTCCACTCGATGCCGGACTCCTCCACGGCGCGCTCGACGGCCCGGTGGTACTCACCGCTGTGGTTGTCGCCCGAGGTGTCGAGGACCGAGGAGGAGGAGAGGACCACGATCCGGCGGACGCCGGCCTCCTTGGCCAGAGCGACGACCTCGCGGGCGGTCTCCGGCACCGGGAAGAGGTAGAGGCGGTCCACTCCGGCAAAGGCCGCGCGCAGGCTCTCGGGCTTCTCCAAGTCGCCCTCGAAGACCTCGACCGGCTCCGGCAGAGCCGCGGTGGCCGGGTTGCGCGTCACCGCTCGCACCGACTCACCCGCCGCGACGAGCTGACCGACCACAGGCCGGCCCACGGCCCCCGTCGCTCCAGTCACCAAGATTGTCACGTGCCTGCTCCACCCTGTTCGGCCCGGTTGTCCCGGGGGCTCTCGCTCGGTCGTGCTGCCCAGCCTCGGGCGCGCCGGTGGAGGGGCCTTAGAGGGCGCTTCGAGGACGCGTTGGAAAGTAACTCTCCGTACTGCGTGGACGATCACGCGAGCAGCAACGAAGCGGCAGCGGACCGCGGCCGGCCGCGGTCCGCTCGCCAGGCAGGCGCCTCAGGCCGCGTACAGGTCGAACGTGGATCCCCGCCGGGAGCCTGCAACCACGTCCAGCGCCGGGTCCACCGCCAGCATCGCCTGGTGGAGCCGCTGGAGCTGCGGCGAGGGCTCGACACCGAGTTCGTCGATGAGGCGCACCCGCAGTCTCCGGTAGACGTCCAGTGCGGTGGCCTGGCGGCCGGAGCGGTAGAGCGCCACCATCGCCTGCGAGTGCAGGCTCTCGTGCTGCGGGTGCCGGGCGATGAGCTCGGTGAGCTCGGCGAGGAGCCCGGTGTGTCGGCCCAGCCGCAGGTCGACGTCGATGCGCCGCTCCACGGTCACCAGCCGGCTCTCCTCCAGCCGCATGACATCGATCTCCAGGATCGGGCCCACGCGCACGTCGACCAGGGCCGGGCCCTGCCAGAGCCCGAGCGCCTTCCGCAGCCGGGCGGCGGCCCGCTCGTCGTCGCCCGCCTCGAAGGCGCTCTGGCCCTCGGCGACCAACCGGTCGTACTCGTGGACGTCCACGCTCTCCGGGGCGATCTGGAGCAGGTAGCCGCCGTGCCGGGTGGCGAGCACCTCCTTGGCCCCGCCCGGATCGGCCCTCCCCATGGCCGTACCGAGCCTGCGGCGCAGCTGCAGTATGTAGGTCTGCAGCGTGGTGAGCGCGCTCTGTGGCAGTTCGGTGCCCCAGACCTCCTCCATCAGGGTGGGCACGGGCATCACCCGGCCCGGGTAGAGCGCGAGCAGCGCCAGAATCTGGCGCGGTTTGCTGGCCGTCGGAGCAATCGAGTCCCCGTTGACCTCGGCGTTCAACGGACCCAGGACCTGAATCTTCACGGTTTCTCCGCTCGTCGTCGAGTTCCCATCGATTTCAAGCCTTCACTCGAGTCACAGTAGCGGGGCTCAGGGCAACGACCCAGGTTTCTTGAGTCTGCATCAAGCCCACCTCCAACAAGTGGAGTTCTCCCGTCGCCCGGAGCTGCTGCATTCGACGATTCCCGCCGGAAATGTTTGGCGGGGCCGATGTCATGGGAAGTACGGCGCGGTCACACGTGAGCGGGGTGTCGGAATCCGGCACGCTGGAGCGGAGGTTCTGCCGGTCGCCGTCCGGCACCGGCCCGGGCACCGGCAGCGACCACGGGCCGGACACCCGGCGCGGGCCCGCGCAACGGGGCCGGCGGTCGGCGGGTTAGTACTCCAGTGTGACTTCGTGATCTAGCCGGTCGAGAGGTTGACGAGCGGTCGCCGAACGTAGTTGCGGTGAGTCGCAAATCTCGATGGCGCCGCGGTGGCGGTGCTGCCAGGGTGTCCCTCGTGTTGAAGAAGTTACTTTTTATGACCCTAACTGGGCACGGGCACATCAACCCGATGTGCCGTTGGTCGAGGAACTCGTACGGCGCGGACACCAGGTGGACTACGCCACCGGAGCAGACCACGCCGCCGCGGTCACCGGTGCCGGCGCACGCTGGTTGGAACTACCGTCGCTGGAGCCATTCACACCACCATCAAAGATCGGCCCAGAGGCCGTAGCCAGCTGGTTGCGCCACTACTTCGCGGCAATGAGTGCGACCTACCCGGTGTTACAGAAGTACTGCGTCTCGGAGCCGGTAGACGCAATCTGTTACGACACGACGAACTGGCCTGCCCGGATCGCCGCCAGGACGCTGGGCATCCCCGCCGTGCAGTGCTTCCCTCACCTCGCCTCGAACGAGGCGTACTCACTGGACCGGCAGTTGACCGCAGGGATCGACGCCGACGATCCGGCGATGGCCTTGCTTGCCGCCGACTGTGCGGCTTTCTCCACCGAGTGCGGCGTCCCGCTCGGTATCGCCGACACCATGACGATGGCGGACGAGCTCAACCTCGTCTTCGTCCCGCGAGAGTTCCAGCCGGCCGCTGACAGCTTCGACGAACGTTTTCACTTCATCGGCCCCTCAATGGGCAGGCGCGAGCAGGCTGAGGACTGGTCACCGCCCGACCCCGACGCACCACTGCTGTATGTCTCACTGGGAACGGTCTTCAACGGCAGCTCGGAGTTCTACCGCGCCTGCATAGAAGCCGTCGCCGACGGGCCGTGGCAGTTGGCGATGACCGTGGGCGATACGGACGCCGCCGTACTGGGCGCCGTCCCGAGCCGGGTGGACGTCCGCTCGCGGTTCCCGCAACTGGCGGTACTCCGCCATGCCACCGCCTTCGTATCGCATGCCGGTATGAACTCCGTTATGGAGGCGCTGCATTACGGGGTCGGCCTCATCGCCGTCCCCCGGACACCCGAGCAGGCTGCCAACGCCGCGCGCCTGGAGGAGCTCGGGCTCGGTGAACGCCTGGACGCCGGCACGGTGAGCGCCGAAGCACTGCGGGCGGCGATCAGCAGGGTTGCCTCAGACCCGGCAGTGCGCGTCAACCTTGCGGGAATGCGCCAAGCCATCCTGCGAAGTGGTGGAGTCACCCGCGGCGCGGACATGATCGAGCAGTATCTCCGTTAGTACTCCCGTGTGACTGCGTGCTCTTGCGTCGCCCTGGCTGAAAGCGGGAGCGGCCACCGCGTGATCATCAAGGGTTATGTGGACTCCTGAAGATCGTGCGGTGGCCGCAGGTCACAGCATAGAAGTCGCCCGCTGGCGGGCAATGTTCGACCAGTTCATGGCCCGGATCGCGGGCCGGTTCAAGCGGGTGGAGCCGCGTTCCACGGCTCGTGCCTTCGTGCTCGGGCTGCTGTCCGGCGTCGAGCGGAAGAACTGCTGGCGGCTCGCCGAGCAAGCCGGTCACGCCCGCCCCGGGCCGATGCAGCAACTGCTGCGAAGCGCCCACTGGGACGCGGACGCGGTCCGCGACGACGTACGCGCCTACGTTCTCGAGCATCTCGGCACCGACGACGGCGTCCTGGTCGTCGACGAGACAGGCTTCCTGAAGAAGGGCGCCGCCTCGGCCGGCGTGCAGCGGCAGTACACCGGCACCGCAGGCCGGATCGAGAATAGCCAGGTCGGCGTGTTCCTCGCCTACGCCTCCAGCAAGGGGCGGGCGTTGATCGACCGTCGACTCTACTTGCCCGACGCTTCGTGGTGCCAGGATGTCGAGCGCCGGTCCCGCGCCGGGGTGCCTGACCACGTGGAATTCGCGACCAAGCCCACGCTGGCCGGGCAGATGATCACGGCAGCACTGGAGGCCGGGATCAGCGCCTCCTGGCTGACCGGCGACGAGGCCTACGGCCAAGACCCCGGCCTGCGCGCACTGTTGGAGTCCCGCCGGATCAGCTACGTCCTGGCCGTCGCCTGCAGCACCCGGGTGTCGGGGGCAGCAATCTCAGCCGGCGCGGAGGAGTCGCTCACCGTTGGTCCCCGCCGCCCCCACGGGGCAGTCGGGGCCGGCCATGAGGATCGAACGCTGCAGCCTGCGCAGTGCGGCCGAAGGTTCGAGCCCGAGCTCGCGCACCAGGGTCTGGTGCAGCCGCTGGTAGACGTCGAGGGCCTCGCCCCTACGGCCGGAGCGGTGCAAGGCCAGCATGAACTGGCCGTGCAGGTTCTCGTGGGTGCGGTACCGGCTGACCAGCACGGTCAGTTCTGCCAGCAGCTCCCGGTGCCGCCCGATCCGCAGATCGGCCTCGATGCGCTGGTCGAGGGCGCACAGCCGGGTCTCTTCCAGCCGCCGCGTCTCCGTGTCCAGCTGGATGCCGCCGTTCACGTCGGCGAAGGCCGGCCCCGACCACAGGGACAGCGCCTCACGCAGCAGCCGGGCGGCGCCCGGGAAGTCACCCGCGTCCATGGCCCGGTAGCCCCTGCCGGCGAGCCGGTCGAACTCGCGGACGTCGCTGGTGCCGTTACCGGTGTCGAGCAGGTAGCCGCCGGGCACCGTGACCAGCACGTCCTTGGCCGTACGCCGGCCTGCGCCGCCTCCCGCGCCCTCGCCATCGCCCTGCTCCAGGGCCGTCGCGATGAGGGCCCTCAGCTGCAGCACGTAGGTCTGCAGCGTCGTGCGGGCGCTGCGCGGCGGTGTTCCCGCCCACAGCTCCTCGATCAGAGCCGAGATCGGAACGACCTGGTCGGCATGAAGTGCCAGCAGCGCCAGCACCTGGCGCGGCTTGGGGGCGGTAGGTGTGATGGAGCGCCCCTGCTCCCGAACCGCCAGAGTGCCCAGTAATTCGATGTCCACGCTGTACTACTCCCCCTGTCCGCGGATTGGCCGAGCTCAGTCAATCCGGCCTCAGTAAAAAGGCGGAACGCTCCGCCGCAGGGCAGGGACCCCCGGTGGTGGTCCGGGAGGTCCATGTCCTGGGTGCTGATCATGTCGCCGAGCTGCCTGCCTTCCCGGTCGGCCGCCGGCAGGCCGCTGAACACCACCCGCAAGGCGTCGAGTTCGGGTACCGGCCGCATCAGCGCGAGCTGCGCCTGCGTGTTGCCGGTGACCCGCTGGGCCACGGGCCGGCGCTCCGGGTCACAGGTGTCGAGCAGCCCTGCGCCCGCCGCTCCGTGCACCGCGGGCGCCGACTTCCAACCCGGGTTGAGCGCGTCCAGCATCCCGGCACCGAGGCCGGTGCGGGCCCTCGGCCTCGAACCGGACCCCGCCGCCCTCCTAAACGACCTCGATCACCCGGTGCTCACGCAGGATCCGCGCCCCGGCCGCCCGGGCCCGCACCTCGGAAGGTCTTTCAAGCTCCGCCTGACGGCATCTCAAAACCGGCCCCGGTTCCCGTCCGGGGGCCGTGATCACCAGGCCGGGCAGACCCGCGAAGCGGAAGGGGCGTCTGGCCGCGGCGCGGGCGCACGGGGCCGCCCGTCCAGGCAGACGACCTCGCCGAACCGGGCACTGCACCGACCGCGCGTGCAGTGCGGTCGCCTTCGGCCGCTCGGACACGCTGGCCTCCGATTCGAGGAGCGCGGTATCGACTTCGTACGCGGCCGACTCGGACGCCACGAGCATCCCGACGGGCGGCCCGCCGATCAGCGCCGCCTGCGTCCGCATACGATGCTCCGCCTGCACAGCAGCGCCCTTTCCGTTGGACCAAACCGCCTGGGAGTAAAGAAATATATCGGGAGAACCATTTCTTTACCATCCCCTTGACAAACAAAAAGATCTCCTGGCGCATGCACGCCGAGCTCACGTCGCCGGACCGTGCCGGAGGAACGGGACGGCTTGGCCGTCGGCCCCAGCAGGACGTACCCGACCATCCGGCCGTCGCGGTGGTACGCCGGCCTGCCGCGCCGGGTCGGCAACCGGTGTTCGCCCTCAGTAGTGGAGGTCCTCGGGATGGGGCTCAGTGGCGAACGGGTTCGGCTCGCCCTCCGCGAGCACCCCCACGAACGGTTCGCCCTCCCCCGCGAAGGTGTATGCGCCGCCCTCGATCCGCCCGATCAGGCTGTGCGTCCATTCCGCCTCGCTGTCGGCCGAGTGCACCCACATGTTCATGATCTCGCCGATGTGCCCGAGCTGTTCGGGGCCATTCTGCGGCATGTAGTACTCCGTGACCCCGGCTCGCCACCGTTCGAGCCCCGCGATCCGCTCCTTGAGGAGCGCGACGGCCTCATCCCGCGGCAGGTCGACGATGAACCCGAGCCCGGCCGAGAGCATGTCTATCTTCTGGTCGTACGAGGTCAAGGCCTCGCGCAGCAGATCGAAGTACTCCGCGGTGCCCTTGTCGGTGATCTCGTACTCGACGCGGGGCGGGCCGCCGACGGCGCTCGGTGCGACCTCGTGCGCGACGAGGAGTCCCTGCTTCGCCATCTGCTTGAGCGCGTGGTAGATCGAGCCCGGCTTGGCGGTGGACCACTCGTGGGCCCCCCAGAACTCCAGGTCGTTGCGCACCTGGTAGCCGTGCGCCCGTCCGTGCTGACGGACGGCGCCGAGGACCAGTAGCCGGATCGCAGACATGAGTGGATCCTTCCTCATCAAGTCAGAGTAATCAAATTTGACCAGCCGCGGGAAACGAGCTACCTTCCTAGCTTAGTCAAGTTTGATTAGTGGCTGGAGGGGAAGGCTTTGACTGACCACGATCTGGCGATCGTCGTCGAGGGCCTGCGGAAGAAGTATGGGGACAAGCAGGCTCTCGACGGCCTCGACCTCACCGTCCGCAGCGGAACCGTCCAGGGGATTCTCGGCCCGAACGGCGCCGGCAAGACCACGACCGTCCGCATCATGTCCACGCTGCTGCGCCCTGACGAGGGCCGGGTCGAGGTGGCGGGGATCGACGCCAGGACCCGCGCCGGCGAGGTGCGCTCGCAGATCGGGCTGCTCGGCCAGAACGCCGCCGTCGACGAGGAGCTCAGCGGCCGGCAGAACCTGGAGATGTTCGGCCGCCTCTACCACCTGGGCGCGCGCCGCGCGAGCACCCGGGCCGAGGAGCTCCTCACCCGGTTCGGACTCGAAGACACCGGAACGAAGGCCATCAAGCAGTACAGCGGCGGGATGCGGCGACGCCTCGACCTGGCGGCCTCCCTCATCTCCGAACCGCAGGTGCTCTTCCTGGACGAGCCCACGACCGGGCTCGATCCCCGCGGCCGCACGGAGGTGTGGAACGCGGTGCGCTCGCTGGTCAGCGGCGGCACGACCGTGCTGCTGACCACGCAGTACCTGGAGGAGGCCGATCAGCTGGCCGACCAGATCGCGGTGATCAACCACGGGAAGGTCATCGCCCAGGGCACGGCGGACGAGCTGAAGACCAGGACGGGCGGCGACCGCATCGACGTGGTCCTGCACGACACGGGCCAGCTGGCCCGGGCGGCCTCGCTGCTGCCCGGGGAGGCGACCGTGGACGAGGACCGTCGGCTGGTGAGCGCCTCGGTCAACGACCGGATCGCGGCGCTGACCGAGACCGTGCGGGCACTGGAGGCGGCCGGAATCGTGGCGGAGGACATCGCGGTGCGGCGGCCGACGCTCGACGAGGTCTTCATGCACCTGACGAAGACGGAGGCGGACGCGGCATGACCACGGTCCAGAGCATGAAGGCGACCCGCGGTACGGAAACCGCCGGCGGCACGGGTTCGAAGCTGGGCTGGGCGGCAGCCGACTCCTGGACGATGACCAGGCGCGAGCTGGCCCACTGGGCACGGCAGCCCGTGCAGGTGGTCGTCGGGCTGGTCTTCCCGGTGATGATGCTGCTGATGTTCAGCTACCTGATCGGTGGCGGCCGGGGCATCGAGGGGAACTTCAAGGACTACCTGGTGCCCGGCATGCTCACCATGACGATGGCCTTCGGCCTCGAGTCCACGATGCTCTCCGTCACCCAGGACCTGGGCAAGGGGATCATCGACCGGTTCCGCTCGATGCCGATGGCCTCCGGTGCGGTCCTGGTCGGGCGGAGCATCGCGGACATGCTCCAGTCGGTGGTCGGGCTGATCGTGATGATCGCGGTCGGCTACGCGATCGGATGGCGCTGGCACGGGGATTTCTCCTCGTTCCTGGGCGCGGTGGGACTGCTGTTGCTGCTGCGGTTCGCGATGCTGTGGGTCGGCATCCACCTGGCCATGGTCGCGGGCAAGCCGGAGATGGTGCAGGCGGTGCAGATCCTGGTGTGGCCCGTCAGCTTCCTCTCCAACGCCATCGCCACCCCGGGGTCGATGCCGTCCTGGCTGGGCGCGATCGTGGAGTGGAACCCGATGTCGGCGACGGCCACAGCGGTGCGCGGCCTGTTCGGCAACCCGGGCGCGGCGGGTGACTCCTGGGCCGCGACGCACGCGGAACTGCTCGCGGCGGTGTGGCCGGTGGCCCTGGTGGCGGTGTTCTTCCCGCTGGCAGTGGGTCGGTTCAGGGGCCTGAGCCGCTAGCGGACACGGCTCCGTCCCCGGGCCGAGGCGTTTCGGCCGGGCACGGAGCCTCCCCGTGGTCTGCGGTGATCCGGTTCCTCGGCTGCACCGCGGACCACGGGGAGCCGGAGAGCGCAGAAACAACCGCGCCGCGACGCGACGGCGGCCCGGGCGGCCTCGCGCGAACGTCACGGCCGCGATCCGTACAACAGTTTTGGAGAGACCACGAGCATGGCCCCGAGGACGCACACCCCCCACGCGCAGTCGTCTGCGCCGCACGCTGCCGACAGCCACGACCTGATCCGCGTGCTCGGCGCGCGGGAGAACAACCTCAAGGACGTCAGCATCGAGATCCCCAAGCGTCGGCTGACGGTGTTCACCGGCGTCTCCGGCTCGGGCAAGAGCTCGCTGGTGTTCGCCACCATCGCCGCGGAGTCCCAGCGGCTGATCAACGAGACCTACAGCACGTTCGTGCAGGGCATGATGCCCACCCAGGCGCGCCCCGAGGTCGACGTCCTCGAAGGGCTGACGGCCGCGATCATTGTCGGCCAACAGCGGATGGGCTCCGACCCGCGCTCCACCGTCGGCACGGCCACCGACGCCAATGCCATGCTGCGCATCCTCTTCAGCCGCCTCGGCACCCCGCGCGTCGGCCCGCCCAGCGCCTTCTCCTTCAACGTCCCCACGATGAAGGGGAGCGCTTCGATCACCGTCGAGGGCGGCAACAAGAAGGCGGTCCAGGCCGACTTCAACCGCACCGGCGGCATGTGCGCCCGGTGCGAGGGCCGCGGCTCGGTCTCCGACATCGACCTCACCCAGCTCTACGACGACGGCAAGTCGATCTCCGAGGGCGCGTTCACCATCCCCGGCTGGAAGACCGACAGCTGGTGGACGGTCGGCGTCTACGCCAACTCGGGCTTCCTCGACCCGGACAAGCCGATCTGCAAGTACACCGAGGAGGAGATGCAGGACTTCCTGTACCGGGAGCCGACCAAGGTCAAGGTCAACGGCGTCAACGTCACCTACGAGGGCCTGATCCCCAAGATCCAGAAGTCCATGCTGTCCAAGGACAAGGACGCGCTGCAGCCGCACATCCGGGCATTCGTGGACCGGGCGGTCACCTTCACCACCTGCCCCGACTGCGAGGGCACCCGGCTCAGTGAAGGAGCACGCTCCTCGAAGATCGCGGGCATCAGCATCGCCGACGCCTGCACGCTGGAGATCCGGGACCTGGCGGAATGGGTCCGCGGCCTGGACGAGCCCTCGGTGGCCCCGCTGCTCGCCTCGCTCCAGCAGACCCTCGACTCGTTCGTCGAGATCGGCCTCGGCTACCTCTCGCTGGACCGCCCCTCCGGCACGCTCTCCGGCGGCGAGGCGCAGCGGGTCAAGATGATCCGCCACCTCGGCTCCTCGCTCACCGACGTCACGTACGTGTTCGACGAACCCACCACCGGCCTGCACCCGCACGACATCCAGCGGATGAACGACCTGCTGCTGCGCCTGCGTGACAAGGGCAACACGGTGCTGGTGGTGGAGCACAAACCGGAGGCCATCGCCATCGCCGACCACGTGGTCGACCTCGGCCCCGGCGCCGGCACGGCGGGCGGCACCGTCTGCTTCGAAGGAACCCTGGACGGACTCCGCGCCTCCGACACCGTCACCGGCCACCACCTCGACGACCGGGCCGTCCTCAAGGACCAGGTCCGCAAGCGCACTGGCGTGCTGGAGATCCGCGGCGCCACGTCGCACAACCTCCGCGAGGTCGACGTCGACATCCCGCTCGGCGTGCTCACCGTCGTCACCGGTGTCGCCGGCGCCGGAAAGAGCTCGCTCGTCCACGGGTCGATCCCTGCGCGCGAGGGCGTGGTCTCGATCGACCAGAGCCCGATCCGCGGTTCGCGCCGCAGCAACCCGGCGACTTACACGGGCCTGCTCGAACCGATCCGCAAGGTCTTCGCCAAGGCCAACGGTGTGAAGCCCGCGCTGTTCAGCGCCAACTCCGAGGGCGCGTGCCCCACCTGCAACGGCGTGGGCGTCATCTTCACCGACCTGGGCGTGGTGGCCGGGGTCTCCAACCCTTGCGAGGACTGCAACGGGAAGCGGTTCCAGGCTTCGGTGCTGGAGTACCGTCTCGGCGGCCGTGACATCAGCGAGGTGCTCGCGATGTCGGTGACCGAGGCGGAGAGGTTCTTCGGCTCGGGCGAGGCTCGCACCCCGGCCGCGCACAAGATCCTGGAACGCCTCGCGGACGTCGGCCTCGGCTACCTCACCCTCGGCCAGCCCCTCAACACCTTGTCCGGCGGCGAGCGCCAACGCCTCAAGCTGGCAACGCACATGGGCGACAAGGGCGGCGTCTACGTCCTCGACGAGCCGACCACCGGCCTGCACCTCGCGGACGTCGAGCAGCTCCTCGGCCTGCTCGACCGGCTCGTCGACTCCGGCAAGTCGGTCATCGTCATCGAGCACCACCAGGCGGTCATGGCACACGCCGACTGGATCATCGACCTCGGCCCCGGCGCGGGCCACGACGGCGGCCGGGTGGTCTTCGAAGGCACCCCCGCCGACCTGGTCGCCGCCCGCTCCACCCTCACGGGCGAGCACCTGGCGGACTACGTCGGAGCCTGAGGGACGCCGCTGCATGACCCTGTCCCCTCACACATGCCGGCCCAAGGTGCGGACCCACCGCTCCCACAGCCGGGTCACGGGGTGATGGGGTTGTCCGACGGGCGGCCGAGCCCCTGGTGCGGCCGCCCGTCACCCTCGCCCTCGGCTCCACGGCCTACGACCTCGGCGTCCGGGCCCTCCGGCGCCGGAACATCTGACGGCGGACTACCAGCACAGGGAATCCGTCCGACACTGCTGGCGCACCCTGGTCACCACCCCCCAACTCCCCAACTGACGCTGGGCCAGCTCGCGCGGCTCACCGAGCGCGGAGTCGCGTGGCGTAGCCGCCCGGCCCAGCCGGGCGTTGTCGTCAGCCGACGGTAGGCTGCCGAAGCCCTGAGAAAGCACTGGAAGGCCGTCACCTACGGGTGGCGGCCTTCCGGCTTCTACCGCGTCGCGTTCCTCAGCAGGCCCGCCGCGTTCGCGGTGTGAACGGTCAGCGCCGCGGGGCCGACGGCGTCATCCGCGTGCAGAAGCGTGGCGCGGGTGAGTTCGGCGCCCTGCTTGTGCTCCTCGCTGAACAGGGCAGTGAGGCCGGCTGGTGCCTTGTCCCAGTGGTAGCGCAGGCCGATGGGGGCGGCCAGGTCGCTCCCGCAGCGGATTGTCCGCAACCAGGGTGGAGAGCTCCGGGACGAGGGGGCGGTGACGGCCGAGCTGCAGTCGCAGCCCGGCCTATTCCTCGTGGACGTCCAAGCGCAGTTCCTCCAGCCAGCCGGCTTCCTGCTCGACACGGGGACCGGTGACTCCCTCTAGGGCAGGGCCACGCCAGAGCGAGAGCGCCTCGTATGCGTCGCAGACCTCTGTGTTTTTGCCGCTGCGGGCCAGCTCGCGGGCCTGGCCAACCGTGTTGTCGAAGGCAACCACGTCGATGCGGTGTCCGAACGGGTTGAGGGCGTAGCCAGGGTGGTGCGTGGTGATCAGCGCACTGTCTCCCGCAACCCCCTTGAACGCCTTGCGCAGACCGGCGATGCAGATAGCGATCTGGTTACGGGCCGTAGTGGGTGCGCCGGAGGGCCAGACCAGACGGCGTCGATGACGCTATCCACGGACACGATCCGGCCGGACGACAGCAACAGCATGGTGGGCACCGTCCGCTGACGTGCTCCGCCGAGGTGACCGGAGCTCCGTCAATCTGTACATCGAGTGGCCCCAACAAACTGAACAGGACCTCTCGCATTGGTTTGCCCCCTGAGATTGCCGACAGCGCGCCCCCTGCGCGCCTGTCCATAAGATCACGCACAACCTCGGCGGCTCAACTTTGCACAACATGAGGGATCACTTGAACTTTCCATGACTCGACGATCTGGCGCTCTCGCCAGACCGTCGCCACTGTCGGCGGTAGTCCTTCTGCTTGCTGATCTCCCGACTTCGCGGAGAAACTTTATCCCCCCATGGGTCCGATCTGTCCGGTTTGTGCGTGTTTGAGTGCGAAGTATTCGGCCGTCAGCGATTGCGATCCGGTCAACTCCGAGGGCGGCGTTGAAGATCATGCCAGTTCGTCAGCTGCCAGGTCCTGCCGGTTCCTACGATCGCCTGCATATAGTGGTTCGAGGGGGAATCGAGGGGGAATATTGTGGCCTGCACGCCTGAACAACGACACAGCTCCGCTGGCGGCCGTCAGATGCGATGTGTCAGGCCGAACGCCTTGCCGTCGGCAGCAGCGGCCTTCGTGGCTGTGATCGGGACACCGTCGGCCGCCGACATGTGTGCGGGTACTTGTCTCTACGGTCAGATGGGCAGTCACTCGGTCCACATGGGCTGCACGCCCACGGCCGCAGCCCGAATGCGGCCGTGGGCGCCAGGACGGGAGCAGGCCGAAGCGCCGCTCGAACCTGCGGCAACGGACAAGGTACTGCGCATGGCAGCTGGTTCTCTCCTGTCGCGGGAAGGCCTTGAGGGTAGCCCCGAGGTGTCCGCGGCTCCGGCATTCGTCATGGAGATAGCAGAACAGCGCGAAGGAGGGCAAATGCCGCCGCAGGCTTGATGGGCCAGTAGGCAGGGGCACGCCCTGAAAACGGCCTTACCAATGCGGACAGTCCCTAGGCTCACTTGGTGCCCCAGGGCACCACACCAGTCCAGAAAATGCGAAAGCGGCCCAAGATTGGCGTCTTCGGGGCCGCTATCGCTTCCAGCACTGCATCGTCACGACGGTACCAGCCATACCCGTCCACAGGCGAGAGACACTCGCTACTCGTCCTGGTTGGCCGATTCCTGCTAGCCGCCACGTGACGGCGCTCCATCCGAGAGGTAGCGCCAGTTTGTTTGGCTTCGTTACACCGCTTGCCGAGCGTGTCACCCCGCTCTTCACCGTCCCCATCACGGCTGCCATCCAGGCCGGCCTGGTCCTGGTGCCCGCCACCGGATCGGAGGTGGCTCGTTGAGTTTCCTGCCCGTCGAGTGGGCCGCGGAGCACTCACCCGTGTCGGACCCGTACGAGCGCCTAATCCTGATCGCCCTGGCCCGTCGCGCGAACAGCGACGGGACTGACGCCTACCCGTCGCGCAACACGCTGGCGCGGTCCGGTCTGTGCGATAAGTCGACGGTGACCCGCCGCCTGAACGCGATGGAGGCCCGTGGCCTTATCCGCGAAGGCGACCAGCGGGCCGCGTTCCGGATTGCCGAGGACTTCCGACCCAAGGTCTACGACCTGATGATCCCCTTCTCCTTCTACAGCCCCGACCAGATGGAGAAGGTAAACCAGGAGCGCATCGACCGAGGCCTGGCCCCGCTGCGCGCCAAGGACCGGCCGGATCTGGGGCCCGCACCGGCTAAGAAGACCCGAGCAGACAAGGGAACGAAACGGCCCAAGAGGGCTGCGCGGAACCCCCCTTTGAGCATCGCGAGTGAGGAGGGGGGTGCTTCAAGCACCCCCCTCCTCGAAAGGCCCTGTTTGACCGAGTTTGCCCCAGGTGCTTCAAGCACCCAGGTGCTTGAAGCACCTACCCCGGGTGCTTCAAGCACCCCAACTCTGTCCTTTAACTCTGTCCCCTCTACTTCTCCTGACGCTCTGGCGAATGAGACCGCCCCAGAGGCTTCCGCTGAGACGGAGAAGAAGAAGATCCACGACAGAAACAGCACCAACGACCAGGCCGCGCCCCGGGACGAGTCCGCTTCGGCTGCTCCGGCCGACGAGCTGTCGCAGGAGGTTCGCCAGATCATGGCGGCTTGGTCTGAAGCCCGTATGGCTGCCGGAGTCGGTCCACACCGTCGGTCGGGCGCATTGGGGGAGTTCCAGGCGTCGGCGGCTGCTCTGGTGCGGGCCGGTAAGTCGGTGGAGTGGTTGATCGCGGTGGCGCGGTGGATGGCTGCAGAGAAGCCCGCCTGGGTGGGCCTGGGGGAGGCGTCGAAGGCGCAGTACGCCGGTGCCCCGGCCGAACCGATGGTGCGGTCCGTGCCGCGTCAGCCGGTGGATCCATGTCCGTCGCACCCGAGTCTGGAGGCCAACGGATGCCGCCATTGTGCGGCGGACGAGATCATCGACCGGCAGCGTCGTGAGCTGGACGCGCAGCGCGGTATCGACGACGAGTCCGCCCGCCAGGCCCTGGCCGCATTAATCCAGCGGGGCAAGAAGCCGCGGACGGTCGCTGACCGCAGCCGGGACGCGGCGCTCCATCAGGCCGAGGAGGCCCGCCGGCAGTCCGCCAGGCGGGCCGAGTTCCTGGCCGGCTGACTACTTCCGGACAGCGCGACGGCCGCCGGGTCAACCCTGCCAGGCCCCGGCGGCCGTCCGATCCCAAAGAGAGATCACGTTGAACGTACCCGACGAGAACACCAGGAGTCCCGAGTCGGCACCGCAGGTAGTCGCGGCCGGGATGGACGAGCACGACTGGATCCACCTCGAGCCCGATGACGACTTCGGGCCGGCCCCCGAGTCCTCCGTCCCCGCACCTCGTGCCGGGTTCGGAGGCCCCGGCCCGCGCCGCGGCCGCGCCCGCCGTCCCCGCTCCCACAGCCGGACCGTCGCCGACGGCGGCACCAAGAACGAGGGCGAGAACAGCGCGGACGAGTTCGAAAGGGTTCCCCCGCAGGACCTGGCGGCCGAGCAGTCCGTTCTCGGCGGCATGCTGCTGTCCGAGGACGCGATCGCCGACGTGATCGAGGTGCTCAAGCCGACCAGCTACTACCGGCCCGCCCACGAGCTGATCCACTGCGCGATCCTCGACCTGTACGGGCGCGGTGAGCCCGCTGACCCCATCACCGTGGCCGGCGAGCTCACCAAGCGCGGCGAACTCGCCCGGGTCGGCGGCCCCGGATACCTGCATACCCTGGTCAACGCCGTTCCCACCGCGGCCAACGCCGAGTACTACGCCCAGATCGTCCACGAGAGCGCCGTGCTGCGCCGCCTGGTCGAGGCCGGCACCCGGATCGCCGGCATGGGCTACGCCGCCGAGGGCGACGTGGACGAGATCGTCAACGCCGCCCAGGCCGAGGTCATGGCCTTGGCCGACCAGGCCTCCGACGACGGCGCAGCGCCGCTGATGGACGGCATGGACGTCACCATGACCAAGGTCGAGGACCGCAAGCATAACAAGGGCCGCATCACCGGCGTGCCCACCGGCTTCGCCGACCTCGACCAGCTCACCCAAGGCCTCCAGGCCGGCCAGATGATCGTCATCGCCGCCCGTCCGGCCGTCGGGAAATCCACGCTAGCCCTGGACATCGCCCGCTCCGCCAGCATCACCCACCGCCTCACCACCGCCCTGTTCTCCCTCGAGATGGGCCGCGAGGAGATCCAGCTGCGTGCCGTCTCCGCCGAAGGCCGCGTGGCGCTGCACCACCTGCGCTCCGGCGAGATGACCGACGACGACTGGGTGCGCTCCGGCCGCGCAATCAGCCGCATGACCGACGCCCCGCTGCTGATCGACGACAACCCCGTGCAGTCCGCTCTGTCCATCGCCGCCCGCTGCCGCAAGATCAAGCAGCGCCGCGGCCTGGACCTGGTCATCGTCGACTACCTCCAGCTGCTCCAGGGCGCCGGCCGCCGCGCGGAGAACCGCCAGCAGGAGGTCAGCGACATGTCCCGCAACCTCAAACTGCTCACCAAGCAGCTCGGCGTGCCGGTCATCGCCCTTTCCCAGCTCAACCGCGGACCCGAACAGCGCGCCGACAAGCGCCCGATGATCTCCGACCTGCGCGAGTCCGGATCCATCGAGCAGGACGCCGACGTCGTGATCCTGCTGCACCGGGAGGACGCCTACGAGAAGGACTCCAAGCGCTCGGGAGAGGCCGATCTGATCGTGGCCAAGCACAGGAACGGGCCGACAGCCACGATCACCACTGCCTTCCAGGGCCACTACAGCCGGTTCGTCGACATGACCCGCGACGACGAAGTCGGTCGGCGCTTCGAAGGCGAGGCGTACGATCCGGACTTCGCCCCCATCGGCGCCATCGACACCCGGCTCGCCAATGACGCCAGGTGGAGCCCGACTACCAACCTGTTCGGCTGCTCCGGCCGACGAGCTGTCGCAGGAGGTTCGCCAGATCATGGCGGCTGGGTCTGTCCGCCAACGGCTCTGTCCCGTAATCGGTGGTAACGAAGGGTGGCGGTCGTCGTTGTTGTTACGTGCGAGATGGCAACGAGCTTGTGAGCATAGTGTTTTCAGGACTTTCGGCGCTGGCCGTCCAGGACGTGGTGGACGAGGGCGAGGTCATCCGGGTGTCAGCCCGGACCCAGGACGAGCCTGCGCCATGCCCAGCGTGCGGGCAGCCGACGCCGCACGTGCATGGCTTCCACCATCGAGTGGTCGCGGATGTGCCGGTGGACGGTCGGCGGGTCGTGGTGTCGGTGCGAGTCCGACGCCTGAGCTGCCCGGTTCTGGGTTGCCCGCGCCAGACGTTCCATGAGCAGGTCCCCGGCCTGATCGAACGCTACCAGCGGCGCACGCGCCGTCTCGCCGATTAACTCGGTGAGATCGTGAAGGAGTTAGCGGGCCGGGCGGGCGCCCGCCTCTCCCGCGTCCTGGCTGCGACGGTCTCCCGCTCGACCGCCCTGCGCGTGCTCATGCGCCAGTCGGTGCCGCGGCTGCGCGTCCCGCGCGTGCTGGGCGTCGACGACTCCGTGTAGGCGGGACACTGCTCGGTGTGCCAGATCTCGCTGAGGCTCAGGTCGCGCTCGACCGCGGTGATGCGGATGTTCTCGCGGTCCGGTTCGGCATGGCAGTCCTCGCAGTCGAGGCGCCGGAGGATGTTGGGGCGATCGGCGTGGGGGTCGGTCACAGGGCACCGTTCCTCCCTGTGCGACGGGCGGGTTTGTGGGGACCGGCCCGGGAGCGCCATCCAACGCCCGCCGAACGGCAAGGGTCAACACCTGCGAGGCACTCGCCGCCAGCTGCCGCCTCACCGGGCATTGCTTGGGCCTCGGCGGCTCGCTTGCGCCCGCAACTGGAGGGGGCCCCACAGTTCTCACTTTTCGTGCACATGATCTTCGCGCGGGTGCGATGCTCAATTACCTGCCTACTCAAGGCAGATCGTTGCGAGAGAAGGAGAACAATGAAGCTCCGCCGTTCTATCGCACTCGGCGCATCCGCACTCGCCCTCGCCGCTGGCGCCATCGGGTCCACCGGCACGGCCGAGGCAACCGTTGCGCAACCCCTCTGGTTCACCTATGAGGGCTGCCAGACCGGCCCGCAGGACTACCTGAGTTGGACTCTGCAGGCTTGCCTGCGGTTCTACGATGACGGCAGCGTGACGGGCACGGTCTATGGCACGGCCCCGTCCACCAGCACCGATGTGCGGCTCTACGTGGAGCTGTACAAGAACTGCGGGAACGGGTGGACTTGGGTGACCTCCGATACTTCATGGGGCGGAGTGCATGCCTACCCGCCGAGCGGCTGGGACCAGACGCCAGGGCCGAATGCGGCTGGCTGTCACTGGCAGAGCCACGCATGGCTGACTGAGTCCGGTGTCACTCGCGATAACAGGTGGTCGAGCGTCGTCTGATAGGTCGTGCTGCGCTCCGGCCTGACCGCGTGTCGGAAAGGCCGGTCCCACGTGATAGGCGAGCGCCACCAGTGGGTGAGCGGGCTGCGCGGTTAGAAAGCCACGGCCCGGGTCGCCGGTTCTTGTCCCGCTTGCCCGGCTGTTTGTCGGCGGCGGCTGAATTCGGGCCGGTATCGACGGTTGAGTTGTGGGCCAGTCGTGGTCTCGCTGGATGGTGTGTGTCAGTCGTTGTCGTTCGT
>NZ_JBIRJC010000037.1:0-65436 GCF_044329365.1 Kitasatospora sp. NPDC017646 | reverse complement strand
GCGCCGCATCGAGTCCTCCGGCGTCGCCGACCTGTCCATCGAGATCACCGAAGAACTGCGTGGGGAGATCCGTCGCCATGTCCAGCACTGACACCGCCCCCGTCGGGAACGACGGCGACACCGCCGAGGTCGGGGCCGGCCTGGACGCCCTCGACTCCGTCGCCACCCAGCGCAGTTCGCTCGGCGAGGTGCTGCGCACCAAGGCGCTGCCACCGCTGATCGGCGTGCTGGTGGTGCTGGCGCTGTGGCAGGGTGCGTACAGCCTCCACCTCACCTCCTCGTACAAGCTGCCCAGCCCCGCCGACGTCTGGCGCTCCCTCCAGGACCTCTGGTACCAGGGCACCCTGTTCTCGATCGTCTGGACCAGCGTCTGGCGCGGTCTGTCCGGCTTCCTGCTCGCCGTCGTCATCGGCACCCCGATCGGCCTGGTCGTCGCCCGGGTCAAGCCGGTGCGCACCGCGATCGGCCCGGTGCTCCAGGGCCTCCAGTCGCTGCCCTCGGTCGCCTGGGTGCCGGCCGCCGTCATCTGGCTCGGCATCAACGACTCGATGATGTACGCGGTGATCCTCCTGGGCGCCGTCCCCTCCATCGCCAACGGCCTGGTGGCCGGCATCGACCAGGTGCCGCCGCTGTTCCTGCGCGCCGGACGCACGATCGGCGCCACCGGCCTGACCGGGGCCCGGCACGTGCTCATCCCCGCCGCGCTGCCCGGCTACCTGGCCGGACTCAAGCAGGGCTGGGCGTTCTCCTGGCGCTCGCTGATGGCCGCCGAGCTGGTCGCCTCCTCGCCCGACCTCGGACGGGGCCTCGGCCGGTTCCTGGAGGACCAGCGCGAGTTCTCCGACATGTCCGGGGTGCTGCTCGGCATCGTCCTCATCCTGTTCGTCGGCATCGCCATCGAGCTGCTGGTGTTCACCCCGGTCGAGCGCCGGGTGCTGCGCAACCGCGGCCTGCTGGCCTCCGCCAAGTGAGGCCCCGCTGATGTCCGCCCTGCTGCTCATCGCCCACGGCAGCCGCGACCCGCGGCACGCCGCGACCGTCGCCGCCCTGGTCGAGCAGGTGCGGGCACAGCGGCCCGCCCTGGAGGTCGCCACCGCGTACCTGGACCACTGCGCGCCGCGGATCCCCCAGGTGGTCGGCCGGCTGACGGACGCGGTGGCCGTGCCGCTGCTGCTGAACCGGGCCTTCCACGCCAAGCACGACATCCCCGCCGCACTGCGCACCGCCGGGTCGGCCCTGCCCGTCGCCGACGTGCTGGGGCCCTCCCCGCTGCTGCTCGCCGCACTGGACCGCCGGCTGGCCGCGGCCGGGCTCGACGTGGGCTCGGCCGCGGTCCGCTCCCGCACCGGCGTGGTGCTGGCCGCGGCCGGCTCCTCCGACCCGGCCGCCGACACCACCACCCGCGCCGTCGCCGCCGAGTGGCGCCGCACCCGCGGCTGGGCCGCCGTCGAGGTCGCCTACGCCTCGGCCTCCGGGCCGCGCGTCCCCGACGCCCTCGCCGCCCTGCGCGCGGCCGGTGCGGAGCGCACCGCCGTCGCCCCCTACCTGCTGGCCCCGGGCCTGCTGCCGGACCGCATCGCCGCGACGGCCTCCGACGCCGACGTCCTGGCCGATCCCCTGGGCCCGGCACCCGAGCTGGCGGCGCTGCTGCTGGAGCGCTACGACCGGGCCCGCCTGACGGCGGCGGTCCCGGCGCTCACGGCCTGACCTTCAGGAAGCTTTGCGGTGCTGGTACTCGGCCACCGCGGCGGTGATCACGCTGAGCGGCACCGGCTCGTTCACGTCAGCGATGGCGGCCTCGATCCATTCACGCATGATGGCCGTCGGTTTCAGCCCTCGCTCCCGCGCCCCGCGCCGCACCTCGTCCATCACCGGCTTGGGCAGCCGCAGCGAGGTGGTGATCATCACGGACTCCGCCGCCACCTGCTCACCCGGCTCGGCGCTCATGATCTCGTCCTCGGTCAGCTCGTGCGTCTCGTAGGACTCGGCGATCGCTTCGAGCTGCGCACCGTTGTCAGTCATCCGCCACCTTCAGTTCGTCCGCTTGGGGAACAGGCGCCGTTCGGCAGCCGTCATGTCGCGTGCAGTGGCGCAGTACCACGCCGACGGCCTCACAGTGCTTTCCGCCAACACCACCAACAGGTACCGCCCGGTCGCGTCACGCCCAGGCAGAGCGTTGACCACAGCGTGTTGCAAACGCATTGCGCGCGACCAGCGGCCCTCACCCGGGCGGGTGACGGCGCTCGGAAGCGCCGACGGCGCGCACGGCCGGAGCCGCGCGCGCCGTACGGGCACTGGCGATGCGCTCAGACCCGGCGCAGGGTGAAGGTGTCGTCCGGGTGGCCGGCGTTCGCTGCCGCGAGGCCGCCGGAGAGCTGGTAGAGGGCGCCGGCGGGGCCGGTGGTGACGGCGGTGGGGGTGGGGTCGGCGGAGGGGCGGACGGCGGTGAGGCGGGCGGTGCGCCAGTGGTCGTCGGAGCGCAGTTCGACCTCGGCGTCGCGGCCGGCGCCGTAGAAGGCGTTGGTGACGCCCGCGATGGTGCCGTCGGGGCGGGCGAAGATGCCGTCGAGGTGGAGCAGCGCCCCGCCGTCGGCGATCTCGACCCTGCGCACGGCCGCCGGGTCCCGCAGCGGGATCTGCCACAGGGTGCCGTCGTCCCACTTGCCGAGGACGAGCCGGCCGTCGCGGTAGGCGATGCCGTTGAGGCCGTAGGCGCCGGGGGCGGGGGCGAGGCGCTCGTCACGCAGCAGGACGGAGCCGGTGCCGTCCGGGCCGACCCGGTAGACGATCGGGGCGAAGGAGTCGGTGACGTAGGCGGTGCCGTCGGGGGCGACGGCGATGTCGTTGGCGAGGTGGCTGCCGCCGTCCCCGGCGACGGCGGCCAGGTCGGTGTAGTAGAGCCGGCGGCCGGTGTCCAGGTCGTAGGCGGCGATGCCGGCGACCCGGCCGAGGGTGGCGGGGCCGCTGCGCTCGCCGATCCCGTTGTCGAGGTTGGTGACCAGGACGCGGCGGTGGACCTGGTCGATCCGCAGGCCGGCGATCTCGGTCAGGGTGCCGGGGTCGTCGATCAGCGTGCGGACGGTGCCGTCGAGGGCGACGGCGGAGACGGTGCCGTGCCGCATCGAGCCGACCAGGAAGCGGTGGTGGGCCTGGTCCCAGACGGCGGTCTCGGGCACCAGGGCGGGGGCGTGGCCGGTGATCACGGCGGGGGCCGGGCAGTGGGCGGCCGCGGCGGCCGGTAGCGTACCGGCGGTGCCGAGCAGGGCGGTGGCCGCGAGGGCGACCAGGGCGCGGCGGGCGGTGCGATTCTGACGGTTCATCATGGGACCCCCGAGAGCTGGCTTGCGCTGTCGTGATCAAGCCTGCCGCGCGGGCCGGGGCCGCGGCAGTGCGTGGGGATACTGGTAGTTCGACCACCAGGAAGGACGGGGGGACATGGAGGAGTCGGAGGAGCGCCGCACGGAGTTGTCGGGCTTCCTACGCAGCCGCCGGGCCCGGTTGACGCCGCAGGAGGTGGGCCTGGCGCCGGGGGTCCGGCGGCGCACGCCGGGGCTGCGGCGGGAGGAGTTGGCGCTGCTGGCCGGGGTGGGGGTGACCTGGTACACGTGGCTGGAGCAGGGTCGGGACATCCATCCGTCGCCGGAGGTGCTGGCGAGCCTGGCCCGGACACTGCGGCTGGACCGGGCGGAGACGGCCTACCTGTTCCGGCTGACGGGCAGCCATCCGCTGGACGGGGAGGTGGGTGCGCCCGCGGAGGTGCCGGCGGCGCTGCTGCGGCTGATGCACGCGCAGTGGCCGGCGCCGGCCTGGGTGATGGACGCCAACTGGGACCTGCGGGCCTGGAATCCGGGCGCGGACGCGCTGTTCGAACTGTCCGGGCGGCCGCCGCGGGAACGCAACCTGGCCTGGGTGGTGTTCGGCAACGCGGTGCACCGCCGCCGGGTGGAGCACTGGGAGCAGCACGCCCGCCGCTTCCTGGCCCAGCTGCGGGCCGCGTACGCGGAGCGTGGCGGGGAGGCGACGGCGGTGGGCCGGCACCTGGGCCGGATGATCCAGCACGTGCGGGGCGAGCACCCGGAGGCGGACCGTTGGCTGGACGAGCACCAGGTCGCGGAGCGGTCGGGGGCCGAGAAGGTGCTGCGGCACGAGGAGTTGGGCGTGCTGCGGATCGACCAGCACGTGCTGCTGGCGGCGGAGGGGCTGCAGCTGATCGTGATGTCGCCGCGTGACGCGGAGACGGCGGAGCGGTTGCGCCGACTGGCCCCGACGCCCGCCGCGGTGTAGCCGTCCGGCCGGAGGAGAGGCCTGCCGCCCGGCTCGACTTCCGGGCGGCAGGGCTCACTCGCCGTGTCAGGTCGGCAGGTTCCACTTCTGGTTGGCGGCGCCGTTGCAGTCCCAGATGCCGAGCTGGTTGCCGTTGGCGGTGGAGAAGCCGAGGTCGTCCAGGCAGCGGCCGGATTGCGGGTTGAGCAGCGAGCCGTCGGCGCGGTGCACCCACTGCTGGGCGCCGGTGCCGTTGCAGTCGTAGATCTGCACCCGGGTGGCGTTGCCGGTGTTGCCGCCCGAGACGTCCATGCACTTGCCGAGGGCGCGGACGGTGCCGTCGGTGCCTATCCGCCACTTCTGCGCGATACTGCCGTTGCAGTCGTAGATCTGGACGGGGGTGCCGTTGCCGAGGTTGGCGCCCTGCACGTCGACGCACTTGCCGACGTAGCCGGTGATCTGGCCGGTGGGGCCGGCCGGCGGGGCGGCGCCCATGATGATGTGGGGGAACATCACGCTGTCGCCGGCGCCGCAGGCCGCGGAGACGCTGCCGTCGCCGATCGCCACGCCGCCGATCGCAGGCCGTGAGAACTGCACGGTGTGGGTGGAGTTCCAGTAGAGACAGGTGGCGCTCACGGACCAGGTCTGCATCGGGTCGAGGCCGCTGCAACTGCCGATCGCGCTCCAGCCCGCGACGAAGGCGGAGCAGGCGGGCGCGGCCTGGGCGGTGGTGGCCGGCGCGGCCAGGGCGGCGGCCCCTGCGAGCAGGGCGGTGGACAGCAGGGCGGAGGTTCGGCGCATCGGGACGGTGGTCCTTCCGGAATCGGCGAATCACGTCAACTCAACACCTGCGCACTACTGGTGACTGTGCGACAGATGTGTGGGCCGGGTAAAAGAATCCGGGGTGGACAGTCCTCCGTCAAGCATTGGTTCAAGGCGAACTACGACTGATTCACGTCAGCTGTGGATTTCGGCCGGAAAGGCGCCGGGAAACGCGGAACGGGCCCCGCGCTCCCCCGTGGCGGGGGAGGTCGCGGAGCCCGTTCGGCGGAACTCGGCGGAACTCGGCGGAGTCCGACGGAACTCGGCCGGACCCGGTCCGGGTACGACCGTCAGTCGAACTTGCGGCGCTGGCGCCCGGTGCCGTAGTTGGCACCGGACTTGGAGCCGCTGCCCGGCCGGGCCCGGCCGGAGGAGCGCCCGATGAACCCGGCGGCCTGGGGCCGCTCGCCCTGGCCGGCGGCACCGAGGCGCTGCTTGGGGCGCGGGCGGCGCGGGTTGCCGTTCATGTCGACGTCGGCAGGCAGTCCGGAGCGCTTGCCGGGGCGGCGGCGCGGGTTGCCCGACTTGCCGTCGGCACCCTTGCCGTCGGCGGAGGCGGCCGGCGCCGCGGGCTGGGCGGCGGCCGCGACGGCCAGGGCGACCGGGACGCCGCTGGGGGTGCGGGCGCCGGTGATCCGGGCCAGGTCGGCGTCACCGGGGCGGATCTTGGTGACGGTGGGGCGGATCCCGGCGACCGTCATCAGCCGGTTGACCTCGCGGCGCTGCTCGGGCAGCACCAGGGTGACGACCGTGCCGGACTCGCCGGCCCGGGCGGTGCGGCCGCCGCGGTGCAGGTAGTCCTTGTGGTCGATCGGCGGGTCGACGTTCACGACCAGGTCGAGGCCGTCGATGTGGATGCCGCGGGCGGCGACGTTGGTGGCGATCAGCGCGGTGACCTCACCGTCGCGGAACTGGTCGAGGACCCGGTTGCGCTGCGGCTGGGACTTGCCGCCGTGCAGCGCGGCGGCCATCACGCCGGTGGCGCGCAGCTGCTTGGCGAGCCGGTCGGCGCCGTGCTTGGTGTGCACGAACATGATCACGCGCCCGTCGCGGGAGGCGATGTGGGCGGTGGCGGAGGCCTTGTCGGCGGGCTCCAGCTGCAGGACGTGGTGGTCCATCGTGGTGACCGCGCCGGCCGAGGGGTCGACCGAGTGGGTGACCGGGTCGGTCAGGAAGCGCTTGACCAGCCGGTCGACGTTGCGGTCCAGAGTCGCGGAGAACAGCATCCGCTGCCCGCCCTCGGCGACCTGCTCCAGCAGCTTGCTGACCTGCGGGAGGAAGCCCATGTCGGCCATCTGGTCGGCCTCGTCGAGGACGGTGATGGCGACGTCGGACAGGTTGACGTCACCACGCCCGATCAGGTCGTCCAGCCGGCCGGGGGTGGCGACCAGCACCTCGGTGCCGCGGCGCACCGCGTTGGCCTGCCGTCCGATGCCCATGCCGCCGACGACGGTGGTGATCCGCAGGTTCACGGCGGTGGCGTACGGGGTGAGCGCCTCGGTGACCTGCTGGGCGAGCTCGCGGGTGGGCACCAGGACGAGCGCCAGCGGGTACCGGGCGTCGGCGCGGCGCCCGGCGGTGCGGGCGAGCAGCGGCAGGCCGAAGGCCAGGGTCTTGCCGGAGCCGGTGCGGCCGCGGCCGAGGACGTCGCGCCCGGCGATCGAGTCGGGCAGGGTGGCGGCCTGGATCGGGAACGGCTCGGTGACGCCCTCGCGGGTGAGCGCGGAGAGGATCGCCTTGGGCAGGTCGAGTTCGGCGAAGGAGGCCGCCGGCGGCCGGGCCGGGGTGCCCTCGACGACGGTGAAGTCGGTGGGCTCCGGGACGGCGGTGCGGGCGTTCCTGGGGGCGCCGGCGCGGTTGCGCGGCTTGCGGGCGCGGTCGGCGCCCTCCCCGCTGCGGCGGGCCCGCTCGGGGTTGTCCCCGCTGCGGCGCGGGCGGCCGGTGCGGCCCTGGCCGCCGGAGCCGGCGGTGGAGCGGTCGGTGGTGCGGTCGCCGCGGTCGCGGGGCGTGCGGGCAGGGGTGGTCAAGGGGGTCTCCGTCCGTCGGTCGGCAGCCCGCGGTCGCGGACTGGTCGGCCGTCGTCTGGGAGTGCGCCGCCCCGGCCGTACGGCGGCATGGGCGAGGGCCCGCACCGTCGAGCGGTGCGGGCCCCCGCTTCACGAGATCACAGGGGATCGCGCATCAGCGTGAAGCTGACGTCAGGCGATGACCTGGATGTTCTCGCCCTGCGGGCCCTTCTGGCCCTGGGTGACGTCGAACTCGACGCGCTGACCCTCGACGAGCTCACGGAAGCCCTGGGCGACGATGTTCGAGTAGTGGGCGAAGACGTCCGGGCCGCCGCCGTCCTGCTCGATGAAGCCGAAGCCCTTTTCGCTGTTGAACCACTTCACGGTGCCGGTAGCCATAACCGTCTCCTCCTATTGGGGCATCAGGGACCCACACCTCGTGAATCCCCAAGTAGCCGCGATCCCCATCCGGAGACTGAAACACCGGACAAAACAAATGCGCCTGTTGGTTGGTACCAGCAGGCGCACACACACGTTCATGGGAACCAAAACTGCAACTGCTTCGACTGTAGCACGGTCGCACCCCGATTGACCGGGGACTTTTGTGCCCGACAGATCACGTTTGCCGCCCCCGGAAAACGGGGAGCGGCGCCCCGCCGGAGCGGGGCGCCGCCTGGTGTTCGGCCGCCGTTCGGACCTCGGCCGGCACCGGCCGGCCGTCGGTCGGTGCAGGCCGTCGGTCAGCGCCGGCCGACCGGCTCCGGCGGCATCGCGGTGCCGACCCGCGGGGCGGGGCCCCCACCGTGGCCCGGACGGGCGTCGGCGCCGTGGCCGGGCCACCAGGCCTTGTTGCCGATCAGCGCGGTGAGCGCCGGGGTGAAGAACATCGCCATCACGAAGGCCGCCAGCACGATGCCGAAGGCCATCGCGAAGCCGAACTCCAGCATGAAGGTGTTGCCCGCGAGCATGAAGGTCCCGAACGAGGCCGCCAGGATGAACCCGGCCGCCGCGACGGTCGGGCCGCCGTGGCGCAGCGCCTCGCGGGCCGCCTCGCGCGGGGAGCGGCCCTCGCGGGCCTCCTCGCGCAGACGGGCGATGATCAGGATGTTGTAGTCCGTCCCGATCGCCACCACGAAGAGGTAGATCAGGATCGGCATCATGAACATCAGACCGGTCTCGTGGCCGATCTTCTGGAAGAGCAGCGTGGTGGCGCCGAGGGTGGCGCCGAAGCCGAGGCCGACCGAGGCCATCAGGTACCAGGGGGCGACCACGCTGCGCAGCTGGAGCGCCAGGATGAGCAGGATGAGCAGCCCGGCGATCGGGAAGACCAGCTTGTAGTCGTGGGTCATCGCCAGGTTGATGTCCTTGAACACCGAGGTGAGGCCGGCGACCTTGGCCTCGGTGCCGGCCGGGGCCTGCGCGTGGGCGACGGTGCGCAGTTCGGTGACGGTGTCGATGGCCGCGTTGCTGGAGGGTTCGTCCTTGAGCATCACGGTGAACTGCGCGGTGGTGCCGTCGGCACTGATGGTCTTGCTCTGGCCGTCGGAGGCGGCGCTGGGCAGGACCACCTGGGCGACGCCGGGGACGCCCTGGAGCTTGTCCCCGTAGGCCTTGAAGGAGGCCGGGTCGAGCTTCTTGCCGTCGGTGCTGCTCAGGTAGACCTGGCTCGGGTCGGCCGCCCCCTTGGAGAAGGCGGTGGCCATCTTGTCCTGGACGACCATCGACTCCTTCTCCTTCGGCATCGAGCTGCCGGCCATGTCGAACAGGCCGTTGTAGCTCAGGGCGCCGAAGGTCAGGGCGACCAGCACACCGCCGGAGGCGATGGCGGTGAGCGCCGGGCGCTTCTCGACGGCCCGGCCGATCGCGGTGAAGCGCGCGTCGCTGGGCTCGCGCATCCACTTCTTGCCGGGCCAGAAGACGGCCCGGGCCGGGATGACGGCGAGCAGGGCCGGGGCCAGGGTGACGGAGGCCAGGGCGGTCACGATGACGGCGATGGCCAGCGCCGGGCCGAGGGCCTGGAACATGCCGAGGCTGGAGAGGATCAGCGCGGCGAAGGCGATGGTGACGGCGCCGGCCGCGGAGGCGATCGCCTCGCCGACCCGGCCGACGGCGTTGGCCACGGCCTCCTTGCGGTCGTCACCGGCCCGCAGTCGCTCGCGGTAGCGGAAGGCGAGGAAGAGGAAGTAGTCGGTGCCGACGCCGAGCACGACGACGATGAGGATCGCCATCAGGATCGGCGTGCTCTTGAGGTCGAAGGCCTTGGTGGCGTAGTTGATCAGCCCCATGGAGGTGGGGAGTCCGATGATCAGCGAGACCACGATCGGCAGCAGACCGGCCAGGACGCTGCGGAAGATGATGCCGACGATCACGATGACCAGCAGCAGGGTGGCCATGGTGATGATGCCTTCGGCCGAGCCGGAAGCATCCTTCTGGTCCAGTGCCTGCGCGGCGGAGCCGCCCAGCTGGAACTTCAGGTCGGTGCCGGTGGCCAGTTCCTTGCCGTCGTCGCGCAGTGCCTTGGCGACGTCCGAGATCAGGTTCTGGTCCTGCTGCTTGGCCTTGTCGATGGAGACCAGGGCCATCGCGTACTTCTGGTCCTGCGAGTAGCCCATGTCCTTGGTCGGCGGGATGATCTTCACCACGCCGTCGATCTTCTTGGCCGTCAGGTCCTGGACCAGCTTGCCGATCGCGGTCCTGTCACCGTCGGTGAACGCGGCGCCGTCGTTGCGTTCGAACAGGGCGAGGGCGTCCGGCGTGAAGGCGGACGGGAAGGCCCGCTCCTGCACCTGCGCGGCCTGGATGGACTCGTAGTGCTTGGGCAGGAACGACGCCTCGTCCGCCTGGGAGCTGACCTTGGGCGCCGAAACGAAGATGGCGATCATCGCGACGAGCCACGCCGCGATCACCCACCAGGCGCGGCGGACGACGAAGTGTCCTAGTCGGTGGAACATGCTCGATGCCTCCTGGGCATGGTTCACCGCAGCCCTTGGGGGACGGGACGCTGGGCGACGGCAGGACCGGGCGGGCCGCGCACACTGGCGCTCCCTAGCCGGTCGGCAGGTAAGTAGGTCTGGGCGTCAGCCTACGAGCACGTGCTTGCCGCGCGGCAAGAGCCCCCGTGGTCCAACCCCCGTTGCGGGCCGCCCCGAACGGCCCCGACCCAGTCTCTCCCGGCCGCATCCCCGTTGACCTCGTGCTCCGGGTGGAGTCTTCTCCCCCTCAGGGTGGAGTCCGCCCCCTACCTCCGAGGAGGAGGCGTCAGGGTCCCGGGCTAGGGGAAACCCCAACACCGGCCCCCGGACCGGGCACCGCGGGGCCCGGCCTCCGGGCACCGCCCCGTGCGTCATGATGATCTCCGTCCGGAGCCCTCCGGATGAACGACGGCGGAACGGAGCCCAGCCATGATCCCCTTCGACGAGGGCCGCGCCCGGCTGCTGCTCGCCCACGCCTGCAAGTCCGCCGGACTGCCCGTCCCGGGCGACGCCAGGCTCCTCGCGCTCGGCGAGAACGCCGTCTTCGACCTCGGCGATCCGGCGGTGGTCGCCAAGGTCGGCCGCGGTCCCGAACTGTACGACCGGGCGCACCGCGAACTGGCCGTTGCGCACTGGCTGGCCGGGCAGGACGTCCCGGCGGTCCGCCCGTACGAGGCGGTGGCGCCCGAACCGCAGTCGGCCGACGGCCACCCGGTCACCTTCTGGCACCGGCTGGCCCCCGCCGTCCGCCCGGCCCGCCCGGCCGACCTCGCCCCGCTGCTGCGCGCCCTGCACCGGCTGCCGCTGCCGCCCTTCCCGCTCGGCCGCCGCGACCTGCTGGCACCGGTCGAACGCTGGCTGGCCTCCGCCGAGGGGCAGGTCGACCCCGCGGACGTCGCCTTCCTGCGCCACCGCCGGGACGCCTTCGAGGCCGCCCTGCCCGACCTCGTACCGCGGCTGCACCCCGGGGTGATCCACGGCGACGCGCTGCCGCGCAACGTCCACGTCGGCCCGGACGGGCCGGTGCTGCTCGACCTGGAGAACGTCTCGCACGACCTGCGCGAACACGACCTGGTGGTGCTCGCGCTCAGCCACGACCGCTACGGCGTGCCGGGCGAGGAGTACCGGGCGTTCACCGGGGACTACGGCTGGGACGTACGGGACTGGCCCGGTTTCGCGGTGCTGCGCGGGGCCCGGGAGACGGCCAGCGCCTCCTGGGTCGCCCAGCAGGCGGCCGGGAACCCGGCGGCACTGGCCGAGTTCGGGCGCCGGGTCGCCTCGCTCCGCGAGGGGGCCACCGAGGTGCGCTGGTACCCGTTCTGAGGGGCGCGGGTACCCCTTCCGAGCGACGGACGCCAACCCCACCGGGTGTGAGAAGGCTCTTAGGCCGGACCGGTCCGGGCACGCAACCGGGGCACGTACGATCGGCGTCCTATCGCACAGTCATCCTGACCGATGGATCGGCACCCCTCTCGCCCCTCAGGAGCCGCCGCCATGCACCGGAGCGCCGCCCGCCGCCGCCCCTCCCTCCAGGCCCACCCGACCCGTCCGACCCGTTTGACCCGTCCGGCCCGTCCGGCCGTCGGCCGCAGCCGGCTGGTCGCGGGCTGCATCGCGGTGGCCGCCGTGCTGGGCCTGTCCGCGTGCGGCACCGCCAGCGGGGCGCTCCAGCCGAGTTCCGGCACCAGCACCACCCCCGCGGACGCAGCCCCCGGCACCGCCTCGCCGCCGCAGCAGCGGTCGCCGCAGCCGACCGGCACGGCCGCCACCACCAACGCGCCCGTCCCCGGCTCGGACGCCGCCACCGGCTCCGGCGCGGCCGCCCCACCGACCACCGCGGAGCCGCGCACGCCCACCGCGCCGGCCACCCCCACCTCCTCCGCGCCGCCCGTCACGCCCGCCGCGCCCGTCACGCCCGCCGCGCCGCCGGCCGCGCCGCCCGCCCACACCGGGACGGCGACCAAGGTGATCGGCTCCACCGCCTCCGGCGGCCGCACCGTCGCGCTCACCTTCGACGACGGCCCCGGCCCGGCCACCGGCCAGATCCTCGACCTGCTCGCGCAGTACCACGTCAAGGCCACCTTCTGCGAGATCGGCCAGAACGCCGCCGCCAACCCGGCCCTGGTCAAGCGGGTGCTCGCCGAGGGTCACCGGCTCTGCGACCACAGCGTCCACCACCCGCAGCCCTTCGCGAAGCTCCCCCACGACAAGGCGGTGTACGAGATCACCGCCGCCCACGACATGATCGTCAAGGCCGGCGGGCCCGGCACCGAGGTCAGCTGGTTCCGCGCGCCGGGCGGCGGTTTCGACGCCGACAACGAGCACGTCGCGGCCGGGCTCGGGATGTCCTCCCTCGGCTGGTCCGTCGACCCCCGCGACTGGTCCCGCCCCGGCGTGCCCGCGATCGTCTCCACCGTGCAGGGCCAGCTCAAGCCTGGCGGGGTGATCCTGATGCACGACGGCGGCGGCGACCGCAGCCAGACCGTGGCCGCGCTCAAGCAGCTGCTGCCCTGGCTCGTCGCCCAGGGGTACACCTTCGACCTGCCCGCCGCGTAAGGCAGTTCGACTTCGGAGCCCTAGGGTTGGGCGCCGTGACCGACACCGCGCCCAGCGCCGCCGACCTCGCGGCCGCAGTCCCCGGCCTCGCCGACTACCTGCGGCCCGCCACCCTGCTGCACCCGTACGCCGACCAGCCCGCCCCAGGGGCGAGCGGCATCGGCGGCCCGGCCCGTTGGCCGGCCGGTGCGCCCTGGCCGCACTGCACCGCCCGGCACCCGGAGGAGGACGACCGGATCCCCCGCAGGGCCTCCGGGACGCCCGCCGTCCCGACGGCCCTGATCACGCTCGCGCACCTGCGGGCCGAGGACGCGCCGCACCTGCCCTGGCCGGAGGGCACCGACCTGCTCCAGGTGCTCTGGTGCCCCAACGACCACGACGACATCCAGGGCGAGCGGTTCTACTACGGCCCCGCCGTCGAACTGCACTGGCACCGCGCCGCCGACCTCGCCCCGGCCACTCCCCCACCGCCGCGGTGCAGCCAGGAGGACTACTACCTGCCGCAGCCGTGCGCACTGCGCCCCGAGCAGGTCCTCGACCTGCCCGACCGGGACGACCTGCCCGAGGAACTGGCCCGCGCTGTCAGGGAGTTCACCGCACGACAGGGCATCGAGTACGAGCGCGACCCCGGCCGCGCGGACGGCTGGAAGCTGGGCGGCTGGCCGTCCTGGCACTCCACCGACCTCGTCCCGATCGACTGCGGTCGCTGCGGCGAGCGGATGACGCACCTGATGACGGTGGAGAGCGGCGACGACCCGGGCCTGTCCGTCGGGCGGCACGGCGAACTGCACGTGTTCGTCTGCCCGGTGGACGTGGCGCACCCGGTGGGGCTGGACCTGCAGTAGGGGTCAGGGCAGGCGCAGTCGGTAGACCTGGCGGGAGCCGCCCTCCGGTCCGGGTCCGGCGGGTTCGGCCGGGGTGAAGCCCAGCCGCTCGTAGAAGACCCGGGCGCCGCTGGTCACCGCGCCGGGGTGGTCCGGGCCGAAGGTGACCACCTCGACCGTGGCCGGGGCGCCGACGTGACGGCGCAGCACGTCCTCCACCAGCGCCCGGCCGACGCCGGTGCCCCGGGCACGCTCGGCCACCACCAGCCAGTGCAGGTGGTGCAGCGGGGGTTCGCCGCCGAACAGCAGGCCGCCGAGCAGACCCCGGTCGTCCTCCGCGACGGTCGCGCGCCCCCGGACGGCGGCCCCCTCCACCGCGCGGTGGAAGCCGGGTTCGGCCACCATCGGGCCGAACCAGTGCTCGACCTCGGCGGCGAGGGCGAGGAAGCCGGGCAGGTCCCCGGGGCGGGCCGGGCGTACGGTCACGGGCATCCCGTCACCCCGTCATCCGGTGAGTCCGGGCAGCTCCTGGTCCGTCGGTCTGGACGGCCAGCGCGGATCCACCACCGCCAGCGGGTCCTTGCCGCGGCGCAGCCAGGCCTGGAGGCCCTCGGCCCACTCCCGGTACCAGCCGATCTGCCGCCCGTGCAGCTCGGCCGGCGCCACCTCTCCCACCTCGGCCGGGTACCGCCCGGCCAGCGCGACGGCGACCCGCACGGCGGCCAGCGCGTCACTGCCCGCCTCGTGGGCGTCCGTCAGCTCCACCCCGTACACCTCGCACACCCGCTGCAGGGTGCGCGAACCCTTGCGGTACTTGTCCACGGCCCGGTCGATCACCAGCGCGTCCAGCACCGGCCCGACCGGCCCGCCGAGGCGCTCGGCGAGCGTGCGCAGCCCGTACCGGCGCAGCTCGGCGTCGAGCAGCGAGAGGTCGAACGGCGCGTTGAACGCCACCACCGGCCGCCCGTCCGCGATCCGTGCGCACAGCGCCGCGGCTATCTCCTCCACCGCCTCCTTGGCCTGCCGCCCCCTGCTGCGCGCCGTCGCGTCCCCGATCCCGTGGATCGCCTCCGCCTCGGCGGGGATCGGTACCCCGGGATCGAGCAGCCAGTTGACGGCCTCCACCCGGACGGCGCCGACCGTGTCCACGAGCGCGGCCGTGACGATGCGGTCCACGGCCGGGTCGGTGCCCGTGGTCTCCAGGTCGAAGCCGACCAGTGGCTGCTGCCACCAGCTCATCAGGTGTGTCCTTCCGTCCTCCAGCGAAACAGCCCCTATCATCACCCGCCCCACCGACAACCCGGCCGCCAGGGGAGCCGTCCCTGCTGTTGCACCCGGACTTCCTGGGGTGGACGCGCGCACTCACGAGCACGCCACTTGGCGAATCGTTACTGCAGGTGGCGCGCCGGGTCAGGCGGAGGGCACGGGCGCCGGCGCCCGGTGCATGGTGACGTCGATCGGGTCCTCGTGGACGACCTCGAAGCCGTGCCGCTCGTACAGCCGCCGGGCGGCGCTGCCCTGGAGGACGACGAGGCGCATCGGGTCCCCTGCGGCGTCGGCGTCGGCGAGGAGGTGGCGCAGCACGGCGGTGCCGAGGCCGCGGCCCTGGAGGTGCGGGGCGAGGTAGAACAGCTCCAGGTGGCGCCCGCCCCGCTCGTCGGGGCGGATGGTGACGCAGCCCGCGAAGGCTCCCTCGACCAGCAGTACGGAGGTGTACCGGGTGGAGAAGGACTTCCGGACGCGCTCCCGGGACCGCTCCTGGTCCCAGCGGCCGAGGCGTTCGAGGTCGGCGCGCATGACCTGGGCCTTGAGCTCGACGACGGGTCCGAGGTCCTCGGGGCCGGCGGGTTCCAGGGTCCAGGCGGGGAGACTGTTCACGGCCCGCAGTGTTCCACCCTCCGCGAGGCACTGACCAGGGGTTTTCTCAGGAAACGTTCCTGGAGTCGGCCCAGACGCCCTCGAACTCCTCGCGGTAGACCTCCAGCAGACCCGGCTCGGTGCCGCCCGGCTGCTGGCCCGCTCCGCCGCGCAGGATCAGGGCCGGGGACTCCATGCCGCGGGAGCGGCGCAGGTAGGGCTGGATGACGCCGAGGTCGCGGCTCTGCCGGCGACCGGCGACCGGGCCGGTGGGGCGGGGGCCCTCGACGAGGTAGGCGGTGAAGCGCGGGGTCTCGTCGAAGACCCGGATCTCGAAGCCGCCCTGGTCCCGCAGCCGGGCCCGGACCCTGCGCACGTGCATGATGTTCATCTCGATGGATCGGGACAACTCGCCGCGGGAGAGCCCGAGTTCGCGTTCGCGGCGGCGTACGGCGCTGCTCGCCGGGTTGAGGAACAGCAGCCGCACCCGGCAGCCCTCGCCGGCGAGGCGGACCAGGCGCTTGCCGGTGTAGTTCTGGCAGAGCATGCCGAGCCCGATGCCGAGGGCGTCCAGGCGGCGGGCGCCGTCGAGCAGGTCCTCGACGGGCAGGTCGCGCTGGAGCCGGACCCGGTCGGCGTGCACCGCGACCACGTCCGCGTAGCGCCCGGCGACCAGGGACTCGACCACGTCGGCGGGCACCCCGCCCGCGCCGCCGTCGAGGACGGCGAGCAGCCGGGCGGCGGCGCGTTCGGTCTGGGCCAGCACGGTCTGGGTGAGCACCCGGTTGCGGGAGACCACGTGCCGGGCCACCTCCAGCTCGTCCAGGGCGAGTTCGATCTCGCGCCGGTCGGCGAGGTAGGGCTCGAAGCAGGGCCAGTGCTGGACCATCAGTTCGCGCAGCTGGGGCAGGGTGAGGAAGACCAGCGGGTCGTCGTCGGCCGGGTCGAGCAGGTACCCCTTGCGGCGGCTGACCTCGCGCACCGCGCCGGCCCGGTGGGCCCATTCCTCGCCGGCCGGTCCGGCGGCGGCGGTGACCCAGTCCTCGCCGTGGGCGGGTGCGTAGATGGGATGCAGCACCTCGTCGACGAGGGAGCGCAGCCGCTGTTCGACCAGGTTGAGCCAGACGTAGGCGCGGCCGGACAGCCGGACCCGCTGGTAGGCGTCCTCCCACTCGCCGGCCGACCAGGCGAGCGCGGGGACCTCGACGGGGCCGCCCTGGGCCGGCACCAGGGCGCGGCCGGTCATGGTGGGGCGCATGACCACCGTGGGCGCCTCGCTGCGGACACCGCCCCGGTCGGGGCCGTCGGGCGCGGAGCCACGGCCGCCAGCGGGGAACACCATGCGCCACCTCATCTGCGGCTGACCCCCGCGGGCGCGGGGACCGTTGACGGGCCGTTGACAAGCACCGGGTCGGCCGGGGCGGCCGGACGATCAAGGGTACTGCCCGCCGCGAGCCGCCCGCAGCCGGATGGGCGAGGGGCTCGCGCGCACCACCCGCCCCATTCTTCACAGGATTCGCCGCTGGACACCCGTTCGGGCTAACCCCGGCGCTATCTCCCGGCCGTCGGGGAAGGGCTCGGGGAGTATTGCGGGCTGTGCCGTGCGTCACGGCGCGCGAGCGTCGCACATGCCCGCCCGCCCGGCCGGGAAGAGAGCGCACGGGTCCGGGCAGATAGTCGGACTATAGGTCAGTTTCCGTACGCCAGAAGGAAGTTGAGGACGCCATGCAGGTCTGGCCCGGTAAGCCCTACCCCCTCGGAGCCACCTACGACGGGGCCGGCACCAACTTCGCGGTGTTCTCGGAGAGTGCCGACCGGATCGAGCTGTGCCTGATCGACGAGGACGGCTCCGAGACCGCCGTGGAACTGCGCGAGACGGACGCCTTCGTCCGGCACGCCTACCTCCCGGGCGTCCAGCCCGGCCAGCGCTACGGCTTCCGCGTGCACGGCCCGTACAACCCGGGCCTGGGCCAGCGGCACAACAGCGCCAAACTGCTGCTGGACCCGTACGCCAAGGCGATGAGCGGCCACATCGACTGGGACGAGTCCGTCTACGGCTACCACTTCGGCGCACCCGAGCGCCGCAACGACCTCGACTCCGCCCCCCACACCATGCACTCGGTGGTGATCAACCCCTACTTCGACTGGGGCACCGACCACCCGCCGCGCACCGACTACCACCGCACCGTGATCTACGAGGCCCACGTCAAGGGCCTCACCCAGCTGCACCCCGGCATCCCCGAGGAGATCCGCGGCACCTACGCGGGCCTGGCCCACCCGGCGGTGATCGAGCACCTGGCCAAGCTCGGCGTCACCGCGATCGAGCTGATGCCGGTGCACCAGTTCGTCCGCGACCACCGGCTGCGCGACCTCGGCCTGGCCAACTACTGGGGCTACAACACCATCGGCTTCTTCGCCCCGCACTCCTCCTACTCCTCCGGCGGCGACCGCGGCCAGCAGGTCCAGGAGTTCAAGTCGATGGTCAAGGCGCTGCACGCGGCCGGCATCGAGGTGATCCTCGACGTCGTCTACAACCACACCGCCGAGGGCAACCACCTCGGGCCGACGCTGTCGCTGCGCGGCCTGGACAACGTCTCCTACTACCGCCTCGCCCAGGACCAGCGCTTCTACGAGGACACCACCGGCACCGGCAACAGCCTGCTGATGCGCAGCCCGCACGTGCTCCAGCTGATCATGGACTCGCTGCGCTACTGGGTCACCGAGATGCACGTGGACGGCTTCCGCTTCGACCTCGCCGCCACCCTGGCCCGGCAGTTCCACGAGGTGGACCGGCTGTCCTCGTTCTTCGACCTGGTCCAGCAGGACCCGGTGGTCTCCCAGGCCAAGCTGATCGCCGAACCCTGGGACCTCGGAGAGGGCGGCTACCAGGTCGGCAACTTCCCCCCGCTGTGGACGGAGTGGAACGGCATGTACCGGGACACCGTGCGCGACCTGTGGCGCGGCGAGAACGCCACCCTGGCCGAGTTCGGCTCCCGGCTCACCGGTTCCTCCGACCTCTACCAGGACGACGGCCGCCGCCCGATCGCCTCGATCAACTTCGTCACCTGCCACGACGGCTTCACCCTGCGCGACCTGGTCTCCTACAACGACAAGCACAACCAGGCCAACGGCGAGGACAACCAGGACGGCGAATCCTTCAACCGCTCCTGGAACTGCGGCGCCGAGGGCCCGACCACCGACCCGGCCGTCGAGGAGCTGCGGGCCCGCCAGCAACGCAACTTCATCGCCACCCTGATGCTCTCCCAGGGCGTGCCGATGCTGTCCCACGGCGACGAGCTCGGCCGCACCCAGCAGGGCAACAACAACGCGTACTGCCAGGACAACGAGCTCACCTGGGTGCACTGGCCCGAGACCGAGGGGCCGCAGGCGCGGCTGCTGGAGTTCACCCAGGGGATGATCTGGCTGCGCCGCGACCACCCGGTGTTCCGGCGCCGGCGCTTCTTCCACGGGCGGCCGGTGCCCGGACGGCACGGCTCCGGAGCCCCCACCCCGAACGGCTACGACGACCTCACCGACATCGCCTGGTTCACCCCCGCCGGGGAGGAGATGACCAAGCGCAACTGGGGCGCCAGCTACGCCAAGTCGCTGACCGTCTTCCTGAACGGCTACGCCATCTCCGAGCCGGACCGGCGCGGCGGGCGGATCGTCGACGACTCCTTCCTGCTGATGTTCAACGCCCACTTCGAGCCGCTGGAGTTCACCGTGCCCGCCGACCACGGGCAGGAGTGGCAGGTCGTGGTCGACACCGCGCAGCCCAGACTGCCCGCTCCGGGCACCGGCGCGCGGATCAAGGCGGGGGACGCGCTGTGGCTCACCGACCGCTCGCTGATGGTGCTGCAGCGGCCGGCGTAGCGGGCATGCGCTCACCTGTTCGGATCAGCAGCGGGTCTTGGCGGCAGGCCCGGCCGGGTACCTATGGACCTATGACCTCCGCCGCCGAGCCCGCGCAGCCCCGCCCGGCCGCTACCCGCCCCACGTCGCCGCCGACCCCGCCGCCGACCGCTTCGTACCGCCTCCAGCTCCAGCCCGGATTCACCCTCCACGACGCCACCGCCGCCGTCCCCTACCTGGCCGCCCTCGGCGTCTCCCACCTGCACCTCTCCCCGCTGCTGGAGGCCGCCCCCGGCTCCACCCACGGCTACGACACCGTCGACCACACCCGGATCAGCGGGCAGCTCGGCGGCGAGGCCGCGCTGCGGGAGCTGGCCGCCGAGGCCCACCGGCACGGCCTGCGGCTGATCGCCGACGTGGTGCCCAACCACATGGCCGTGCCCGTTCCCGAACGGCTCAACCAGCCGCTCTGGCAGGTGCTGCGGGACGGGCCCGACTCGCCGTACGCCCGCTGGTTCGACATCGACTGGACCGCCCAGCCCGGCCCCGCCGACGCCCCCGGGCGCGGGCGGATCCTGCTGCCGCTGCTCGGCGACCGGCTCGGCGCCGTCCTGGACCAGCTGACGGTGGACGGCGAGCTGCTGCGCTACCACCAGCACGAGCTGCCGCTTCGCCCGGGCACCGAGGGACTCCCGCTCGTGGAGCTGCTCGCCCGCCAGTGGTACCGGCTGGCCTGGTGGCGCCTCGCCCGCACCGAGCTCAACTACCGGCGCTTCTTCACCGTCAACGAGCTGATCGCCGTCCGGGTCGAGGAGCCGGAGGTCTTCGCCGCCACCCACGCCGTGCTGCTGGCACTGCACGCCGACGGCGTCCTGGACGGCTTCCGGATCGACCACCCGGACGGGCTCGCCGACCCGCGCGGCTACCTGGAGCGCCTCGCCGACGCCACCGGCGGCGCCTACGTCGTCGTGGAGAAGATCCTCACCGGCGAGGAGCGGCTGCCCGAGGACTGGCCGGTCGCGGGCACCACCGGCTACGACGCGCTGCGCCGGATCGACGGCGTGCTCACCGACCACGCGGGCGCCTGCCGGCTGGCCGGGGTGTACGAGTCCTTCCTGCGCGGCGGGCCGGTCCGCGACCTGTGCCAGGACCCGCACCCGGCCGTCGCGGCCGCCCGGCGCGGCCGGGCCGACATGACCGGGCCCGGCGGCGAGCTGACCGCCGAGGTCGAACGGCTGGTCCGGATCGCGCTGCGGATCGGCGCCGCCGAACCCGCCCACGCCGACCACGCGCCCGATCAGCTGCGGGCCGCACTACGGCGGCTGCTCACCGACTACCCGGTGTACCGGCCGTACGCGCGGCCCGGGGAGCCCGTCTTCGACGATCCGCTGCAGGCCACCGGCCCGCCCGGCCCGCCCGGCCCGGACGGCGCCGCCGACCCCACCGAGCGCCTGGTCGCCGCGCTCGCCCTGGGCGAGCTGGGGCGCGGCAGCGACAAGGACGAGTTCTGCCTGCGCTTCGCCCAGACCGCCGCCGCCGTGGCCGCCAAGGGCGTCGAGGACACCGCCTTCTACCGCTGGAACGCGCTGCCCGGCCTCAACGAGGTCGGCGGCGAACCCGCCCGGCCCGGGCTGCACCCGGCCGAGTTCCACGACTGGTGCCAGTACCTGGAGCGCACCTGGCCGCACAGCATGACGGTGCTCTCCACCCACGACACCAAGCGCAGCGCCGACGCCCGGGCCCGGCTCGCCGTCCTCGCCGAGCAGCCCGAGGCCTGGGCCGCCGAGGCCGCCGCCTGGTCCACCGCCGCCGGGCCCCCCGCTCCCGGTCTGGACCGCGACGCGGACTGGCTGCTCTGGCACACCCTGGTGGCCGCCTGGCCGATCAGCCCGGACCGGCTGGTCGCCGCCCTGCTCAAGGCCGCCCGCGAGGCCAAGCTCCACACCTCCTGGACGGCCCCCGACGCCGGGTACGAACAGGCTCTGGAACAGCGCGCCCGCGCCGTCCACGGCAACGCCGGGCTGCTCCCCCGGATCGAGGGCCTGGTGCACGCGCTCGCCCCGTACGCCCGCTCCAACACCCTGGCCGCCGCCCTGCTGCACCTGACCATGCCCGGCGTGCCGGACCTCTACCAGGGCAGCGAGGAGCCGCTGTACACCCTCGTGGACCCGGACAACCGGGGCGTGGTGGACCTCGGCGCGCTGGCCGTACGGCTCACCGACGCGGCCACCCCGCGCCCCGGCGACCTCGCCCGGGAGAAGCTGCACCTGACCGCCACCGCCCTGCACCTTCGCCGCTCCGGCCCGCTCGGCGCCTACCGGCCGCTGGCCGCCCCCGACCACCTGATCGCCTTCGCCCGGGGCGAGGACGTGGTCACCGCCGTCACCCGGCTGCCGTACGGGCTGGCCCGGGCGGGCGGCTGGCGCGGCGAGGTGCTGGAGCTGCCCGCCGGCGGCCCCTGGACGGACCTGCTGTCGCTGCGCAGCTTCCCGTCCGGAGAGGTGCCGGTCGCGGAGCTGCTGGCGACGCATCCGGTGGCACTGCTGAGCAGGAGGGGCTGAGGATGGCTCGCTACGAGGTCTGGGCGCCGTACGCGGCCTCCTCGGTCTCGGTCGAGGTCGACGGCAGCGCCCACGCGTTGGCCCGCTGCCCCGAGCGGGCCGGCTGGTGGACGGGCGAGGCGCCCGAGGGCGACTACGCCTTCCGGCTGGACGGCGGCCCGCCGCTGCCCGACCCGCGCTCGCCCCGGCAGCCGCACGGCCCGGACGGCCCCAGCCGGGCGGTGGACCACGCCGCCTTCCGCTGGTCGCAGTCCGGCTGGCGCGGCCGCGCGCTGCCCGGCGCGGTGCTGTACGAGCTGCACGTCGGCACCTTCACCGCGCGCGGCACCTTCGACGCCGCCGCCGAACGGCTGGACCACCTGGTCGAGTTGGGAGTGGACTTCGTCGAGCTGATGCCGGTCTGCCCGTTCCCGGGCCGGCACGGCTGGGGCTACGACGGGGTGTCACTGTGGGCCGTGCACGAGCCCTACGGCGGGCCGGAGGGGCTCAAGCGCTTCGTGGACGCCGCGCACCGCAAGGGCCTGGGAGTGGTGCTCGACGTGGTGCACAACCACCTCGGCCCGTCCGGCAACCACCTTCCGGCGTACGGCCCGTACTTCACCGACCGGCACCACACCCCGTGGGGCTCGGCGGTCAACCTGGACGCGCCCGGCTCGGACGAGGTGCGCGCCTACCTGATCGGCAGCGCGCTGGCCTGGCTGCGCGACTACCGGATCGACGGCCTGCGACTGGACGCGGTGCACGCTCTGGCGGACGACCGGGCCGTCCACTTCCTGGAGGAACTCTCCCACGAGGTCGAGCGGTTGGCGGCCGCGAGCAACCGCCCGCTGTTCCTGATCGCCGAGTCCGACCTCAACACCCCGCGCACCACGGCCGCCCGCGAGGCCGGCGGCCAGGGACTCACCGCGCAGTGGAGCGACGACTTCCACCACGCCCTGCACTGCGCGTTGACCGGCGAATCCCAGGGCTACTACGGGGACTTCGCGCGCGAGCCGCTCGCCGCCCTCGCCAAGACGCTGCGGCGCGGGTTCTTCCACGACGGCACCTGGTCCTCCTTCCGGGAGCGCAGCCACGGGCGGCCGTTCGGTCCCGGCGGCGGCCACCGGCTGCTCGGCTACCTCCAGACCCACGACCAGGTCGGCAACCGGGCGCTCGGCGACCGGATCTCCACCTCGCTGCCCGCCGGGCGACTGGCCTGCGGGGCCGCGCTGGTGCTCACCTCGCCGTTCACCCCGATGCTGTTCATGGGCGAGGAATGGGGCGCAGCCACCCCCTGGCAGTACTTCACCGACCACACCGACCCGGACCTCGCGGAGGCCGTCCGGCACGGTCGGCGCCGGGAGTTCGCCGAGCACGGCTGGGCCGCCGAGGCCGTCCCGGACCCGCAGGAGCCGGCCACCGTGCTGCGCTCGATCCTCGACTGGACCGAGGCCCGGCGCGCCCCGCACGCCGAACTCCTCCAGTGGTACCGGACGTTGATCCGACTGCGGCGCGAACGCCCCGAGCTGGCCGACCCGGACCTCGGCGCCGTCCGGGTCGCCTTCGACGAGGCGGCGGGCTGGCTGGTGGTGCACCGGGGGCCGTACCGGGTGGCGGTCAACCTCGGCCCGTCCGGGGCGGCGCTGCCGCTGGCGGCCTCCGGGCGGGAGGTGGTGGCGGCCTTCGGCGCGGCCTCCGTGGAGGGCGCGGCGGTGCGGCTGGCGGCGGACTCCGTCGCCGTGGTGCTCACTTGACCGCTCACCAGAGGAAGGTGGCGATCCGCTCCTTGAGCGAGGAGGCGTCCAGGCCGTAGGCGGCCAGGTGCTCGGCCATCGAGCCGTAGTGCCGGTGCTCCCCGCGCGGCACGCCCAGGGCCAGCACCCGGTGCGGGCGGTCGGCCAGCGCGGCGTGCGCCTCGTTCGCCGAGGTGCCCTCCAGGTACGGCTCCACCAGCACCACGTCCGTGCGCTCCCCCATGGCGGCGCGCAGACCGGCGGTGTCGAAGGGGCGCACCGTCGCCGCGTACAGCACGGTGACGTCCAGCCCCTCGGTGGCCGCCAGCACCGCGTCCAGCATCGGGCCGACGGCCAGCACCACGCCGCGCGTGCCGGTGCGCACGGTGGTGAAGCGGCCCGGCTCGACCGGAACGGGCGCGGTGTTCTGGTGGTTGGAGAGCCGGACGTACACGTTGCGGTCGCCGTCGGCGACGGCGTGGCGCAGCAGCCGCTCGGCCTCCTCGGGGTGGCCGGGGACGTGCACCGTCCAGTCCGGGAGGGTGTCCAGCAGGGCGACGTCGCCCGGGGACATGTGGGTACGGCCGGCCGCCGGGTTGTCGTAGGAGCCGCCCGCACTGACCAGGACGGCGCCGACACCCTGGTGGACCAGGCTCAACTTGAGCTGCTCGAAGGGCCGTTCGACCAGGAAGCTGGCGAAGGTGTGGGCGATCGGCCGCATCCCGCTCAGCGCCAGGCCGCCGGCCGCGCCGATCAGCAGTTGCTCGCGGATGCCGACGTTGACCACCCGGTCGGGGTGGCGCTCGTGGGCGGGCTCGAAGGCGGCGGCGGTGATGTCGGCGAGCACCACGGCCAGCCGGGGGTCCTCGTCCAGGAGGCGGGTCGTGACGTCGACGAAGCGCTCGCGCATGGTGTCCATGGGGTAAGTGCCTTTCGTTCTGGGGGTGTTGGCGTGATCTCTCGTGGCGCCGGCGCGATCAGGAGTACTTCGGCTCGACCCGGGCGACCACCACGTGCGGGCGGCCCGGGTGCGCGGTGGTGTAGGCGCGGTGCAGCGCCTCGTGGTCGCGGCCGTCCACCGTCGCGGTCGACCAGCCCTCGGCGGCGAACCGCTGGGCGATCCCGCCCTGCCAGCCATGGGTGGCCGAGGAGTTGTCGATCACCACCGCGTGCAGCCGGTCCAGCCCGTAGGCGCCGGCGAAGGCCACCGCCTCGTGGTTGGAGCCCTCGTCGAACTCGGCGTCGCCGACCAGCACCCACACCGCCGGGTCGGTCAGCCCCTGCGCCCGCAGGCCGAGCGCGGTGCCGACGGCCAGTGGCAGGCCGTGTCCGAGCGAGCCGGAGGAGATCTCCACGCCGGACAGCAGGGTGCGGTCCGGGTGGTAGCCCAGCGGGGAGTCGTAGCCGCCGAAGCTCGGCAGCACGGCGGGATCGATGAAGCCCTTGGCGGCCAGCACGGCGTAGTAGGCCATCGGGCCGTGGCCCTTGGAGAGCAGGAAGCGGTCGCGGTCCTGCGCCTCGGCGGTGCCCGGGGTGACCCGCAGCACCCGGTCGTACAGCACCCAGAGCGCGTCCAGTGTGGAGGTGGCCGCGACGTCGTGCTTCTCGTCGCCGGTCATCAGGGCCATCAGCGGCTGGAGGTCCTCGAAGCGGGCCGGGGCCGCCGTCTCTGTCTTCGTCGTCATGCACCGATCGTGCAACTTAAAGCGAGCTTGAGGTCAAGCGGCTACAGTGAGCCCCCATGACCGCGATACCCGACGGCGTCCGCACCACCGGCCCGCGCTCCGGCGACCTGCTCACCATCGGCCAGCTGGCCGCCCGCAGCGGCCTGGCCGCCTCCGCGCTGCGCTACTACGAGAGCCTCGGCCTGATCCACGCCACCCGCACCTCCGGCGGCCAGCGCCGCTACCTGCGCGGCACGCTGCGCCGGATCGCCTTCGTCCGGGCCGCCCAGCGGGTCGGACTCTCCCTGGACGAGGCCAGGGTCGCCCTCGACCGGCTGCCCGAGCGCCCCGCCCCCAGCGGCGCCGAGTGGACCGCCGTCGCCGCGTCCTGGCAGGGCCGGATCGACGAACAGATCGCCGAACTCGAACTGCTCAAGGCCAAACTCACCGGCTGCATCGGCTGCGGCTGCCTCTCGCTCACCCGCTGC
The DNA here is from genome assembly GCF_044329365.1 of Kitasatospora sp. NPDC017646. Classification (NCBI taxonomy): domain Bacteria; kingdom Bacillati; phylum Actinomycetota; class Actinomycetes; order Kitasatosporales; family Streptomycetaceae; genus Kitasatospora; species Kitasatospora sp. NPDC017646. The sequence goes on along the minus strand of NZ_JBIRJC010000037.1, from coordinate 39,859 downwards.
GCCCTCTACAACGCCGACGACCGGGCCGCCCAGGCCGGCCCCGGCGCCCGCTACCTGCTCACCCGCGACCCGGCCACCGGCCCGGAACCCGCCCGGGCGGACGTCCAGGCGAACGTCCCGACGGACGTCCCGCGCGGCCGCGGCCCCAGGGCCGACACGCCCTGAAGAGCCTTTCGGCCGCCACCCGACGATCGTTGCTGCACACCGAGTTCATGCGCGAGCACCTGATCGCCGACCCGGACGGCCGCTGGCGGCTCACCGGCCTGATCGACTTCGAGCCCGCGATGATCGGCGACCCGGCCTACGACCTGGTCGCCGTCGGCCTCTTCACCACCCGCGCCGACCCGCACCTGCTCGGGCGGCTGCTCACCGCCTACGGCCGCCCCTTCGAACCGCGGCTGCTCATGGCGTACACGCTGCTGCACGTGTACGGCGACCTGCCGTGGTACCTGGAGGAGTTGGAGCCCTCTGCCCGGACCCCGGAGGACCTCGCCCCGGAGTGGTTCGGGATCGCCTGAAGGGCCCCTTCGATCAGGGCCTCGGGTCGGTGCGCAGCATGCCGTAGAACACCCCGTCGCGCCAGTGCCCGGCCCGGAAGGTCACCGCACGGTGGACACCCTCCCGGGTGAAGCCGACCTGCTCCAGGGCGCGCTGCTCCGCGATGTTGTCGACGTCCGTGTCCGCCTCCACCCGCATCGCCGGCGTGTGCGCGAACAGGTAGTCCACCAGCAGCCGTTGGGCCTGCGTACCGATGCCCCGTCCGCGCGCCTGCGGCATCAGCTGGATGCCGATGCTCCAGAACGGCGCCGTCGGCAGCATCCCCTTCCGCCTGGCGGCGACGAAGCCGCAGAACTCTTCGCCGGCCACGACCGCGAAGATCCACTGGTCGTCGCCGAGCAGCCCGTGCTCCGCCCACCGGCGCCGGAAGCGCTCCGGGTCCCGCCAGCCGAACCACTGGAACTCGCCGATCACCTCGGGGTCGTTGACCAGCCGGCCGAACGCGGGGAGGTCGGCTTCGGCTATCGGACGCAGGGACACCGCTTCATCGTTCACGCAGGCGCCAACGCGCGGCCCGCCGAGGGGGTTCCGCCGGAATCTCCGCCTGGTTCCGAGGAAGACATCTCGTTTGGAGTCTTGAGTGGGCTGGAAGCCTCCACGCGCCTTGGCCGGCACCGCTGGGTGATCGAGAGGACGGTGGCGTGGCTGAACGGCTTCCGCAGACTCCACCGCCGCTGCGAGTACAAGGCCGACCACTTCGCCGCCTTCGCCGGCATCGCCGCAGCACTCATCTGCTACCGGCACCTCTCACGGCAGACATGACGACGGTCCGCCGCTACGGGACGTAACAAGATGACTTCTAAGCCCCTGCCGACCGCGCGAGCCGGAAGCCCACGTCGTCGATCCGCAGGGTCGGGTGGCTGCGGCGGCGGACGGAGGCGCGGCAACTCCAGTGCTCGTCGAACCAGCCGCCGCCGCGCAGGACGCGGTAACTGCCGTACACCTCGGGGTCGTAGAGATCCCAGCACCACTCCCACACGTTGCCGAGCAGGTCGTACAGCCCGTGGGCGTTGGGCCGCAGCTCTCCGACGGAGTGCGGGCGCTCGCCCGAGTTGCCGCGGTGCCAGGCGATCTCGTCCAGCGGGCCGTAGCGCGGGCCGTCCGTCCCGGCCCGGCAGGCGTGCTCCCACTCGGCCTCGGTCGGCAGCCGGTAGCCGTCGGCGCCGCCGTCCCAGGAGACCTCTTCGCCGTCCACCCGGTAGGCGGGCGCCAGGCCCTCGCGCCGCGACAGCTCGTTGCAGTGGTGGACGGCGTCCAGCCAGGAAACGCTGTGCGCGGGGCGGCGGTCGCCCGCGAGGCCCTCGTACTGCTCACGGGTGACCGAACAGGGCGCCAGCTCGAACGGGGCCACCTCCACGCTCCACGTCCGCTGGGTGCGGCGGTCGGAGAGCGTGACACGGCCGGGCGGAACGGCGATCAGTCCGGTACTCGGTTCCATGATCGGCGATCCTACGGCCCGCCCCGATCGGCTCGCCCCCTGGCGGCACCATCTGACGTGACATCAGAATTAGCTCCTCACCAACCGAAGGAAAGGCGGCACCAGTTATGGCGGTCCTGACGGTCAGCACAGTGGTGGAGGCCCCCGCCGAGCGGGTGTGGGAGCTGGTCGGGGACTTCCACGCCCTCGGCGACTGGCACCCCCACCTGCCGCCCAGCCGGCTCGGCAACGGCCTGACGGGCAACGCGATCGGATCGGTCCGGGTCTTCGAGCTGCCCGACGGCGTCGTCCTGCACGAGACGCTGCTCGCCTACGACACCGAGGCCCGCAGCTACACCTACAGCTTCCCTGACGGCACCTTCCACTTCGACGGCTACCGGGCCACTCTGCGGGTCACCCCGGTGACCGAACTGGGCGCCAGCTTCGTGGAGTGGAGCGTCAGCTACGACATCGAGCCCGATCACCGCAAGGACTCCACCGAACGCGTCCACGGCGTCTTCACCTCCGGCCTCGCGGGCCTGCGCGAGCGCTTCTCGGGCTGACCTCGGATCGGGCCGGATGCCGCCCGGGCGGCACTTTGGCCTGCTCGGCGGCATTCCGCGCCCGTCCGGCGCAGTGCGCCACGTCGTGAACGGGCGGATCGCCGGACCGTCCCCAGCCTGACCGCGGCCCGCCCCCGTCCCTCCGCGCACCTTCCGGGTCCGGGGCCGGGTCCGGGTACGCGCCACCGTCCCCGGCGCGGCGACCGCCACCGCCCACGTCAGCCGCACCTGACACCCCGCGGCCGAACGGGGATTCCCGCCGGAACGAGAGAGGCCTCACCCAGCCGTCGCGGCCGAGTGGGGCCTCGTCGTACTGCTGCGACGGCGCGGCGGAATCGGCGGGACGGCCACCGCCGCCAGAGCCTGCGTGGAGTTCACCCCCGCCGACCACGGTCGTCGCCGGCGGGGGCAGGAAACGATGAGGCCGGTCGGCCCGGCGCCCTGTCGGGTCGAGCCCTCGGACGGCCGGCCACAGCAACTTCGGTTGGAGTGGACGCAATCAGGTGGATTCGGTGTCCCTGATCGACGCGAGCACGCGCTGGCGGACCGCTGCGGAGGCTCCGGGCAGTCTGCGGGCCAACTCGGTTCGGAGGCGGCGTCGTTCGGCGCGCAGGAGGCGGGCGACGGGCGTGCGGGACCAGTGCTGGAACCAGTGGTCCCGGAGGCGGTCGATCACGCCGGGGCCCCCTCGGCGGTGTTGGCCCAGCTGATGCGCAGCTCGCAGTCGCCGAAAGGGAGGACGAGGCACGGGTGGGCGGCGAGGTGACGGACGATGTTGCGTTCGGCGCAGGGGCCGGTGAGGGCGCGCTCCAGGATCTCACGCTGGAGCCGGGACATCGGGCGGCAGCAGATCGAGTTCCAGAGGGATTCGAGCGCGTCGGGGCTGAGGGTGCGGACCAATGGGGGCCTGGAACCGGGGATTTCGACGCGGATCTCGTGGTCGGCCCTCACGCGGCCACCTCGCCCCAGACGATCTTGCCCACGGGTCGGCGCGGGCAGCAGCCCCAGCGCTTGGTGAGGGAGTCGACGAGGTGGAGTCCTCGCCCGGTCTCACCGTCGAGACCGGGCGAGGAGAGCGCGGGGAGGCGGTCGCCCCGCGCGTCGTGGACCTCGATGCGGAGGCGGGTGGGGTCGACGTCGAGGGCGAAGTAGATGAGGTGGCCGACCGGGGTGCCGTGCAGGACGGCGTTGGTGACGAACTCGGTGGTGACCACGAGCCCGGAGTCAAGGAAGCGGTCCCCGTTCGGGATGGAGGAGAGGAGGACGGAGAGCCGCTGCCGCGCGACGGCGGGCGAGCGACGGCTGCGCGGGAGCCAGGTGGTGGAGGAGGAGTTTCGAGACATGGCGAAGGCACCTTCCAGAGAGAGGGGTTGAAGCCATGCGACGACCGGGCGAAGGCAAGGGAATGCCCGGCAGCAGGCCAGTCTCGATCACTCAGGCGATCCGACGGGCTACTCCCTGTAGCATGCCCTGGAGAAGCAATTGCATGCAACTGCTTCCGTCATGCAATTGCTCGATCATGAACCGAGATTGGACTCCAGGAGTGATGGCAAACTATGCAAGGAAGCCACCGGGCAGGGAGTGTGACGCATGAGCAGTCCGACCGTGCTGCGGCGTAGGCTCGGCAGCGAACTCGGCAAGTTGCGGGCGTCTCGTGAGATGAACGCCAAGGACGTCGCCGCCGCACTCGATTGGTCCGCTTCGAAGCTGAGCCGCATCGAGAGCGGGTTGGTCCCACTACAAGAGCGCGACGCTGCGAAGCTCCTGGCCCATTACGGCGTCACTTCACCGGATGAGGTGAAGCGCTTCCTCAACCTGACTCGCCAGAGCCGCCAGCAAGGTTGGTGGCACGCCTACGGCGACGCCTTGCCGGACTGGTTCCGCGCATACGTGGGGTTCGAGTCGGACGCGGCGAGGATCGTGACCTACCAGTGCGAGTTGGTTCCGGGACTACTGCAGACCGAGGCATACGCACGGCATGTGATCCGGGCGATGAATCCGACCGAGTCCGCCGAGGAAGTCGAGCGACGGGTTGCCCTGCGGATGGATCGCCAGCGGATCCTCGATCGCCATGAGCCTCCGCAACTCTGGGCGATCATCGGCGAAGCCGTCATACGGCGGCCGGTGGGTGGCAATCAGGACATGACCGAACAGTTGAATCACCTGGCCGCGATGGCGGATGCGCACCCCAACATCACGATTCAGGTCCTGCCGTTCTCCGCCGGTGCACACGCGGCGATGGGCGCGTCGTTCTCCATTCTCTCGTTCAACGACATCCCCGGCAGCGTGGCGTATTCCGAGGCGACTACCAGCAGCATCTACTCGGAACGGCCGCAGGAGATCGCCCGCCATGAGGACGCCTTCCATCGCCTCATGGCGTCATCGGTCCAACCCGAGAGGTCCATCGCATGGTTGAGGGAAGTCGCAGAGGAGTACTCCCCATGAATCAAGAGCTCCAGATCGCCAACTGGCGAAAGAGCACCTACAGCAACGGCCAAGGCGACTGCATAGAGGTCGCCGACGGCATCACCGGCCTCGTTCCGGTCCGCGACAGCAAGGACCCCCACGGCCCGGCCCTCGGCTTCTCTCCTGCGGCCTGGCGGGCGTTCGTGGCCGGCATCCGGGCCGGCGACTTCTCTTCCGCCCGCTGACACAGACCACGGGCGGCTCCGCGTCACACGCGGAGCCGCCCGTTCTCGTACGCCCGGCCGTCGGCCTCAACTACCGTTCCTCCATGACCCACACGCCCACGGAGATCACCGCCGACCTCATCCACCGCCTCCTCCTCGACCAGCATCCCGACCTCTCCCACCTCCCCCTCCGCCTCGGGGCACTGGGCTGGGACAATCAGATGTGGCGGCTCGGGGACGACCTCGCCGTCCGACTGCCCTGGGCAACCTCCTCCGCCGGCGCCATGCTGCGCAAGGAGCACGCCTGGCTGCCCGCGCTCCCACAGCCGCTGTCCCTCCCGGTCCCCTTCCCGCAGCGCCTCGGCGAACCCTCCGAGCGCTTCCCCCACCCCTGGCTGATCACCACCTGGGTCCCCGGCACCCCCGCCGACCGCGCGCCCGTCACCCGAGCCGCCGAGGCCGCCCGCACCCTGGCCGCCTTCCTCACCGCCCTCCACCAGCCCGCCCCCGCCTCGGCCCCCGCCGGGCGCGACGGACGCGGCGGCCCGCTGGCCCTTCACGCCGAGCAGTTCACCAAGGGCCTCGCCGCAGCCACCGACCTGGGCCTGATCCCCGACCCGGACGCTGTCCTCGCCATCTGGGAGGACGCCGTCACCGCCCCGCCCTGGACCGGCCCGGCCCGCTGGATCCACGGTGACCTCCACCCCGCCAACGTCCTCACCGCCGACGGCACCCTCTGCGGCGTCATCGACTTCGGCGAACTCTGCGCGGGCGACCCGGCCTGCGACCTCGCCGCCCCCTGGAACCTGCTCCCCGACGGCGCCGCCGACCTCTTCCACCACGCCTACCAGCCCGCCCCCGACCCCGCCACCCTGCGCCGCGCCCGAGGCTGGGCCCTCATCCGTGCCCTCGGCGGCATCTTCGTCGGCGAGGCCGGCCGTCACAACCGCCCCGGCGGCAAAGCCACCTGGGGGCCACCCGCTCAGGCCGCCCTGCGCCGCCTCGTCAGCACCGCCCGTGACACGTCCGCAGCGCCACCGCTTAACTGGCCTGCCCCGTCGGCATGATGGTGACCTGCTGGAGGTTCACCCGCGCCGGAAGCGTCGCGATCACACCGACCAGCTCCGCCACGTCCTCCGGCGTGAGCCACTCCACGGTCTCCTTCGACCCCTCCAGCCACTCCAGCGCACCCTGATCCGTCACGTGGCTCTGCAGCTCGGTGGCGACGATCCCCGGCTCCACCGCCGAGACGCGCACCTTCTTCGGCCCCAACTCGGTCCGCAGGTGGCGCGACAGGTGGGAGACGTACGCCTTGGTCCCCGAGTACACCGCGAAGTTGGGGAAGATGTTCTGAGCCGCGATGGACGAGGTGTTGATCAGGTCCGCCACCCCGCGCTCCCCCGCAGCCTTCACCAGCTGCGGAGTGAAGGCACCGATCGCGTTCATCAGGCCGGTGACGTTCAGGTCGATCTGCTGCTTCCACTGGTCCGTCGCCAGTTCCTCGATCGGAGCCGGCAGCATCACGCCGGCGTTGTTCAGCAGCAGGTCGGCACCGCCGAACTCGGCCTCCACCCGCTCGGCGGCGGCCCGCACAGCAGCAGCGTCGGTGACATCGACGGCGATCGCCGACGCAGCGCCACCGTTCTCCTCGACCCGCTCGACCAGCTCAGCCAGCCGCTCGGCCCGCCGCGCCAGGACGACGACGCGGGCACCCAGCGACGCCAGCTTTTCGGCGGACGCCTCACCGATGCCGCTGGAGGCCCCGGTGACGACGGCGACACGACCGGCCAGCGGCTGGAGCGACGAGTTCGTGGACATGATGCTTTCCTTCCAGGGGAGTGACGACCGATCCCCGCCGGCCGCAGATCCAGTACAGCCCCCGAACCGACCCCCCGGACCGCCATAACCGGCCCCACCCAGGCAGGTACCAGCAGGGCCACCCAAGGCCCCGCCACCATCCCTCCGCTCCACCGACAATGGGCTTCATGGACCGCACCAAGGAGATCGCCGGCTTCCTGCGCTCACGCCGTGCCCGCGTCACCCCCCGCGAAGCCGGGCTGCCCGCCGACGGGCGCGTACGCCGCGTGCCCGGCCTGCGCAGGGACGAGGTGGCCCGCCTGGCCGGCGTCAGCACCGAGTACTACACGCGCCTGGAGCAGGGCCGCGCCCGCAACCCCTCCCCCGAGGTCGTCGACGCGATCACCCGCGCACTGCGCCTGGACGACACCGAACGCGAGCACCTCACCGACCTCCTGCGCTCCGGCACCCGGTCCCCTCGCCGCGCCCCCGCCGAGACGCAACGGGTCCGGCCCGGACTGCACCTGATGCTCGAAACCCTCGACCACGTACCGGCGTTCATCCTCGGCCGGCGCACCGACGTACTGGCCTCCAACCGGCTCGCCCGGGAGGTGCTCACGGACTTCGACGCCCTGCCCGCCACCCGCCGCAACCTGGCCCGCTACTACCTCCTCGACCCCCGGGCACGCGAGCGCGTGGGCGACTGGGCGCGGATCGCCGCCGAAACCGTGGCCGTCCTCCGGCTCGAAGCGGGCCGCTACCCGCACGACCGCCGGCTCGCCGACCTGGTCGGCGAACTGACGCTGAAGTCCCTGGAGTTCACCGGCTGGTGGAACGACCACCGGGTACTGCGCCGCACCCACGGCGCCAAGCACTACCACCATCCCCTCGTCGGAGCCCTGCACTTCTCCTACGAGTCCTTCCAGGTACCCGGCGACGCGGAGCAGACCCTGTGCGTCTACAACGTCGAACCGGGCTCCGAAACCGCCAACTCACTCCGACTGATGGCCAGCTGGACCGCGCCCGAGGTCCCCGCCGGCTGACCCGTCCGGCTCAGCCGCGCAGTGGGCATCCGGTGCCCACGCGCGCGTCGAGGTCCGCCCGCAGCGCGGCGAGGGAGGCCATGCGCTCGTCGATGATCCGGATCTTGTCCTGGAGCAGCACGGACAGCGCCTCGGCGCTGTCGGGCGCGTCGCGCAGCTGCGCGCCGTGCTGGGCGATCCCGGCCAGCGTGAAGCCGAGCGTCTGCGCGGTGCGGACGTAGTGCAGCCAGGTCACCGTCTCACCCGCCGCAACGATCCCGACCCCACCACCCCGTGAGAGGTGTGCGATGACGCAGAACGTGCCGGACTTCTCCGCCCTGCTGAGGGGCGCGCGGCGCACGGCGGTCCACCTGGAGATGCGTGACGTCTACGGCGTCGCCGACGAGGCCGCCGCCTTCAAGGAGTTCAAGCGCTCCGGCGCGGTCGACCTCGATCCCGGCTCCGGCTTCTGGGCCGGCTGGCTCCCCCTCGTGCGGGAGACCGTCGCCCGGGGCGTCGTCCTGCGCCGGGCCCGGATCGTCTCCGAGCCCGTGACGGACTACATCCGCTGGGAGCACGCCCTCACCACCGCCAACATCGCGGCCGGGGAACAGGTCCGCTGGCTCCCCCGCCGTCTCGCCTCCGACCTCGCCCTCCCCGGCAACGACCTCTGGCTGATCGACGACCGCCTGGTCCTCTTCCACTGGTTCACCGGCGACGGCGACTGGGCCGGACACGAGTTCACCGAGGACCCGGAGGTGGTGAAGACGGTCTCCACCGCCTACGAGGCCGTCTGGGAGCGCGGGACCCCGCACGACCGCTTCACCGTCTGACGGCGCGCCCGCGCGGGGACACGCCGTCCCCGGCTCCGCTTCCAGCCCGCTCCCAGCATCTGATCAGCGGACGGTCAGCTTCTTTAGCCCGTTCTCATCCGCCGCGCCTAGCCTCCGCGCATGAACGTCTCCCTGCTCGACGGCTGGTTCCCCTGGACGGTCCAGGCCGCCGCTCTCGCCCTGCTCGTGGTCACGGTGGGCTGGCGGGACCGGAACTGGCAGCGCAAGTGGGGGCCGATCGCGCTCGGCACGGCGCTCGCGGTCACCGCGGTCGTCGCCGCCGGGGTGCTCACCCTGGGCGGGATCACCGATCCGATCCCGTTCGGGGTGTGGCTGTGGAGCGGGGTGGCGATCGCGGCGTTCTCCGTGCTGGGTTTCGGCTGGCGCGGCGCGAGGTGGTGGCGGCGGGCGCTGGTGGCGCCGACCGCGCTGCTGGCGCTGTTCTGCGCCGCGAACAGCGTGAACATCGCCACCGGCTACTACCCGACGATCGACGACGCGATCGGCGAGCTCAGCGGACAGCCGCTGCCGGACCAGATCACCCTGGCCGAACTCGGCTCGATCCACGGCAAGACCAGGACCGGCCGCATCGTCCAGGTCGACATCCCGGACACCGCGAGCGGCTTCGCCCACCGCCAGGAGCTGGTCTACCTGCCGCCCGCCTGGTTCCGCAGCCAGAGCCGGCCCAAGCTGCCGGTGCTGGAGATGATCGGCGGCGAGTTCGCGGCACCCGACAACTGGATCCGCTCCGGCAACGCGGTGAAGACCGCCGACGAGTTCGCCGCCAAGCACAACGGCTTCTCCCCGATCCTGGTCTTCGTCGACGCCACCGGCGGCTTCCGGGTGGACACCGAGTGCGTGGACGGGCCGCACGGCAACTCCGAGAGCCACCTGCTCAAGGACGTCCCGCCGTACATCCAGAAGACCTTCAACGCCGCCACCGACCCGCACAAGTGGGGTGTGGCCGGCTGGTCGATGGGCGGCACCTGCGCCGTCGACCTGGTCGTCGAACACCCCAACCGCTTCACCCACTTCGGCGACTTCTCCGGCGACAAGGGCCCGTACATCGGTGACAAGGACCACACCATCCAGGAGCTGTACGGCGGCGACGCGGCTGCCTGGGCCGCCCACGACCCGCTGACCGTGCTCGCCCACCACCCCAAGTACCAGGGCGTCTCCGGCTTCTTCGGCCAGGGCGACGAGGAGCACGGCCAGATCGAGTCCGCCAAGGCCCTGGAGGCGGCTGCCAAGCGGGACGGCATCCGCACCACCTCCGCCGTCGGCTCGGGCAAGCACACCTGGCAGACCGGCGCCGCCACCTTCACCCAGGCCCTCCCCTGGCTCGCCGCCCAACTCGGCGTCCCGGGGACCCACCCCCAGCCGTAACGGCCCGGTCCGGATTCCGTCCGGATTCCGTACCGGCCGCACCCGCACCACCACCCTGCGCCGACGCTCCGACACGCACCGTGGGTGGGATCCCGCCCGCTCACGGCCTGGGGAAAGCCTTGGTGTCGGCCGCCCCCACCCGTGCCGGCCGCGCCGCTCCGGACGGGTGCGATCCACCGCCGGACCACGCGCCCGGCAAGGGATCCGGCGGGCGCGGCGGTGTCGGGGCGCGGGCGGATCCGCGGGCCGGGGCCGCGTCCCGCCCATGGCTTCCGCCGCGGCCGCACACACGTTCCCCACCGGCCCGCTGCAACTGCCGCACTCCCCCGACCCCGGGTGGGAATCCCGCTTTGCTCCCGGCGCTCCCGTGGCATAAGTTTCGTCCGCCGTCAACGCAGCGCCCGCTCTGACCAACCCTCAGACCCGCGGTGAGCTGCGGAGCCAGGGGGCCTGACGGCAGCACCAAACGGGGGAGGAACAGCCATGTCGAGTGCCCGCAGGCACGGGTCGACCGGGCGGCGGGGACGGACGGCCGACGTGCCACCGGCCCCGGCCTCCGCCCGGAACCACGACACCGGACACGCGAGGAATCGTCAGTTGCGCAGCAGCACCCGACTGGTCACCGCCACCACCGCCGCCCTGCTCTGCGTGGGCGCCCTGAGCGCCTGCGGCCCGGACAACAGCGGCCAGGACGGCGGCAAGACCGCCGCCCCCGCAGCGACCAGCGCCGCGGCGACCGGCACGGCGCCCACCGGAGCGCCCGCCACCGGCGCAAGCACGTCCAAGCCCGACGGCAAGGGCATCCCGGCCAAGGCCTGGATGGACACCAAGGGCATCCCGATGGACGAGACGTACCACTACGCCCCGCTGGCCGCCAACGCCAAGCCGGTCACCGGAGCGGTCACGTTCAAGGGCATGGAGCTGTGCCACACCGCGCCCACCAAGGACCAGGAGGGGCAGTTCACCGGAACGGCCGCCAAGGCCTCGGTCGGCTTCGGCGGCGACCGCTGGACCGCCCAGCAGACCCTGCTCGTCCACGGTGACCCGACCCACAGCAGCGGCACCAAGCAGCTGACGAACCTGGCGGCGGACAACCTGGAGGACGCGCTCAAGTCCTGCGCCAAGACCGCGCCCGGCGCCACCGTGAAGGTCGACAGCGCGGACGGCGCGCCCTACTTCGCCGCCGTGCTCACCGTCCCGCAGCAGGACGGCTCCACCGCCACCCTCCACGAGTACGTCACCTCCGACGGCGGGTGGGTCAGCGAGCTGTCCGTCTGGGCCACCACCAAGGGCGGCGCCCAACCGAAGGACGCCTGGAAGGGCCCGGAGGACAAGTACGTCGCCACCGGCATGAGCGCCCCGCTGTGCGAGGCCTTCCCGGGCTGCGACGGACACCAGTAACACCTGCGGAGCCCGTAACCCTCGGAGCACCGGCAGCACTTGGGCACCACCCACACAGACGGCCGCCCGGCCCGTCCGGCACAGGGGACCGGACGGACCGGGCGGCATCACTCTGCCCGCCGGCTCAGAGCCCCAGGCGGCTGAGCGCCGTGGTCCAGTCGCTCGCGATCGCGCTCCGGGCGGCGTCCAGGGTCACCTTGTGGCCGCACACCGCGTTCTTCAGTCTGGTCTCGACCGAGTCCTTGCTCTGTGCCGGCTGGTTGCCGTAGCGCGGCTCGGGCCACAGGTTGCGCGGGTCGCGCGGCGCGCCGCCGAGTTCCAGCGGGACGAAGTGGTCCTCCTCGTAGTCCGCCGGGCTGGTGTCCGAGTAGCCGTACTGGGCGATCTGCTGGGCCTTCAGCGCGTTGGTGTAGCTGGTCGGCGGGCGCACGGTGGCGGTCCAGCCGGAGACGCAGATGGTCTGCCCGATGGTGGCCTGGGTGACGGCCGGGTTGTACGCGCCGGGGGTGCAGGACGGGTCGGGCAGCGGCAGGTGCGCCTGCGAACAACTCGTGGCGAGCGCACCGGACTTGACCGGCTGGTGGGCGGCCGGGGCGGCGGCCTGCGCGGTGCCGGTGGCGAGCCCGGCGGCGGCGAGGACGGCCGCGGCGGCGACGGTGAGTGGCTGACGGAGCATCATGAAGGCTCTCCAGGACCGGCCCGGCCGATCGCCGGGCGACTGTGCCCATGACAGCACCGCCCGTACGGCCACCGTCAGCCCCGGGACGTGAACGAGTGGTGACCACCCCTCCACATCCGCGCGCGCCTCAGTCGACCAGCAGCCGTGCCAGCAGCGCCGCCGGCCCGTCCGGCAGGCTGCCGTGGACGAGTTCGGTGCGGTGCACCAGCCGGGGCGCGGCGATCGGCGCGTGGTCGACGCCGGGCGCCCGGGCCGCCACCGGCTGGGGCAGCAGGGTGAGCCCGTGCCCGGTGGCGACGAGGGCGAGCAGTCCGTGCAGGTCGGTGCCCCGGTAGCGGGTGGCGGGCCGGAAGCCGTCGGTGCCGGTGGCGGCGCGCAGCCGGTCGGCGGTCGGGGCGAGGTCGGGGGCGTCCAGCCAGCGCGCGGCCGACAGGTCGGCGAGGGCGAGGCCGGCGCGTCCGGCCAGCGGGTGCCCGGTCGGCAGGGCGACGGCGACGGGCTGCTCGTCCACCGCGACGGTGGTCAGCGGGCCGACCTCGGGCAGCGGCAGCGGGTCGCTGGGTGCGGCCAGGCCGTCGATCAGTGCGAGGTCGACCTCGCCGGTGGCGACCCGGGCTGCCAGCACGTCGTGGGCGAGCACCCGGACCACCGGTTCCACCTGCGGGTACGCCCGGCGCACCTCGCCGAGCGCGCGCCCCAGAGACGCCCCGACCGCCAACGGAGTGGCACCGAGCACCAGTCGGGCACTCGGGGCGCCCGCCAGGCGCGTGACGTCGGCGCGCGCCGCCTCCAGGCGGACCAACAGCGGAAGGGCGTGCTCCAGCAGCCGCCGCCCGGCCACGGTCGGGCCGACCGGGCGGCGCACCAGCAGGGCGGTGCCGAGGTCCGCCTCCAGCGCGGCGATCTGCTGGGACACCGCGGACTGGGTGTAGCCGAGCTCCCGGGCCGCCTCGGAGAAGGAGGCGAGCCGGGCGACGGTGGCGAAGGTGCGCAACTGCTGCGGATCCACGGGGGTTATCAACCGATCTGATCGATAGGTAAGAAATCATCGTTGGCGCTGATCTCGAATGCGGGGTCAGGATAGCCCCATGACCTACCTGACCCCGCGGATCGCCCTGGTCGGCGACCGCTCCCCCGCCGTCCGTTCGCACGCCCGCATCCCCGGCCTGCTCGACGCCCTCGCCGACCGCGACCAGCTCGTCCTGGACGCCTACTGGATCCCCACGGAGGACGCCGGGGCACCCGGCGCCCTCGACGGCTTCGACGCCGTCTGGCTGCTGCCCGGCAGCCCGTACCGCAGCGAGGCGGGCGCCCTGGCCGCGATCCGGACCGCCCGCGAGGGCGGCATCCCCTTCCTCGGCACCTGCGCCGGGTTCCAGCACGCGGTGCTGGAGTACGCCCGCAACGTCTGCGGCCTCACCGGCGCCGTCCACGGCGAGGAGGACCCCGACCGCGAGGAGCAGGTGATCGTTCCGCTCGCCTGCTCCCTGGTCGGCCACGAGGGCGCCGTCGTGATCACCCCCGGCACCCTGGCCGAGCGCGCCCTCGGCGCCACCGGCACCCTGGAGCGCTACCACTGCTCCTACGGCCTCAACGCCGACTACCTGGACCGGCTGCGCGCCCACGGGCTGCGCTTCAGCGGGACGGACGAGTCCGGGCAGGTCCGGGTCCTGGAACTGCCCGGGCACCCGTTCTTCCTCGCCTCGCTGTTCCAGCCCGAGCTGTCCGGCGACGGCACCCGGGCCCACCCGATGATCCGCGCCCTGGCCGAGGCGGCCGTCGCCCACGCGGCACTCGGCGAGGCGACGCCCGCCTGACCGCCCGAACACCCGGTCAGCGGCTCACATCGGCAGTGAGCGCAGCCGCACCGGGCCCTCCGGCCACCCGGCGCCCGCCGCCAGCGGCCGCCACATGGTGCACAGCGGCATCACCGCCAGCCGCCCCTCCGGCTGTTCGACCGTCACCTCCTCGGCCACCTCACGGAAGCCGAGCCTCCGGTAGAACACGGCCAGCGGCGGGCGGCAGAACAGCAGCGCGTACCGGAAGCCGAGCGCGCGCCCGTGGTCCACGGCCGCTTCGACCACGGCGTGCGCCAGGCCCTCGCCCCGCCGCTCGGCCGCGACGCACACCCCGCCCACGCCTATCGCCTCCAGGTCGGTGCCGCCGACGGTGAGCGGGACGGGCAGCAGCCCGGTGTGGGCGGTCAGCCGGCCGTCGGCCGCCCGGATGCCGAAGTGGATCTCCTTGGGCCGGAAGGTCAGCCCGGTGTAGGCGACTCCGTACGGATCCTCGCCCGGGCCGAGGATCTCCTCCTGTTCGGCACGGGAGTAGCCCTCCATCCGCTCGACGGCCAGCGGTTCCGCAGAAAAACGATCATTCATCACTCCATGCTCCATTCCCAGCGGAGCAGCGTCCAAGTCCCGTCCCGACCACCTGGTACCGGCCACCTGATACCGGCCAGCCCGGCCAGAAGATCATCCCGGGAGGGCCCCGGTGTAGAAGCCCCTGCCCTCGGGCGGGCACGGCCTGGACGGCATGCGCACCCGCGCCGACGACCTCGGCGGCACCCTGCACGCCGGCCCGACCCCGGAGGGCGGCTTCGCCGTCCGGGCCCGCCTGCCGCTCACGGTGGCCTGAGCCCGGGGCGCCGGTCGGCGCTACGCGGCGGCCCGCTTCACCAGCTCCGCCCACACCTCGTCGACCCGCGCCGCCAACGCCTCCAGCGGCCCGCCGTTGTCGATCACCAGGTCGGCGATCGCCAGCCGGTCCGTGCGCGAGGCCTGGGCGGCCATCCGGGCCCGGGCCTCCTCCACGGCCATCCCGCGCAACCGCACCAGCCGCTCCAGCCGCACCTCGTCGTCGGCGTCGACCACCACGACCAGGTCGAACAGCGGGGCCAGTCCGTTCTCGGTGAGCAGCGGCACGTCGTGCACCACGACCGCGTCGGCTGCGGCCGCCGCCTCCAGTTCGGCGGAGCGGGCCCGCACCAGCGGGTGGACGATCGCGTTCAGCGCCCGGAGCTTCTCCGGATCGGCGAACACGATCGCCCCGAGGGCCGGTCGGTCCAGCGTGCCGTCCTCCCGCAACACCTGCGGGCCGAACTCGGCGACCACGGCCGCCAGGCCGTCCGTCCCGGGGGCGACCACCTCGCGGGCGATCAGGTCGGAGTCCACGATCACCGCGCCGTGCGCGGCGAACAGCCGGGACACCTCGCTCTTGCCCGCGCCGATGCCACCCGTCAGTCCGATCTTCAGCATGGCGTCAGGCTACCGGCGCGGCACCGGGACCGTCAGCCCAGCTCCAGGCTCTCGCTCTCCCCGAGCACCACCAGCTCCGCGCCGCCCACGCCCGGCCCGTCCGGCCCGAGCAGCCGGGTGGCCACCATCTGCCCGATCGGGCTGAGCGTCGCCTCGTGCACCGGGACGGCCCGGCGGGGGCCCGACTCCCGGACGTAGTCGATCACCTCGGAGGCCTTGCTCCACGGCGCCGCGAGCGGCAGCAGCAGGGTCTCCACGGCGTGCGGCGGCACGGTGAAGGCGTCGCCGGGGTGGAACAGCCGGCCGTCGAAGAGGAAGCCGATGTTCTTCACCCGCGGGACGTCCGGGTGGATCACCGCGTGCCACTCGCCGTGCACCGAGACGCCGACCCCGCCGATCTCGAAGGCGTCGCCCTCGCCGACCACGGTGACCCGCCGCCCGAGGCCCTCCAGCTGGGCGGCGACGGCGTCGTTGGTCCACACCCGCAGGACCGGGTCGGCCTCCAGCGCGGCGCGCAGCCCGGACTCCTCGAAGTGGTCCATGTGCTCGTGGGTGATCAGGACGGCGTCCACCCCGGCCAGTGCGGCGGGGTCGGTGAAGGCGCCGGGGTCGACGACCAGGGTGATGTCGTCGTGCTGGATGCGTACGCAGGCGTGTCCGAACTTCGTGATTCGCATGCTCAAAACCATACAGCATGACTGTACAGTTTTGCTGCATATCCTCCGGATAGACTTCTCCCATGACCAGCGACGCCCCACACGCCCCGCATCCGGACACCCTGGACCTCGCCGCCGACCTGCGCGCCGCCCTCGGCAGCCTGGTCCGCACCCTGCGCGACAACGACGACCTGCCGCCGAACCAGGCCGCCGTGCTCGGCCTGCTGGTCCGCGACGAACGCTCCTACACCGTCGCCGAACTCGCCGACCGCCGGCGCGTGCGCCACCAGTCGATGGCCCGCACCGTCGCGCTGATGACCGAATCCGGCCTGGTCGCCCAGCAGCCCCACCCCACCGACGGCCGCAAGCAGCTGATCGCCGCCACCGAGGCCGGCCGCGCCGCCCTGCTCGACCAGCGCGCCCGCCGCGAGCACCACATCGCCACCGCCATCGAGACCCGGCTCAGCACCGAGGAACGGGCCCAGCTGCGCGCGAGCGTCGAACTGCTCCAGCGCCTCAGCTGACCGTCACGCCACCAGCTCCGACCGCTGCGCCTCCACCTGCCCCTGCCCCTGCGTGGGGATCACCGGCTGCTCGATCTCCGGCAGGTCGACGTGCTCGCTCAGCCCGAACCGCCGGTGCAGCCGCCGCAGCGGGGCGGGCGCCCACCAGTTGAACTCGCCGAACAGGCTCATCGCGGCGGGCACCAGCAGGCAGCGGACCAGGGTGGCGTCCACCGCGACCGCCACGGCCAGCGCGATGCCCATCTGCTTGACCATGAGCATGTCCCCGAGCGCGAAGCCCGCGAAGACGATCACCATCAGCAGCGCCGCCGAGGTGATGATCCGACCGCTGCGCTGGACGCCCAGCTCCACCGCCCGGACACAGCCGTGCCCGCGCTGGGTCAGCTCCTTGATCCGGGAGAGCAGGAACACCTCGTAGTCCATCGACAGCCCGAAGGCGAAGGCGAAGACCAGCACCGGGATGAAGGTCTCCAGCCCGCCGGTCGGACTGAACCCGAGCAGGCCGCTGAACCACCCGTCCTGGAACACCAGGGTCAGCGCGCCGAGCGAGGCGCCCAGCGACAGCAGGTTCATCAGCAGCGCCTTGACCGGCATCACCACCGAGCCGGTCATCAGGAACAGCAGCACCAGCGTCCCGGCCGCGACCAGGCCGAGCGCCCACGGCCCGCGCGACAGCAGCTCGTCCTTGAAGTCCACCACCGAGGCCGCGCCGCCGGTGACGTACGTCCGCAGCCCGCCCCGGTCCGCGCGCAGCTCGTCCACCACCTGCTTGGCCGTGCCGCCCTGCGGGTCCCCGTGCACCAGCACGTCCACCGTCGATACCCCGTCGCCGACCGGCGTCACCGCCCGCACCCCGCTCACCCCGGGCAGCTTGGCGACCACGTCGTCCGCGTACGCCTGCGCCACCGGCGCCCCGCCCTCGACCACCACGGTGATCGGCGCGGCCGCGACCTGCGGGAAGCGGTGGTCGATGGTCTCGGCGACCTGCCGCCCGGCCGAGGAGGTGGGCAGCACGGCGGCTCCGGAGCTGCGCATCTCGGCGTGCAGGAAGGGGGCCCCGGCCGCCATCAGCAGCGCCACCGAGGCGAGGGTCACCGCCACCGCCCGCTTGCGGACCCGGCGGACGGTCCGGCTGAAGAAGCCCTCGTCCGGGACGGGCGCGGTGGGCGTCCTGATCCGCGAACCGGCGAAGCCGAGCAGCGCGGGGATCAGCGTCAGCGCGGCGGTGACCGCGATCACCACCACGCTCACCCCGGCCGCCGCGACGGCGCCCAGCACCGGGCTGGTGAAGACGAACAGGCCGGACAGCGCGACGGCCACGGTCAGTCCGGAGAAGGCGACGGTGCGTCCGGCGGTCGCGGCGGTGCGCTCGACGGCGGCGGCGATGCCCGCACCGTGGCCGCGTTCCTCGCGGAAACGATTCACCATGAGCAGCGCGTAGTCGATCGACAGTCCGAGCCCCAGCACGGTGGCGATCGGCAGCACGCTGGTGTCGATGTCCATGATCCGGCTGAACCCGAACATGGCCAGCAGCGCCCCGCCCACCGAGGCGACGGCGCCGATCACCGGCAGGGAGGCGGCGGCCAGGCCGCCGAAGACCAACACCATCACGACCAGGGTGAGCGGCAGGGTCACCATCTCGCCGAAGCGGGTGTCCTGCTCGGTCTGCTTCTTGACCTCCTGCTGGAGCACCAGGTCCCCGCCGACGGTCACGTGCGCCCCGCCCGTGCCGTCCAGCGCGGCGAGCCGGTGGGTGACCGCGTCGGTCTGGGCCGGGGTCGCGGTGGCGGCCATCCGTACGGTGACCAGGCCCGCCGTCCCGTCGGCGGCCCGCAGCGCGGCCGGGCCGGGGCCCGGGCCGTACGCGTCCTGGACGCCGGAGACCCCGGGCAGGGCGGCGATCCCGGCGGTTGCCTCCTGGACGGCGGTGCGCACGGCCGGGTCGTCCACCGGCTTGCCGTCCACCACCGCGGTCAGCGTGCCCTTGACCGGATCGGCCGCGGCGACCACCGCACTGCCCCGGTCGGCCTCGGCGGTGGCGGAGGAGGCCCCGGCCACCGACCCCTCGAAGACCCGGCCCCCGATCAGCACTCCGACGACCAGGACGACGGCCCAGAAGCCGAGCACCCAGCGGCGTTGGCGGAAGCAGAACCGGCCGATCGCGGCGAGCCGGCCGCCGACCACAGCGGTGGGGGCGGCGGTGGAGGGGTTGCGCATGGAGGAGCCTTTCGGGCAGTTCCACTCAATGTAGGTGCAACCCGAACTCCGGCCTATAGCAGGGCGATGAGCCTCATCTCACATTTCTCTACACATAAACCACACATAAGTCAAACCGGAAAACGAAGCCGCCGTCCCCCGCCCGGGAACGCGGAACGGGCCCCACCCGGACGAATCCGGATGGGGCCCGTTCCCTAGCTGTCAGCTAGCGGGGGGCGAGAGCCTCAGCTCTGGCCGCCGGCCAGCTTCTCGCGCAGGGCGGCCAGGGCCTCGTCGGAGGCCAGGGCGCCCGAGCCCTCGTCGCTGCTGGACGAGTAGGAGCCACCGGCGGCAGCGGCGACGGCGTCGCCACCCTCGGCAGCGGCCTCGGCGTCGGCCTCGCGGCTCTTGATGACCTGGGCCTGGTGCTGCTCGAAGCGGGCCTGCGCCTCGGCGTACTGGCGCTCCCACTCCTCGCGCTGCTTCTCGAAGCCGGGCAGCCAGTCGTTCGCCTCGGGGTCGAAGCCCTCCGGGTAGATGTAGTTGCCCTGGTCGTCGTACGAGGCGGCCATGCCGTACAGGGTCGGGTCGAACTCGACCTCGGCCGGGTTGGCACCCAGGGCCTCGTTGGCCTGCTTCAGCGACAGGCTGATGCGGCGACGCTCGAGGTCGATGTCGATGACCTTGACGAAGATCTCGTCGCCGACCTGGACGACCTGCTCCGGGATCTCGACGTGGCGCTCGGCCAGCTCGGAGATGTGGACCAGACCCTCGATGCCCTCGTCCACGCGGACGAACGCACCGAACGGAACCAGCTTGGTGACCTTACCCGGAACGACCTGGCCGATCTGGTGGGTACGGGCGAACTGCTGCCACGGGTCCTCCTGGGTCGCCTTCAGCGACAGGGAGACGCGCTCGCGGTCCATGTCGACGTCGAGAACCTCGACGGTGACCTCCTGGCCGACCTCGACGACCTCGGACGGGTGGTCGATGTGCTTCCAGGACAGCTCGGAGACGTGCACCAGGCCGTCGACGCCACCCAGGTCCACGAAGGCGCCGAAGTTGACGATCGAGGAGACGACGCCGGAGCGCACCTGGCCCTTCTGCAGGGTGGTGAGGAAGGTCTGGCGGACCTCGCTCTGGGTCTGCTCCAGCCAGGCACGGCGGGACAGGACCACGTTGTTGCGGTTCTTGTCCAGCTCGATGATCTTGGCCTCGAGCTCCTTGCCCACGTAGGGCTGGAGGTCGCGGACGCGACGCATCTCGACGAGCGAGGCGGGGAGGAAGCCGCGGAGGCCGATGTCGAGGATGAGACCACCCTTGACGACCTCGATGACGGTACCGGTGACGATGCCGTCCTCTTCCTTGATCTTCTCGATCGTGCCCCAGGCGCGCTCGTACTGAGCGCGCTTCTTGGACAGGATGAGACGACCCTCCTTGTCCTCCTTCTGGAGAACCAGGGCCTCGATGTTGTCACCGACGGCGACGACCTCGTGCGGGTCAACGTCGTGCTTGATCGAGAGCTCGCGGGACGGGATGACGCCCTCGGTCTTGTAACCGATGTCGAGGAGGACCTCGTCACGGTCGACCTTCACGATGACGCCCTCGACGATGTCGCCATCGTTGAAGTACTTGATGGTCTCGTCGATCGCGGCGAGGAACGCGTCCGCGTCGCCGATGTCGTTGACCGCGACCTGCGGGGTGGTGCTGAGGGAGGAGTCGGTGGGGCTCGTCATTAGGAAAAGGGCTCCGGTACGGACATGAAAGTCGTAGGTAATGCCACGCGGAGGGCCCGTATCGCTCCCACCGAAAGCCGGACAGCCAAGAGCACGGCGCACCGGGGATCCCGTGAACAACGAGAAACCGGCGTCCGTCTTGCGACCGTGGGGTCTTCGACAGATGCGAGCGCGACCTGCTCCGTCCGAGGCGCGCAGGCCCGCAGCGCAACTTGTAGCATACGGGGACGGCCAGGCACGGTCAACGCCAAGAGAGGCAAGACGGTGGAGCCCGGTACGGATCAGGCCATATCCTCCGATTGCGCACCTCGCGGTGGCGCCCGAAGGGGCCCTTCCCCGGATGCCACCGCCAGGATCCGGCCCTGAGACGGGCCGGTTCGCGGCAGCGGCGCTTCCGCACTCCATACCCTACGCGATGGGCATTGTCACCGTGGCCACCACCCCCCAGTCCTCCCTTCACGATCTTGACACCTCCGCCGAGGAGGTCGAGTCCGCCGAGGCGGCCGAGGAGGAGGGCGACGACGCGGTGCGGCGCTCGGCCGGCGTCGGGGAGAGCAGCCGGGCCAGCCGGCACTGGTGGGACCGCAACGCCGACGAGTACCAGGACGAGCACGGTGAGTTCCTCGGCGACGACCGCTTCACCTGGTGCCCCGAGGGCCTGGACGAGGCCGACGCCCGCCTCCTCGGTCCCGTCGAGGGCAAGGACGTGCTGGAGATCGGCGCCGGCGCCGCCCAGTGCTCCCGCTGGCTCGCCGCCCGCGGCGCCCGCCCCGTCGCCCTGGACATCTCGTACCGCCAGCTCCAACACTCCCGCCGGATCGACCTCGGCCGCGGCACCGCGCCCATCCCCGTCGTCCAGGCCGACGCCGCCGTCCTGCCCTTCGCCGACGCCTCCTTCGACCTCGCCTGCTCCGCGTACGGGGCCGTCCCGTTCAGCGCCGACACCGAACGCCTGATGCGCGAGGTCCACCGGGTGCTGCGACCCGGCGGGCGCTGGGTCTTCTCGGTCACCCACCCGATCCGCTGGGCGTTCCCCGACGAGCCCGGCGTCGAGGGGCTCACCGCGATCTCCTCCTACTTCGACCGCACCCCGTACGTCGAGCAGGACGAGCAGGGCCGCGCCACCTACGTCGAGCACCACCGCACCCTCGGCGACCGGGTCCGCGAACTCGTCGCCGCCGGCTTCCGGTTGGTCGACCTGGTCGAGCCCGAGTGGCCGGCCGGGCT
Source organism: Kitasatospora sp. NPDC017646 (assembly GCF_044329365.1). Lineage (NCBI taxonomy): Bacteria > Bacillati > Actinomycetota > Actinomycetes > Kitasatosporales > Streptomycetaceae > Kitasatospora > Kitasatospora sp. NPDC017646. The sequence goes on along the minus strand of NZ_JBIRJC010000037.1, from coordinate 17,977 downwards.
GGAACAGGAGTGGGGCGGCTGGTCCCCGCTGCGCGGGCGGCTGATCCCGGGCACGGCGATCTTCGTCACCGAGCGGGGCTGAGCCGCTTGAACCCCGCGTGGCGCGAACTGCCCGTCCGCACCGCCCTGCCCGCCCTGCACGAGGCGCTGGACACGGACGGCACCGCCGTCCTCGCGGCACCGCCCGGCACCGGCAAGACGACGCTGGTGCCGCTCGCCCTGGCCGGGCTGCTCGACTCCGGCGCCCCGGTCCGGCGCGTGCTGGTCGCCGAGCCGCGGCGGCTCGCCGTGCGGGCGGCAGCGCGGCGGATGGCCTGGCTGCTCGGCGGGTCCGTCGGCGGCCGGGTCGGCCACACCGTGCGCGGGGAGCGCCGCGTCGGACCGGAGACGGTCGTCGAGGTGGTCACCACCGGCGTGCTGCTCCAGCGGTTGCAGCGCGACCAGGAACTGCCCGGCGTGGACGTGGTCGTCCTGGACGAGTGCCACGAACGGCACCTGGACGCCGACACCGCGCTCGCCTTCCTGCTGGACGTGCGGGCTGCGCTGCGGCCCGAGCTGCGGCTGGTCTGCGCCTCCGCCACCTCCGACACGGCGGCCTGGGCCGCACTCCTCGGTGGCGCCCCGGTGGTGGAGGCGTACGGAGTGTCCCACCCGGTCGACGTGGTGTGGGCGCCGCCGCCGCGCGCCGTCCGGCCCGCACACGGGACGCGGGTCGACCCGGCGCTGCTCGACCACGTCGCGGCCGTCGTGCGGCGGGCACTCGCCGAACGTGACGGCGACGTGCTCTGCTTCCTGCCGGGCGTCGGCGAGATCGCCCGCGTCGCCGGGCAGTTGTCCGACGTGGCGGCCGAAGTCCTGCAACTGCACGGCCGCGCCCCGCAGGCCGTCCAGGACGCCGCCCTCACCCCGTCCGCTTCGCGACGGGTCGTCCTCGCCACCGCCGTCGCCGAGTCCTCGCTCACCGTCCCCGGCGTCCGGGTCGTGGTCGACGCGGGCCTCGCCCGCGAACCGCGCACCGACCACGCCCGGGGGCTGGCCGGGCTCGTCACGGTACGGGCCTCGCTCGCCGCCGCCCGTCAGCGCGCGGGGCGCGCCGGACGTGAGGCTCCCGGCACCGTCTACCGCTGCTGGCACGAGGCCGAGGACGCCCGCGCCGCACGGTTCCCCACTCCCGAGATCGCGCTCGCCGACCTCACGTCGTTCGCCCTCCAGACCGCCTGCTGGGGCGACCCGGACGCCACCGGCCTCGCCCTGCCGGACGCCCCGCCCGCGGGGGCGATGGCTGCGGCCCGGCAGACCCTGGCCGCCCTCGGCGCCGTCGGCCCCGACGGACGTGCCACTCCACGCGGTACGCGGCTCGCTCGTACCGGACTGCATCCCCGGCTCGCCCGCGCCCTGGTCGACGGTGCTCCCGCCGTCGGCGCCCGCCGGGCGGCCGAGGTCGTCGCCCTGCTCTCCGAGGAACCCCCGCGCGCCCTCGGCGACGACCTCGGCGCAGTCTGGCGGGCGGTGCGTTCCTCCAGGGACCCGTACGCCTCGCGCTGGCGCGACGAAGTCCGCCGCCTCCTGCGCGCCACCTCCGACGAACCGGCCACCCCGCTACCCGACGCCACCGCCGCCGGCCTGGTCGTCGCCCTCGCCTTCCCCGAGCGCATCGCCCGCGCCCGGGTGGAGCGCCCCGCCCCCGGCGAGCGCAGCCCGTACCTGATGGCCTCCGGGACGGCTGCCGAGCTCGCCCCTGGCACCGCGCTGGGCGCCCTCCCCTGGCTCGCCGTCGCAGTCGCCGACCGCCCGGCGGGCTCGCACTCCGCCCGCATCCTGCACGCTGCGGCACTGGACGAGGACACCGCCCACCTCGCCGGAGCGCCGCTGCTCACCGCCCGCGAGGAGGTCCACTGGGACACCCGGCGCAACGATGTGGTCTCCCGCCGGGTCGAATCCCTCGGCTCCATCGAGCTCACCGAGCAGCCCCTTGACCGCCCCGACCGGGCTCTCGTCCGTGCCGCCCTCCTCGAAGGCCTCACTCGCGAAGGCGTGAGCACCCTGCTCACCTGGCCTTCCCCCGGCCTCCGCGAGCGCCTCGCCTTCCTCCACACCGCGATCGGCACCCCCTGGCCCGACGTCTCCGATGCCGCTCTCCTCGACCGCGCCGACGAGTGGCTGGAGCCCGAACTCTCCCGCGCCCGCCGCCGCAGCGACCTCGCGCGGATCGACACCACCTCCGCCCTCCAGCGCCTGCTCCCCTGGGCGAGCGGCGAAGCAGGCCGCCTGGACGAGCTGGCCCCCGAACGCATCACCGTGCCGTCCGGCTCGAAGACACGCGTCGACTACACCACCGAACGCCCGGTGCTCGCAGTCAAGTTGCAAGAACTCTTCGGCTGGACCAGAACCCCCGCCCTGGCCGCCGGCCGCGTCCCGCTGACCATTCACCTGCTCTCCCCCGCCGGTCGCCCCGCCGCCGTCACCGGCGACCTGGAGAGCTTCTGGCAGAACGGCTACCAAGCCGTCCGCGCCGAGCTGAGGGGCCGCTACCCCCGCCACCCCTGGCCCGAGGACCCGACGACGGCGGAAGCCACCCGCCGCACCAACGCCCGGAAGTAACTGCGCCGGGAAGTGACCGGCCTGGACACCGGACAGGAAGGACGCCCGTGCCGAAGCCGGGAGGACGAGGAACTCCTCTCCACCGCCCGCACCGGCCCCGCCGCCTTGCCCGCAGACGTGCCAGGGCGAAAATCCGAGGCAGAGCCGCACAGCCTCCTGCTACCGTGCGCCGGTGCCAGCGATCAGGGAGTTCCAAGTAACCTTCGACTGCGCGGAGCCCGAGCGCCTCGCTCGCTTCTGGTGTGAGGTGTTGGGCTACGTCGTACCGGCGCCACCGGCCGGATTCGCCACGTGGGACGACTACCGGCAGGCGCAGTCACCCGAGGAGCGGGACTCCTGGTCCGCCTGCGTCGATCCCTCAGGCGTGGGCCCGCGGCTGTACTTCCAGCGCGTTCCGGAAGGAAAGGCCGTCAAGAACCGGGTGCACCTCGATGTACGGGTCGGCACCGGCCTCGTGGGTGAGGAACGCCTCGCCGCACTCGAGGCCGAATGCGCACGACTGATCCCGCTCGGCGCGGTGCACGTGCAGACCCTGTACGACGGCAACGACGCGTGCATCCCGATGCTGGACATCGAGGGCAACGAGTTCTGCATCGACTGACTCGCACCACCTCCGGCTCCACGCACCGGAGATCCACAAGGGGCCCGAGAACCCGACCCTCCCGTCAGCGCGGAAGGTCGGCCGCGGAAACCGGCCCCCGCACAGGAATCCCACCGACTTCCTGTGCGGCACCCGTCGTCCTGACCGGCCAGGCCGATCGCGATGACTTCCCGCGCGAAGCCGTCCGACGTCCGGCGGGTGAACGCCCAGGACACCCGGCCCACCGACACAGCGGCCGTCGACGTCCGCTGCCGGAACGACCCGACCATCCCGGTCAGTCCCCACGCCCCGACCTGCCGAGCGGGTCGACAGCGTGAACGCAGACGTTGCCGGCGAACGAGTGCAACGTCGCAGGGCCGGCCCGACGTTGGACGCCCATCGAGGCCGGCCCGGCTACGGAAGCCGTCCCGTTCCCGGGGTGAGTGGCCTCGAAGTCCCTTACTGACAGCGGAATGTCCGCGGCAGCCCCCTCATCCGGCCCCTCGGATGTGGTCGTCTAGGCTGGCGCGGTGACTGATGAGCAGGAGCGGGTACGGCCGTCGGGAGTGTGGGCCACGGCGGTGGGAGTGGCCAGGGTGCGGGCGCTGGAGAGCGAGCGTGAGGACGCGCTGTTCCGCGACCCGCTGGCACGGGCCTTCGCCGCCGCGGGCGGCCTGTGGCCCTCCTCGCCGCTGCCCGATGACGAGGCCGCGCGGCGCCGCCGGCTGGCCGTGTCGTTCTCCATCGTCATCAGGACGAAGTTCCTCGACGACCTGCTGCGGCAGGCCTGCGCGTCCGGCGTCCGGCAGGTCGTGCTGCTCGGCGCCGGCATGGACAGCCGGGCCTTCAGGATGGACTGGCCCGCGGGCACCCGGCTGTTCGAGGTCGACACCGCCGCGCCACTGGACTTCAAGGCGTCGGTGCTGCGCCAGGAGCGGGCCGTCGCGGGCTGCGAGCGGATCACCGTCGCGGTGGATCTGCGCGAGGACTGGCCGGGCGCGCTGGCCGCCGCGGGGCACGACCCGGCGGCGCCGACCGTGTGGATCGCCGAAGGACTGCTGATCTATCTGCCCGCGGACGCGGTGGAGTTGCTGCTGGCCCGGATCGGCGCGCAGTCGGCGGCGGGCAGTCGGATGGGGCTCACGTTGGGCTCGCGCGGTGTGATCGAGCGCTTCGGCGCGGACGCCGCGCCGGGATCGGCGGCGTCCATGTGGGTCTCGGAGATGCCCGACGATCCGGTGAGCTGGCTGGCCGGGCACGGCTGGGAAGCCGACTGTCACACCCTGCGCGAACGCGCCGCCGCCTACGGCCGCCCGGTCAGTACCCCGCCGCAGCACGAGGAGCGGCCCGGCGGACTGATCTCGGCGGTCCGCCGGTAGAGCGCCTCCCGGTGACCGCGTCAGTGGGTGTGGTCGGGCCAGCCCGGTGTGGGGGTGCCCGTGGACTGACCCGGGCGCAGGATCGGGATGCCGGTCTGGACCGGGCCGCAGACCATGACCTTGGCCTCGCCGCGCGGGTAGCAGTCGCCCGAGCCGGGCTGCGGCTCGGTCCGGCAGTTGGTGCAGGGCACCGGGGCGGCGTCGTGCGGGTCCTGTCCCGCCGGGGCGGCCGGGGCCTTGGGCTTCGCGGCGGCCCCAGCGGCGCCCCCGCGGTACCCGTCCGTCATCGCCGCTCCCCCGGATCCGTGCCACGCCCCCTGCGCGACGGCCGGGCAGATCGTACCGGCGGGCCCGGACACTCCCCCGTCCGCACCTCGGGCGAGATCCGCCGTGCAGGAAGTCGGACGGGCCGACTTCCTGCGCCGGGCGAACCGGGGCCCACCTGCGGCCTCCCCCGGTAGAGGGCGGCTCCAGCACTCCAGGAGGATGTGACGCCGTCTTGCCGTCGGCGAGGCTGGGCACATGAGATTCGACGATCACCGGGTGGTCATCACCGCCGCCGGCCGCGACTTCGGCCGCACCCTGGCCATCCGTCTGGCGGACCTCGGCGCCGAGGTCTACCTCTCCGCCCGCACCCTCGCCGCCGCCGAGCGGGTCCGGGACGAGATCCGCGGCCGCGGGAACCAGCGTGTCCACGCCTTCGCCTGCGACCTGACGGATCCCGCCTCGATCCGCGGCTTCGCCGCTGGAGTGGGCAGGCACACCGGCCACATCGACGTGCTGATCAACAACGGTTCCCGCTACCTCGCCGGCCCGGACCTGCTGTCCGCCTCCGACGCCGACGTCGTCGACACGATCGCCTCCGGCGCCACCGGCACCGTCCTGACCGTGAAGCACTTCCTCCCCCTCCTGCTCAACTCGGCGCAGCCGGACGTGGTGACCATGGTCTCCGCCTGCGGAACCCCGGGGCATCACCGCTCGGACGCCCACGACTCCTTCTACGCGGCCAAGGGCGCCCAGGCCGGGTTCGTCGACATCCTCTCCAAGCGCCTACGGCCCCGGGGAGTACGGGTGATCTCCCTCTATCCGCCCGACTTCGACAACCCCGACCCCCTCACCGAGGAGTGGGAGACCACCCCGCGCGGGGCCGAGGACGCCCTCACCGCCCAGTCCCTCGTGGACTGCGTCCTCTTCGCGGTGTCCCAGCCCCGCGACTGCTTCATCAAGGCCTTCCACTTCGAGCAGGTCTGAGCCCATGCCCTGCCGAGGTCCGGCAGCGACAGGCCGCCGTCGAGTCCTCCTGCGCGGAGTCCGCCACGTTCGTCGCCATCGACGAAGCCGGCGGCTGGGTCGGGATCGCGGGCGTCGGGCCCCTCCCGGACGTCCCGGACCACGTTCACGTCCACTCGGTCTACGTGTCCCCGAAGCACCGCGGGCCGGCCGGCCCCGCCGCCGGCCCGGTGAGGGCGAGCATCCACCATGCCCGGGTCAACACCGACGTGCGGTGGCTGACCCTGGGCGTGCACGAGGGCAATACACGGGCGCTGGCGTTCTGACAGCGGCTCGGCTTCGAACTCACCGGCAAGGTGGTCCCGTACGGCCTCAACCCGGCCGAGAAACTGCTCATCCTGGGCTACCCGGACTTCCGGAGCCGTTCCCGGACCCCGGACCAGCCGTAGGCGAGGAGCCCTCCGACGGCCGCGCCCCGAGATCGACGGGCCCGGACGCTCCACGCGTCCGGGCCCGTCCGAAAAGCCGCCGTCAGTGCGCGGCGGCCTCCCAGTCGGCGCCGACGCCGACGGAGACGTCGAGCGGGGCGCGCAGCGGGTAGGCGCCGGCCATCTGCTCGCGGACGATGGCCTCGACCTGGTCGTGCTCGCCCGGGGCCAGTTCCAGCACGATTTCGTCGTGCACCTGGAGCAGCATCCGGGAGGTGAGCCCGGCGCCGCGCAGCGCCTCGTCCACCCGCAGCATGGCGATCTTGACGATGTCGGCGGCCGAGCCCTGGATCGGGGCGTTGAGGGCCATCCGCTCGGCCATCTCGCGGCGCTGGCGGTTGTCGCTGTTGAGGTCGGGCAGGTAGCGGCGGCGGCCGAGCAGGGTCTCGGTGTAGCCGGTGGCGCGGGCCTCCTCGACGACCCGGTGCAGGTAGTCGCGCACCCCGCCGAAGCGTTCGAAGTAGGTGTCCATCAGGCCCTGGGCCTCGGCCGGCTTGATGCCGAGCTGCTGGGAGAGCCCGTACGCGGACAGCCCGTACGCGAGGCCGTAGGACATCGCCTTGATCTTGCGGCGCATCTCGGCGTCGACGGCGGCGCCGGGGACCTCGAAGACCTGGGAGGCGACGGTGGTGTGGAGGTCCTCGCCGGTGGCGAAGGCCTCGATCAGTGCCTCGTCCTCGGAGAGGTGGGCCATGATCCGCAGTTCGATCTGGGAGTAGTCGGCGGTGAGCAGCGACTCGTATCCGGCGCCGACGACGAAGGCGCGGCGGATGGCGCGCCCCTCCTCCGTCCGGACGGGGATGTTCTGCAGGTTCGGGTCCTGCGAGGAGAGACGGCCGGTGGCGGCGACCATCTGGTTGAAGGTGGTGTGGATCCGGCCCTTGGGCGAGACCGTCTTGAGCAGGCCCTCGACGGTGGTGCGCAGCTTGGCCTGGTCGCGGTGGCGCAGCAGGATGACGGGCAGCTCGTTGTCGGTCTGGGTGGCCAGCCAGGTGAGCGCGTCGGCGTCGGTGGTGTAGCCGGTCTTGATCTTCTTGGTCTTGGGGAGGGCGAGTTCGCCGAAGAGGATCTCCTGGAGCTGCTTGGGCGAGCCGAGGTTGAACTCCCGCCCGGCGGCGGCGTGGGCCTCCTCGACGCAGCGCTGGATCTCGGCGGCGAACTGGGTCTCCAGCCGGGTGAGCCAGTCGCGGTCGGCGGCGATGCCGTAGCGCTCCATGCGGGCGAGCAGCGCGGCGATGGGCAGTTCCATGTCGTGCAGCAGCCCGGCGGCGCCGACCTCGGCGAGGCGGGTGTCGAAGAGCGCGGCGAGGTCGAGCACGGCGCGGGCCTGGAGCATGAGGGCCTGGGCGTGCGCGGTCGGGTCCTCCTCCGGTGCGTCGAAGGCGAGTTGGCCGCTCTCGGCGGCGGGGGCCGGGGTGAGGGAGCGGGCCAGGTACTCCTCGGCGAGCACCTCCAGGGTGAAGGTGCGGCGGCCGGGCTTCTCCAGGTAGGCGGCGAGCGCGGTGTCGGCGACGACCCCGGCGATGGTCCAGCCGCGTTCGGCGAAGGCGCGCATGACCTGCTTGGCGATGTGCAGGGCCTTGGGGGCGGCTGCGTCGGCGAGCCAGCCGGCGAAGGCCCGTTCGTCCTCCTCGGCGAGCAGCGCCGGGTCGAACCAGGCGGCCGACTCCCCTGCGGCGAGGGCGACTTCGGTGACCTCGCCGGTGCCGAGCGCCCACTGGTAGACGGCGGCGAGGGCGACGGTGGTCCTGCCGTCGGAGGCGTGCTCGCGCAGCCAGGCGGCGAGCGTGCCGGGGTCGGTGAGCAGTTCGCCGTCGACGTCGACGCCGGGGGCGAGTTCGACCTCCACCGTGGCCTCGCCGGCGGACGGGTCGATGCCGAAGACCCGGTCGCGGAAGTTCGCGTTGCGGAACTCCAGCGACTCCATCAGGGTGCCGACGGCGGCCTTGTCGAAGGGCCGGCGGGCCAGGTCGGCGACGCCCAGCGGGAGTTCGACGTCGCGGACCAGCTCGGTGAGCACCCGGTTGCGCTTGACCGAGTCGAGGTTGTCGCGCAGCTTCTCGCCGATCTTGCCCTTCACCTCGTCGGCGCGTGCGACCAGTTCGTCGAAGGAGCCGAACTGGTTGACCCACTTGGCGGCGGTCTTCTCGCCGACGCCGGGGATGCCGGGCAGGTTGTCGGACGGGTCGCCGCGCAGGGCCGCGAGGTCGGGGTACTGGCGCGGGGTGACGCCGTACTTCTCGGTGACCTTCTCCGGGGTGAAGCGGGTGAGCTCGGAGACGCCCTTGGTGGGGTAGAGCACGGTGACGTGGTCGGTGACCAGCTGGAGGGAGTCGCGGTCGCCGGTGACGATGTCGACGTCGTAGCCGGCCGCCTCGGCGGCGGTGGCCAGGGTGGCGATGATGTCGTCGGCCTCGAAGCCCTCGACGGTCATCCGGGGGATGTGCATGGCGTCGAGGAGTTCGCCGATCAGGCCGACCTGGCTGCGGAACTCGTCCGGCGTCTTGGCGCGGTTGGCCTTGTAGTCGGGGAACTCGGCGGAGCGGAAGGTCTGCCGGGAGAGGTCGAAGGCGACGGCGAGGTGGGTGGGCCGTTCGTCGCGGACGGTGTTGGCGAGCATCGAGGCGAAGCCGTAGACCGCGTTGGTGGGCTGGCCGGTGGAGGTGTTGAAGTTCTCCACGGGCAGGGCGTAGAAGGCCCGGTAGGCCATCGAGTGCCCGTCGAGCAGCATCAGCCGGGGCCGCGGACCGGCCCCGCCGTCACCCGTCGCACCCTTGTCCGTACTCTGCGTAGCCACGTCAACGTCCGTTCCTGCCGATTCCACTTCCGGCCACCGATCCTATGGCCCGGCACCGACAAAAGGGGCGCCGCGCCAGTGCGGGCACCGCCGCTACCGGCGAGTAGGACGGTCGTACGATCACAGGCAGCACGACGACGTGACACCCCCGAAGGAGTACCCCCATGACCGACGCGACTCCCGGCACCGCCCCCGTCCTGAAGGTCCCGCAGGACGTACTCGACCACTTCGCCAAGCTCGGGGTGAGCCCGGAGACCTTCTCCGGCGGCCACCTCGGCGAGAAGCTCGGCATCCGGATCGTCGAGGCCTCCGGCGACCGGGTGGTCGGCACCATGCCGGTGGAGGGCAACCAGCAGCCGTACGGGCTGCTGCACGGTGGTGCCTCCGCGGCGCTGGCCGAGACGCTCGGCTCGATCGGCGCGATGCTGCACGCCGGCCCGGGCCGGTACGCGGTGGGCGTGGACCTCAACGCCACCCACCACCGCTCGGCCACCTCCGGCCTGGTCACCGGGGTGGCGACGGCGGTGTTCAAGGGCCGCACGGCCGCCACGTACGAGATCGCGATCACCGACGACACCGGCAAGCGGGTCACCAGCTGCCGGCTGACCTGCATGCTGCGCGACCTGTAACGGGCGTACGGGCACGGCCCGTTCGGCACCGAGGCCATCAAGTCCCTTTCCCGTCCCCTTGTTTGACCTTCCGCCTCCGTGGGCAGGCGTTGGTCTGAGCAAGGGGGCGTCGGCATGTCCGGATGCGACCGACGCGTCCCCCACCCTTTCCTCCCCCTCCCGTAACTCAGCGTAACAAGCAGGAAATCCACGCATGTGACGGTTCCGTGGCCTCCAGGGGCCCCGGAGCCCCTTCGTCGCGCCCTCCTTGTCCGAAATGCGGACGTGCACGGTCGAAAGCAGCGCATCGGACACTCATGTCCGATTATCGACAGCGCCAGCTGCAACCCTCATTTCTGGCCCTTACATCCCTCCACCAGCGAGTAAACGCCCGGCAGTTCAGGGTCGGTCGAGCCGGAACGACCACATGCTGAGACAAATGCTCCGTGTGCTCATAACAAGAGAATCACAGCCTGGTCGCACCACTGCCCGAGCCGCCCCACGACATCTAGAGTCACGGCCAGTCACCGCGCCATCCGGAAAGGGCCCGGCCCTCCGCGCATCCCGGCTCCCGCCACTCGGCGCGGGCGCCTCCTGAACCGAAGGGGACCCTCGTGCGTCACCGTTCAGCAATTGTCGTGAGCATTGCCGTGATCGGCGCCCTCAGCCTCAGCGCCTGCGGCTCCCGCGGCGGGAAGTCCGGCGACAACGCCGGCAGCAAGGACAACAGCGCCGCCACCACCGTCGTGATCGGCGTCGACGCCCCGCTCACCGGCGACCTCTCCGCCCTGGGCCTCGGCATCCGCAACTCCGTCGACCTCGCCGTCAAGAACGCCAACGCCACCAACGAGGTCCCCGGCGTCAAGTTCGAGGTCAAGGCCCTGGACGACACCGCCAAGCCCGCCCCCGGCCAGCAGAACGCCACCCAGCTGGTCAGCGACTCCAAGGTCCTCGGCGTCGTCGGCCCCCTCAACTCCAGCGTGGCGCAGTCGATGCAGCAGATCTTCGACGACGCCGGCCTCACCGAGATCTCCCCCGCCAACACCGGCGTCGCCCTCAGCCAGGGCGAGAAGTGGGCCAGCGGCGACAAGAAGCGCCCCTTCAAGTCCTACTTCCGCACCGCCACCACCGACGCCGTCCAGGGCCCCTTCGCCGCCCAGTTCCTCTACAACGACGCCAAGAAGACCAAGGTCTTCCTGATCGACGACCAGAAGACCTACGGCGCCGGCCTCGCCGCCACCTTCAAGGGCCAGTTCACCAAACTCGGCGGCACCCTCGCCGGCGAGGAACACGTCAACCCCGACGACCGCGACTTCTCCGCCATCGTCACCAAGGTCAAGGCCTCCGGCGCCGACGCCGTCTACTACGGCGGCGAATACCCCGCCGCCGGCCCCCTCTCCCTCCAGCTCAAGGACGCCGGCGTCAACATCCCCCTGATGGGCGGCGACGGCATCCAGAGCGACGAGTTCATCAAGCTCAACCCCAAGAGCCAGGGCGACTTCGCCACCGCCGTCGGCCTGCCCGTCGAAACCCTCGACACCGCCAAGAAGTTCATCGCCGACTACAAGGCCGCCGGCTACAAGGACGCCTACGAGACCTACGGCGGCTACTCCTACGACAGCGCCTGGGCCATCATCGAAGCCGTCAAGAACGTCGTCGCCGCCAACAACGGCAAGCTGCCCACCAGCGACGCCCGCAAGACCGTCCGCGACGCCGTCCAGAAGGTCTCCTTCGACGGCGTCACCGGCAAGGTCTCCTTCGACGAGTTCGGCGACACCACCAACAAGCAGCTCACCGTCTACACCGTCAAGGACGGCAAGTGGGCGGTCGAGAAGTCCGGCACCTTCAACGGCTGACCGCCCCACCGGAACCCAGCACCAGCAGCACCACCAGCGCGCGGGGGCGCCACGAGTGCCCCCGCGCGCCCCCACATCCACCACCCACGCGGACACCCCAGAACGCACTACGGAGGCCCAGCGGTGCACGACCTACCGCAGCAGCTGGCCAACGGCCTGATCCTCGGCGCCCTCTACGGACTCGTCGCGATCGGCTACACGATGGTCTACGGCATCGTCCAGCTCATCAACTTCGCCCACGGCGAGATCGTCATGGTCGGCGGCTTCGGCGCCCTGACCGCCTACCTCGCCCTCCCCGGCGGCACCACCCTGTGGCTGGCCCTGCCACTCATGCTGATCGCCGGCATCCTGGTCTCCACCCTCACCGCCGTCGCCGCCGAACGCTTCGCCTACCGGCCGCTGCGCAACGCCCCCCGGCTCGCCCCCCTGATCACCGCCATCGGGCTGTCCATCTTCCTCCAGCAACTCGTCTTCTCCTTCTACCCCGACGCCAAGAAGGCCCGGGTCTTCCCCAAGATCCCCGGCGACCCCTTCAGCCTCGGCTCCGTCACCGTCCAGCGCAGCGACCTCTTCCTGATCATCGCCGCCCCCCTGTGCATGCTCGCCCTCGGCTGGTTCGTCACCCGCACCCGCTCCGGCCGCGCCATGCAGGCCACCAGCCAGGACCCCGACACCGCGAAACTGATGGGGATCGACACCGACCGCATCATCGTCATGGCCTTCGCCATCGGCGCCGCGTTCGCCGCCGTCGCCGCCGTCGCCTACGGACTGCGCAGCGGCCAGGTCGACTTCCGCATGGGCTTCATCCTCGGCCTCAAGGCCTTCACCGCCGCCGTCCTCGGCGGCATCGGCAACATCTACGGAGCCATGCTCGGCGGCCTCGCCCTCGGCCTCGCCGAAGCCCTCGCCACCGGCTACATCCAGCACCTGCCCGGCATGCACCTCTTCGGAGGGGGCGCCTGGAAGGACGTCTGGGCCTTCGTACTCCTCATCCTCGTGCTCCTCGTCCGGCCCCAGGGCCTGCTCGGCGAGCGCGTCGCGGACAGGGCGTGACCACCATGACCACCACCAGAACCGAGACCACCCCGGTCATCCCCCTGCCCGCCACCGCCGCCACCGCCCTCACCGGCCTCGGCGCCCTCTCCGTCGCCGCCTCCGCCGCCATGTCCTGGACCTGGACCAGCGACTTCCCCGGCGACCTCACCTACTACGGCTCCCCCGCCGGCCTCCAATGGCTCGCCGTCGCCGCGGGCGTCCTCACCCTCGCCCTGCTGCTCGCCGTCCACGGCACCCCCGGCCTGCGCTGGGCCGCCCCCACCCGCAGCAACAACGCCGTCCTGTACGCCGCCACCGGCTCCTTCGCCGTCGCCGCCTACTCCGTCGCCGCCATCTCCACCGAACTCGGCGGCCTCGCCAACCTCGAACCCGGCGGCTGGGTCCTCGCCGCCGGCGGCCTGCTCGGCGTCCTCGGCGCCCTCGGCCTCCCCCTCGACCGGCGCACCCACGTACCACTGCGCACCCTCGACAAGCGGCTCTTCCTCCTCCTGCCCGCCGCCCCCGTCGGCTGGATCGCCGCCCACGCCATCCCCGGCGACAAGCCCGTCGCCCCCGTCATGACCGCCCTGTCCGGCGCCCTCGCCATCGCCGCCGGCGCCGTCCTCCTCCTCCAGCTCGGCCACCTCGCCAACAGCCGGCTGCGCCTCGGCAAGATCGACCGCCCCCTGCCCACGCCCCGCGAACTCCCCTCCTGGGTGGAGGTCCTGCTCATCGTGGCGGCCTTCGGCGTCGGCTCCTACGCGATCACCTTCGGCATCGACACCGACTACGGCGAGCTCTTCATCGGATACCTGCTGCTCGTCGCCTTCGTGATCGCCGCGCTCGCCGGCTCGGGCCTGCTGAGCAGACTGCGTGCACTGACCCTCAAGTACCGCCCGGTCACCACCGGCGCCGCCTTCGCCGCCGCCGCCAGCTTCCCGTTCCAGACCGGCGAGCAGTACGCCTCGGTCGCCACCAACATCCTGATCTTCGCCACCGTCGCCCTCGGCCTCAACATCGTCGTCGGCCTGGCCGGCCTGCTCGACCTCGGATACGTCGCCTTCCTCGGCGTCGGCGCCTACGCCGCCGCCCTGGTCTCCGGCTCCCCCGCCTCACCTATCCACGTCCAGCTGCCGTTCTGGGCCGCGGTGATCGTCGGCGCCGCCGTCTCCATGGTCTTCGGCGTCGTGATCGGCGCCCCCACCCTGCGCCTGCGCGGCGACTACCTCGCCATCGTCACCCTCGGCTTCGGCGAGATCTTCCGCATCACCATGCAGAACCTCAACGGGACCACCGGCCCCAACGTCACCAACGGCTCCAACGGCATCCCCCGCATCCCCGAACTGAACGTCTTCGGCTTCGACTTCAGCCAGACCCACGCCCTCGGCGGCCTCCAGATCGGCCGCTTCGGCAACTACTACCTGCTGATGCTGCTCGTCACCGCCCTCGTCGTCCTGGTCTTCGCACGCGTCGGCAACTCCCGCATCGGCCGCGCCTGGATCGCCATCCGCGAGGACGAGACCGCCGCCGAAGCCATGGGCATCAACGGCTTCCGCCTCAAACTCCTCGCCTTCGCCCTCGGCGCCTGCCTCGCCGGCGTCGCCGGCACCGTCCAGGCCCACGTCACCTACACCGTCACCCCCGACCAGTACACCTTCGCCGACGCCCTGCCCCCCAACTCCGCCTTCCTCCTCGCCGCCGTCATCCTCGGCGGCATGGGCACCATCAGCGGCCCGCTCGCCGGCGCCACCCTCCTCTTCCTCATCCCGAAGAAGCTCGAATTCCTCTCCGACTACCAGCTCCTCGTCTTCGGCGCCGCCCTCATCGTCCTGATGCGCGTCCGCCCCGAAGGCCTCATCCCCAACCGGCGCCGGCAACTCGAGTTCCACGAAGCCGACGAGCCGGCCCAACCCACCGGCGACGACCACACCACCGCACTCACCAAGGCAGGGGCGTGACCCGCCAGATGACCACCACCGCTGCGCCCCTGCTCGACGTCACCGGCGTCACCATGCGATTCGGCGGCCTCACCGCCGTCAACGACGTCTCCCTCACCGTCGGCGAAGGCGAGATCATCGGCCTCATCGGCCCCAACGGCGCCGGCAAGACCACCTTCTTCAACTGCCTCACCGGCCTGTACGTCCCCACCGAAGGCGCCGTCCGCTACCGCGGCACCGTCCTGCCCCCCAAACCCCACCTCGTCACCCAGGCCGGCATCGCCCGCACCTTCCAGAACATCCGGCTCTTCGCCAACATGACCGTCCTGGAGAACGTCCTCGTCGGCCGCCACACCCGCACCAAGGAAGGCATCTTCTCCGCCATCCTCCGCCTTCCCCGCTACAAGAACGCCGAAGCCGAGAGCCGCGAGAAGGCCATGGAACTCCTCGCCTTCACCGGCCTCGCCGACAAGGCCGACCACCTCGCCCGCAACCTCCCCTACGGCGAACAGCGCAAGCTGGAGATCGCCCGCGCCCTCGCCTCCGACCCCGGCCTGCTGCTCCTCGACGAACCCACCGCCGGCATGAACCCCCAGGAGACCCGGGCCGCCGAGGAACTCGTCTTCGCCATCCGCGACAAGGGCGTCTCCGTCCTCGTCATCGAGCACGACATGCGGTTCATCTTCAACCTCTGCGACCGCACCGCCGTGCTCGTCCAGGGCCAGAAGATCGTCGAGGGCGACCGCGCGACCGTCCAGAACGACGAACGCGTCATCAGCGCCTACCTCGGCGCCCCGCTCGAAGGCAGCACCCCCGCCGTTCCGGAGACCGTTACGGAGACCGACCAGTGACCGCACTCCTCGAGGTCGAGGACCTCCGCGTCGCCTACGGCAAGATCGAAGCCGTCAAGGGCATCAGCTTCACCGTCAACCAGGGCGAGGTCACCACCCTCATCGGCACCAACGGCGCCGGCAAGACCACCACCCTGCGCACCCTCTCCGGCCTCCTCAGACCCACCGCCGGCCGGATCACCTTCGACGGCCAGGACCTGAGCACCGTCCCCGCGCACAAGATCGTCGCCCTCGGCCTCGCCCACTCCCCCGAAGGCCGGCACATCTTCCCCCGCATGACCATCGAGGAGAACCTCCTCCTCGGCGCCTTCCTGCGCACCGACGCGGCCGGCATCGCGGCGGACGTGGAACGGGCCTACTCGCTGTTCCCCATCCTCGGGGAGCGCCGCCGCCAGGCCGCCGGGACGCTCTCCGGCGGCGAACAGCAGATGCTCGCCATGGGCCGGGCCCTGATGTCCCAGCCCAAGCTGCTCATGCTGGACGAGCCCTCGATGGGGCTCTCCCCGCTGATGATGCAGAAGATCATGTCCACCATCGTCGAGCTCAAGGCGAGCGGCACGACCATCCTGCTGGTCGAGCAGAACGCCCAGGCCGCCCTGTCCCTCTCCGACCGCGGCTACGTCATGGAGACCGGCCGCGTCGTCCTCTCCGGGACGGGCGCGGACCTCCTCCACGACGAGTCCGTCCGCAAGGCGTACCTCGGCGAGGACTGACCCGCCCTACGCGAGGAGGGCCCGGCAGAAACGTTCTGCCGGGCCCTCCTCATGTCGCCTGGTCCGTACTACTCGGACGTGCCCTCTCCCGCCTTCTTGCGGTCCTGGGCCTCGCCCTCCTCGATGACCGCCTCGGCCACCGCCGCCATCGTCATCCGGCGGTCCATCGAGGTCTTCTGGATCCACCGGAAAGCCGCCGGCTCCGACAGCCCGAACTTGGTCTGCAGCACACCCTTCGCCCGGTCCACCAGCTTCCGGGTCTCCAGCCGCTGGGTGAGATCCCCGATCTCCTTCTCCAGCGCCCGCATCTCGGTGTACCGCGACACCGCCATCTCGATCGCCGGCACCAGGTCCGACTTCGAGAACGGCTTCACGATGTACGCCATCGCCCCGGCGTCCCGGGCCCGGTCCACCAGCTCCCGCTGCGAGAACGCGGTGAGCATCAGAACGGGCGCAAGGTGCTTCTCGTGGATCTGCTCGGCGGCGGAGAGGCCGTCCAGGACCGGCATCTTCACGTCGAAGATCGCCAGATCCGGCTTCAGCTCCTCCACGAGCCGTACCGCCGTCTCCCCGTCCCCCGCTTCGCCGACGACGGTGTACCCCTCCTCCTCCAGCATCTCCTTGAGGTCGAGGCGGATCAGCGCCTCGTCCTCGGCGATCACGATCCGGGTGATCTGGGGCGAATCGGTCTCAAGCGGCTGTGCCTGCTCGTCGGCGGTGCTCACGGGGCTCCTAGTTCCGGCGGGGTACTGCATGCACGAGGGTACCTAGCTGCGCTCGACGGTGCTCACAGGGTATCCTTCACGGGCGCAAGCCAGCCGGGTTGGTGGAAGGGCAGACACGATCGCCTCAAAAGCGATTGCCCGAAAGGGCGTGTGGGTTCGAATCCCACACTCGGCACCAGAATTTCCTCGTATTCCCAGTTGCAGGAAATTCACCTCATCTAGTGGATCAGCGTCAACGCGTCCCCCATCCAGCAGCACACGTCTCAATGTGGCGCACATGACCACTCTCTCTGTGCGCGACCAGGCTGTCCACCTCCTCCGCCGAGGCATCAGCAATGCCGAGGTGGCCCGCCGCCTCCGCGTCCCAAAGGGCACGGTCTCCTGGTGGAAGCACCAGGATCTCGCCAAACGCAACGAGCTTCCCGGCCGTAAGCGCTCCGCGTGTATGCACTGCTACGGCGACGAGCTGAACCGCCCTGCCTACGCCTATCTGCTTGGGCTCTACCTCGGTGACGGCCACATCCTCCTGCCCAACGAGTACCGCAGGACCCAAAGCCTCCAGATCACCTGCGACGACAAGTGGCCAGGAATCCAGGACTCCGTCGAGCAGACCATGCGTCAGGTGCTCCCCAACAACAAGCCTTGCCGGGTGCGGCGCACTGGTTGCCACGACATAAAGGTCTATTCGAATCATCTGACCTGTCACTTCCCCCAGCACGGACCCGGCAAGAAGCACGAGCGCACCATAGCCCTGGCGCCGTGGCAGCAGGAGATCGTCGACGCCCATCCTTGGGAGTTCCTGCGAGGCCTCATCCACTCCGACGGCTGCCGCATCACCAACTGGGCGACCAAGACCGTCGACGGCGTGGTCCGCCGCTACGAGTACCCACGTTATTTCTTCACCAACACGTCGACCGACATCATCGGCCTCTTCACCGCCACCCTGGACGCCGTCGGCGTGCAGTGGAAGGCCTCGATCCCGCGCCCCACCGGCGGGATCAACATCTCCGTCGCCCGCAAGGACTCCGTCGCCCTCATGGACGCCCACATCGGCCCCAAGTACTGACAGCGGCGCGGGGCGGGCCCCGGAGGGGCGCGCCCCCCCCGGGGCCGCCCAGGGGCACCCGCCCCCCCCGGGGGGCGCCGGCGCGGGTGGTGGGGGCGGCGGGGCCGGGCG
>NZ_JBIRJC010000036.1:7873-66500 GCF_044329365.1 Kitasatospora sp. NPDC017646 | reverse complement strand
CGGGTCGTCGAGTACCCCCCGACCTTCGGCGTCCCACTGCCGTCCCTGCTGTCCAGCAGACGCGTCGGCCCGAACGCCACGTACTGCGAACCGGCCGTGGTGACGGTGACGCTGTTGGCCACCGCGTTGCCGAACTGGTCGGTGACGGTGACCTTGGCCGTGTAGGTGCCGAGTTGCGGATAGGTGTGCGGGCTCTGGGGCGGGCTGTCGGGTCGGCCGGTGGCGTGGGTGGTGCTGCCGTCACCCCAGGCGATGTCATAGGTGAGCGTCTGCGCGTCGCTGGTGGCGTTGATGCCGATGTGCACGCTGTAGGCGGTGGTGCCCGTGCCGGTCAGCGCCACGGCCAGGCCGGGGTTGGAGTCGAACTCCTCGGCCCCCCGGGTGGTGTGGGGGCTGGTCCCGAAGAAGTCCGAGCCCAGCGCCCCGGGCGCCGCCGGGTTGGCGGAGCCGATCGCGGCGGAACCCGCCTGGGGCTGGATGTCGACGCCGGACGACTCGTTCGGCCTCAGACCGGTCGGGGTCGCCTGCTTGGTGTCGTTCGTGTCATGGGCGCCCTGGGCCACGGCGGACCGGAAGGCGTCCAGGGTCGGGTAGGTGGTGCCGGCCCAGGCGTAGGGGGCCGTCGCATCGGACCCGTAGACGAAGAAGTCGTTGTAGTCAGCCGTGGTACCGGCGGCCGATCCGGACGAGACGGTGACGTCGGCAGCCCAGGTCTGACCGTAGCCGGAGCAGTTGGACTGGTACACACCCATGTAGTCGGTGCTCGGGTTGGCGTCCTCGATGAGGTTGTTCTCGACGCTGACGCCGGACGAGCTGCCTTCGAGGTCGACGGCGGAGCCGCATCCGCGCTGGATCGTGTTGCCGACGACGTCCAGGCCGTTCACGCCGGTCGCCACGATCCCCGCATCGGCCAGCACATCTCCGGAGAGGGAGATGTTGCCCGCCCCGGAGGCGACGGTGATCGCCCGGGCGCCGGACCGGGAGAAGCCCGCGTCGACATAGGTCCGGCTCACGGTGACATTGCTGGAGGCGCCGTCGATGGTGAGAGCGTCGGCTCCGGTGAGGTTGTTGGTCGTGCTGACGAAGCCGGAGTCGATCGTCACCCTGGTGGACCCGACGACCTCGACCGCGGTCGAACTGCCCCACGAGGTCAGCATCAGGTTGCTGACCGTCACATCGGAGACGTGGTCGAGAACGAGCGCGGGCTTGCCGCTGTTGGCGTTGCCCGCGCTGACCCAGGCCTGGGGGCCGGTGCCGACGATCGAGATGCCGGACGTCCTGACCGTCACGGACTCCTGGGAGGAGTACCCCGAGGAGGACGACAGGACGTCGACGGTGTCACCGGGCTGGGCGGCGTTCACCGCGTCCTGCAGCAGGCAGTACGGGCTGGCCTGGGTGCCCGTGCCGGTCCCGGTGGTGCAGGGCGATCCGGAGAACGCCGCGTAGAGGGTCCTGCCGGTTCCCGGTGTGGTGACCGGACTCGGCGTGGCAGGAGCGCCGGAAGACGGCGGTACCGGGGTCAACCGGACGGAGTTGCTCGCCGGGCTGGAGGATCCCGGCGCACTGACCGGCGGGACGAACGGCATGTAGGCAACGTGCGGACCGGTGTTCCCGCTGGATGATCCGGCCGCGTGGACCGTTCCCGGTGAGAGTGCGACGCCGGCTGCGAGAACCGCGACCGACGCGACGAGACTGCGGTAGGACACTGGCCCCTCTGTCAGGTACGTGAAGCAAAGCAGGAGATGAAGCGGCCAGGCTACAGATCCCCCACGACAACCCGTCTCGGGGTGCCCCTTCCGGTCCCGCCGCCGGGCCTTCTCCTGTCACGCCAGCCGCGAGCTCGACTCTGCCCGCTGTCCGATGACGGCCCCGCCGTCGGCCCCATGCCTGCTCCAGGACGGCGGGCCCGTCGAGGGCGACCGCCGTGTCGATGCCGTCATGCATCTGCCCGGCCGGCACGCCGGTGCGCCTGTAGCACCGGACGCCGTCGTACCGGGGTATCACAGGGGACTTGACACTCCGGTATGACGGTTTCCGGCCCTTCTCGCCCGTACCGTCGCCCCTGTTGAGGGCAAGACCGAACCGAACGAGGAGGAACGGTGATGAACGGGCGAGGACGGGCCGTGGCGGCGGTGCTGCTGGCGGCGACGGCGACGTTCGGCGTGGTCGGCGCACCGGGCGCGGTGGCGGCTCCGGAGCGGGGCACCGAGCACCGGGCCGGGGCCTGGCTGCCGCAGCCCACCGGGCCGTACCCGGTCGGCACGACGTCCCTGCAGCTCACGGACGACCGCCGGGACGACCCGTGGAAGCCCGGGCAGCACCGCAAGCTGATGATCAGCTTCTGGTACCCGACCACCCGGCCCGCCACCGGCAACGACCGTGCGCCGTACATGCTCCCCGCTGCCGCCGATCACTTCGGCAGCGCCGGGAGCGTCGGCCAGAGCGAACACGAATTCGAGCCCGGCCGCACCGACTGGGAAGGCATCCGCACCCACGCCCGCTCCGACGCGCCCGCCCTCCCCGGCGGCAAGCGGCCCGTCGTGCTGTACTCGGCGGGCTTCGGCGACCCACGCACCTGGGGCACCGGCCTGACGGAGGACCTCGCCTCGCGCGGCTACGTCGTCGTCACCGTCGACCACACCTACGACGCCTCCGAGGTCGCCTTCCCTGACGGGGACCTCGCGACCTCCGTCCTCCCCGCGCTGATGGCCCAGCCCGGCCTCGACATGGGCGCCCTCCTGCGCAAGATGCTGCAGACCCGGGTCGACGACACCCGCTTCGTCCTGGACCAGCTCACCGGGCTGCGCCACGAAAAGCAGCTACCGGCCGGCCTCGCCGCCTCCCTCGACCTCGACCGGATCGGCATGGTCGGCCACTCCGGTGGCGGCTCCACTGCCCTCCAGACCATGCACGACGATCCGCGCCTCAAGGTCGGCGTCAACCTCGACGGCCAGCTGCACTTCCCCGGCCCGGACGGAAGGACCGGCGTCTTCCTCCCCAGCGTTGCCGAGGACGGCCTGGCCCGGCCCTTCCTGCTCATGGGCACCCAGGACCCCGACTCGGGCAGCTACCACCGGCAGCCCGGCTGGGACGCCCTGTGGCAGCACAGCACCGGCTGGCACGCCGACGTGACCCTCACCGGCTCCCGCCACGGCTCCTACACCGACGCGCAGTCCCTGCTGCCCCAGCTCGCCCGCCAGGGCGCGATCAGCGGCGCGAAGCTGACCGACGACGTCGGCGACGTCCGCCCGGACCGCGCGGTGCTGGCCACCCGCTCGTACGTCTCGTCGTTCTTCGACCGCTGGCTGCGCGGCCACGACGACCATCTCCTGGACGGCCCGTCGCCGAGCTTCCCCGAGGTGGTCTACGAGCACTGATGCGCAGCCGAGGCCGCGTGTGACACGCGTGAGCGGGCGCGGGCCAGGCAGACGAGCGGCCCACAACTCAGCGCTCCGGGGGAGGTGGTGGACTGCCCGACCGGGGGGTTCCGGCCTCAGGGCAGTTTCGCCCCGGGGGGGCGAAGGCCGGCAGCTTCTCGAGACTGCTGCGCACGGCCTCGGCGCCGTACTCGAACATCTGCCGCTCGTAGTTGTCGACCGCACTCCCTCGTCCAGCAGCGGCGCCGGCGCCAGGATCAGGAATGGGTGCTCAGTCACGAGGAGCTGTTGGAGCGCTTCACCGCCCTGCCTGCCGAGAAGTTCCCGCAGACCCGGCGCCATGCCGCCGAAGTGATCTCCGGCACCGGGCACGAGCGCTTCGAGTTCGCCCTGGGCCTCCTCATGAACAATCTCCGACCCGCATCCGGTTGACCTGGCGTGCGGTGACCGCCCAGCGCGAGGACGACCAGCTGAGACGGTCACAGGTCGCATCATCCAGGCGCGCGCCGGTCGTCGGTGGAACGTCTTGGCGCTGCCGCCACCGCGCGGCGCTTGGCCGGGCCCTCCCTGGCCAAGCGCCCCACCTCCAACGACCGACCGCCCGCCGGTGGCGCCGGGTGCCGACGTCCTCAGAACGCCGGCCGGCCGCACCGTCCGCCCACCCGCCGATCGGCGGTTCCACTGCGGGCGTGGGCGGGGCCGGGCGCCGCAGCGGCGAGGGCGCGGGGTTCAACGTGCGTGCAGAACGGCGGGGACAGGCCCCGACGGTCGGGTGACAGTGAGCGTCTCGGTCCTCCGCCGGGTCTGCGTGAGATCCGCTGAGCCGTGACCGCCGCACACGGACCGGATCTGCTGGCGTCTGCAGCTCGACCCGGTCCCGCATCGCATCACGGTCTCCGGTCGGACAGATGCGTCCGACCAGAGATCACTTTTCCTTCCTGCTCGCCCTGGCCGGGGCGTTCACGCCGTCCCTGAGATTCTTGCCGGCCTTGAACGCAACCGTATTGCTGGCAGCGATGGCGACGGACTCCCCGGTCTGCGGGTTCTTTCCCATCCGTGCCGCGCGGTGGCGGACCTCGAAGGTGCCGAAGCCGACCAGTGTCACCTCCTCGGTCTTCAGCGTGGCTGCGATCGAGTCCGTGATGGCGTCGTGCACCTGCTGAGCCTTTTCCTTGGTGAGGCCGGTGCGCTCGGCGATCACGGCGATCAGATCAGATTTCCTCATATTCTCTGCCTTTCCGCTCGGGGTAGTGGGGCTGGGCGCTCGTCAGTTCACTGCGTCCTTGAGTGCCTTGCCAGCCTTGAATCCGGGGACCTTGGCTGCGGCAATCTTGATGGCTTCGCCGGTCTGGGGGTTCCTGCCCGTCCGCTCCGCGCGCTCCTTGACGCTGAACGTGCCGAAGCCGACCAGGACCACGTCGTCGCCCTGCTTCAAGGCGCCGGTGATCGACTCGACCCACGAGTCCAGTGCTGTGCCGGCCACTTCCTTCGAGACATCGGCCCGCGCGGACACCGCATCGATCAGATCGCTCTTGTTCATTTCCTCTTACCTGCTCAGTGGGCGGATCGGTGAATTTCGTTCGCTGTACCATCCTCGCGGTTTCAGGCCCGATCGCGGCGCATTTCATCCGCGACGCGAGCCGCATCAAAGGGGGGCACGGATCCGCGAGGGCCGTGTTCGGCGGGGGCATGAACTCGTACTCGAACTTGTCATCGTCGTAGGACATCCCGGCACTGACTGGAGTTCCGTGAAGGGGAGGGCCGTGTGGCGTCGTCGTCGCGGGTCGCCGCCCCCCCACGGGAGGCCGGCGGCGACCAGCGGCGGCACCCCTGAGGCGGGTGACGGTTCCGACGCTGGTGCTGGACTGCGCCGAGGACGTGATCGCGCCCCGCGGGGTCGGCGCCCACGTGCACGCCTCGATCCCCTCCTTCCGCCTGGTCACCCTCGACACCACCGGACACTGCCCCCAGCTGAGCGCCCCCGAGGCCACCGCAGGAGCCGTCCTCGCGTTCCTCGAGAACCTGCGGTGATGGCCCGGACCGGCCCCACCCGGGAGAGCCTCTTCGGTGACGACGCGCTTCTCGCCTTCGCCGCCGACCACGCGCCCGCCACGGCCCGCGAGGTGATCGACGCCCTGACCGTCCTGCTGAAAGGCTTCGGTGACGGCCTGGACGACGACACCGCCATCCTGGCACTCGGCGTCCCGGCCGCCCGACCGACCACCGACCCGTCGACGAACACACCACGATGAGCCTGACCATCAGCCAGCGCGACACCACCACCGGCCCGGTCCTGCACGTGGCCGGCGACCTCGACTTCGAGCACGCGCCAGACCTGCGGCGCCACCTGGACCGACTCAGCCTGCGCGAGCACCAGTGCCTCGTCATCGACCTGTCCGACCTGCGGTTCTGCGACTCCAGTGGCATCACGGCCCTGCTCGCGGCCCGGCGGCACGCCCAGGCCGCGGGCGCGGACATCGTGCTGGCCGCCGTCCCGGCCAACACCTTGCGCGTGCTCGCCGTCGTCGGCCTCGACCAGGTCTTCACCATCCGCTCCGGCAGCGCCGGCGCCGGACGGCCCGCGGGGGAACCGCCCGGCGACGGGTGACACTGCCCGGCGCGTGCCGTCGATCCGTGCGGTCCGCGCACGGCCCACGGGCGGGCAGGTCAGAGGAAGGGACCGACGTAGAAGGGACCGTAGTAGGCGTTGTAGCCCGCCTGGTAGTCGGTGGCGGCGGCGGTGCCGTGGGTGGGGTCGAACGCGGGGCCGTTCTTGATCTCGTCCTTCGTGCGGTCGACGTACACCTTCCTCTCGTGCTGGTCGACCCTGGCGACGGTGCCCGCCGGCAGCAGGACCCGGGTGCCGAAGATCCACGGGCCGGTGTCGACCACGAGGTGGGAGGCACCGACCTCCTCGGAGTGCTTGTCGACCTTGCCGATGGGGCCGTCGGTGGCTTCGACGTGGAAGCCGACCAGGTCGGTGCCCGAGACGTGGCCGGATTCGGAACGGAACTCCCAGATCCCGCTGGCGCTCATGTCTCTCCTCGCGTCACGGCGCCGCCCGTGCGGCGCTCCGTGGCGACCGCCTTCCCGCACTCTCCGGTTCCATGCCGGTGGCAGCCGGCGGCCCGGCGGCGGCCCGAGGGCGGCCGGAACGAACGCGCGGTCAGGCCGGCCGAGTCGGCGAGCGGACGCGACGGCGGTCCTGAGCGGACGGCAGGGGGCGGGGGCGGAAGGTCGTGGCCGGTGGTCGCATGGGGTCGCCGGATCCGGGCACACGAAGGTTGCACTCCCCCTGAAAGGAGGCCCTCATGTCCAGGATCGGCGGAGTGGGGTGGGCCCGAAGGCTTCCGCTCGGCGCCGGAGTACGGGCCGGCCGGGCGTGGGCGCGGAGGCACCTGGAGACCCTCGGCTGGAACCAGGACGCGCCGGCCGTCGCGGACGCGGTCGTGCTGGCCGTGTCCGAACTGACCACCAACGCCCACGTCCACGCCGGCAGTGACGCGGAGCTGGTGCTGACCTGGGACGGACGCTGCCTGCACCTGAGCGTCCACGACCACAGCAGCCGGCTCCCCCGCCCCCGGGCAGCGACGCCGGAAGCCACCGGAGGGCGCGGCCTGGCGCTGGTCGACGCGCTCGCCGACCACTGGCACACGCGTCTGCAGAAGGACGGCAAGACCGTCACCGCGCACTTCCATCCGCCGGGCGCGAAGCCCTGCCCGCCGCCGCAGTGAGTGCGGGGCAGGGCGGCGCCGACCGCGAGGAGCATCTGCCTCCTGGACGTCGGGGCGGGCACCGGCGGCTCCGCACCGAGGTGAGGACCAGGACCGCGAACGACACCACGTCCTGACGCCGGCCACGCCTGCCGGCCGCGGTGCACCGGGCCTCGGCGGCAGTCGGGCCGGGGCCCATGACGGGCTGTCGGCTCCGTTCCGGGAATCCGGGGAACAACCGGTGGACGGGCGTCGTCGCGTCCTGCCGGGCCCGCCCGGAGGCGACGGCGCCCAGCGGGTGTCCGGGGCCGAGCGCCTGCGGGCGTGCCGAACCGCGGCTTCGCCCGGCGGAGCCCCGCCACGCGACCAGCAGCACCCTGTGGCCCGGGGTGCGTGATCGCACGGGAGTGGGAGGGGGCTGGGCGGGTAGCAGTCGGATCCCCGTCGACCCCGTGCTGCGGCCGGTGCGGAAGGTCCGGCCGGAGCGGGCGGTGCGGGAGGCGGCGGAACGGAGAGGGGGGCGACATGCTGGGTCAGTCCCATGCGATCGGCGGGGCACTGCTCTACGCGGCGACCGCGCCGTTCCTGCCGGAGGCGCTGTTCGGCACGCAGCCGCGGCCGAGCGAGGTTCTGGTCGGCACGCTGCTCTGCGCCGGGGCCGCACTGCTGCCGGACCTCGACCACCACGACGCGACGCCCGCCCACCTGCTGGGCCCGCTGTCGAGGGGGTTGTGCCGTCTGGTGGGTCGGCTGTGCGGGGGCCACCGGCACGCGACGCACTCGCTGCTGTTCGTGGCGCTCACCGGCTGGGGCACCTGGTTGGGCGTCACCCGCCTCGGCGCCGGCTTCACCCTCGGTCTCGCCTTCGTCCTCTTCGCCCTCGCGGCGCGGGCCCTGCACCTGCACCCGCCGGGACACGGGCTGACGGCCTGGGTGACTGCCGTCGGTCTGGCCGGCGTCGGGACGGCGACCGTGGCCGCCTGGTTCACCGGCATCGCCTACTGGCTGCCCTACACCGTCTGCCTGGGGACGCTGAGCCATCTGCTCGGCGACTGCCTGACCCGCCGGGGCGCGCCCCTGCTCTGGCCCTACCGCAGGCGCTTCGAACTCGTGCTCATCCGGCGGACCGGAGGGAAGCTGGAGACCCGGTTCCTCGTGCCCGTGATGACCGTCGCCACGTTCGCGGCGCTGTGGTTTTCGGCCTTCGCCCCGCGTCTGGCCGCGGGTTGAGCACCGGCGCCCGGCCTCCGGACCCACCGCGGGGCCAACGCCCGTGGCCTGGGTGGGCGTTCGCCGCCGCGGACCTCTTCGGCATTTGAGGGCCGGTCAGGTCGGTGGCTCAGGACCGGAACGCCGGAGGCAGTCGCGTCCGGGGAATGTGACCGGTCTGACAGACATGTCGCGGCACGGACGGGTTACCGGCTGGGGGTGGAGATTGCTGGCGTGGACGTGGTCGCGCGCGGAGCGAGTGTGCGCGGGCCCCGGGGAGCGGTGTTCGAGAACCTTGACCTGCGCGTGGGTCCTGGCGGACTGCTGGTGGTCCACGGGCCGGGCGGCTCGGGCCGGACGACGGTGCTGCTCGCGCTCGCGGGGCGGATGCGGCTGGACGGCGGAGCGGTTCAGGTGGGCGGTGACGCCCTGCCCCGCAACGGCCGTCGCGTGAGAGAGCAGGTGGCCGTGGCTCGTGCGGAGCCCGCCCTCGGGCTGGACCCGGACCTGCGGGTGCGAGAGCTGGTGGCCGAGCGCCGCTGGTTGAGCCGCCGGCTGAGCACGGCGCAGGTCGCCGAGGCGTTCTCGGTCCTGGCCATCGACGTGGACCACCGGACGCTGGTGCGCGACCTGCCCCCGGTGGAGGCGTTGGGCGTGGCCGTCGCGCTCGCCCTGGCCACGCGTCCCGCCGTGATCGTCGCGGACGACGTGGACCGCGGGTGCCCGGCGGAGGACCGCACGCGGGTCTGGCAGCTCCTGGGCCGGGCTTGCCGGGTGGGCTGCACCGTCCTGGCGGGCGCCCTCGACCCTCCCACAGGTGCAGGCCTCGACCCGGCGCCCGTGCTGGTGGCCCTGCCCCGACGGAGCAGCCTGCCCGAGGGACGGGTCCCGGAGGAGCAGGACGCCTCGACGGAACGCGCGCGACAGGTGCGCGAACGGCCGGGACCGGGCGACGGGCCGGACGGCACGTCCCACGGGAAGGAGGGGCGCGCATGACTGCGATCAGGCTCGCGGTGTTGGAGCTGTGCAGCTTCCGGGGCCCGCTGAGGCGGTTCGTCCCCCTCGTGCTGTGTCTGGTTCCCCTGCTGTACGGCGCCATGTACCTGTGGGCGAACTGGGATCCCTACGGGAAGACGGGGCACGTCCCCGTGGCGGTGGTCAACGAGGACCAGCCGGCCGAGACCCGGCAGGGGCAGCGGGTGGACGCGGGCGCCCAGGTCGTGACGGAGCTCAAGGCCTCACGGGAGTTCGACTGGGCGTTCGTCGACGAGGCCGCGGCCCGCACCGGCCTGGAGCACGGGCGCTACTCGTTCACGATCCGGATCCCCTCCGATTTCAGCGCCCTCCTCGCCACCGGCCCCGACACCCAACCGGAACAGGCCCGGATCCACATCCAGCTCAACGACGCGAACAACTACATCGCGGGCGTCATGACCGAGGTCGTCCAGGCGAAGCTGCAGGAACAGGTCAATTCCGCCGCGCACGAGGCCTATGTCCGCGGCGTCTACGGGCGGCTCGCGGACATCGGCGGAAAGCTGAACACGGCGGCGCAGGCGGCGCAGGGACTCGTGAACGCCACCACCGTCGCCCAACAGGGGAGTTCCGCCGCCGCGGGCGCGAGCGCCACGCTGCAGGCCGGGTCCGCCCAGCTCGCCGACGGCGCCCAGAAGCTCAGCCAGGCCACGACCCAGGTGCACGCGGCGACCGCCGCCCTCACTGAGGCCGCGCCGCAGCTGAGCACGGCCACCGGCGCCGTGGTCAACGCGGCCACCCTCGTCTCCCAGGGCGTGGACGCCGTCCACACCGCGACGTCGACGGTGAAGCAGGGAACGGCCAAGGCGGTGGCCGATCTTGACCACCTGTCCGAGGCACACCCGGGACTGGGCGATGACCCCTTGTTCCAGCGCGTCAAGCAGGACATGACGGCAGCAGACAGCGCCGCCGGCCAGATCGACGGCCACGCCGCGACCGCCAGCGGCAACGCCCACACCGCGCTCCAGCAGGCCGTCAACCTCCAGAAGGCAGCCGCAGCCGTTCAGCAGTCAGCCCAGAACGCGCAGACCCCCCTCGCCCTGGTCGACTCCGGCGCCCAGAGCGTTGCCGCCGGAACCGCCACCGTGTCCACGGGCCTGTCCGCGCTCCAGCAGGGATCCGGAGCGCTGAAGACCGCCGCCGATCAAGCCCACACCGGTGCCACGACGCTGGCGACCCTGATCGACGACGGCAGGAAGCAGGTCCCCGTCCTGGACGCCGACCAGCTGGATCACGCCTCACAGGTGTTGGGGACACCCGTCGACATCGACCGGTCGAACCTTCATCCCGCCGGCGTCTACGGTCGCGGGCTGGCCCCGTTCTTCTTCGGCATCGCCCTGTGGGTGTTCGGCCTCTTCGCCTACCTCTTCCTGCGACCGGTCAACACCAGGGCGCTGGCCGCCCGCACCCGCGCCTCCACCCTTGCCGTGGCGGGCTGGCTGCCGGCCGCGGCCCTGGGCGTACTCGGGGCCCTGATCCTCTACTGCGTGGTCAGCACGGGTCTCGGACTGCACGCAGCGGCCCCTTGGAAGACCGTCCTGCTCCTCGCGGTCGGCGCCGCCGCCTTCGTCGCCATCGACCACTGCCTGCGCACCACGTTCGGCACGGTGGGCGACGTCCTGTCCCTGATCCTGCTCATCCTGCAACTCACCGCCTCCGGCGGCCTGTACCCGATGCAGACCACCCCGGCGCCGTTCCAGGCGGTCCACCCCTTGCTGCCGATGACCTACCTGGTCGACGGGCTCCGCGTGACGATCAGCGGTGGCTCCGCCTCCCACCTCACCCGGGACGTCGCCGTCCTCGCGGGCTTCGGTGTCCTGTTCCTGGCCCTCACCTCACTGGCCCTGCGCCGTCGGCGCGTGTGGACGGTCGCCCGCCTCCACCCCGACCTGAACCTGTGACGAACGGGCACGGCCGCCGGACCCGGCCAAGGGCCGTACGGCCCGAGCACGTCCGCATCAGCTCCAACTCGGCTTTCCCGCCGAGGAGTTGTGGCGCCGGCCCCGCCGGCCCGGAACCGCGTCCGCCGCCCCTGCGAGGATCCGAACGGGAGGCTGCTCCGGGCGGTGCCACCGGAGAGGGGTACTCAGGGGATGGCGGGGCGTTCGGGCCGGTAGACGGTCAGAGCGGCGGTGACCTTGGACAGGCGCAGCCGGTCGGGGGCGGGGAAGGCCTCGCCGTCGACGGCGAGATTCCGGACCTCGTGGAGATCGGTGAGGTCGAGGGCGGCCAGGCGTGCCTCGCGGTAGACGCGAGAGCTGCCGAGGGTGCCGGTGAGGAAGGCGAGCAGGAGGCGGGTGCGGGCGAAGGGGTGGCTGCCGTCGACGGCGCGGATGTCGAGCCGGCCGCCGTCCAGTGAGGTGCGGTGGGTGGGGGCGAAGCCGGGTGGGTCGTACGTGCCGTTGCCGGCGAAGAGCATCCAGAGCGTCCGGGGGACGCCGGAGACGGTCAGTCGTACGGGTTCGGCGCCGGACAGGACGCGGACGAGGGCGACGGCGAGGGCGGGCCACTTGCCCAGGCGCTTCTCCAGCTGTTCGCGGGCCCGGACGAGTTCGGGGTAGATCCCGATGCTGAAGGTGTTGAGGAACAGCTGCCGGTCGCCGTGGTCGCCGGTGGCCAGAGCGACGTCGACGGCGCAGGCGCTGCCGGCCCTGACGGCGTCGGCGGTGGTGCGCAGGCTGTGAGTTCCCAGGTCGACGGCGAAGTGGTTCAGTGTGCCGCCCGGGAACACCGCCAGCGGCAGGCCTTCCCGGGCGGCGACGGCCGCGGCCAGGTTGACGCTGCCGTCGCCGCCGCAGATGCCCAGCGCCCCGTCCGCCTTGACGGCGAGTGCCGCCGCCTGGTCCAGCAGCGCGGCCAGGTCGTCACTGTCCACGCACAACCGGATGTGGGCGTCGGGGAGTTCCCGGCGCAGTTCCTCGACGGACCGCTCGGGGCTGTCGGCCCCCATGAGGGCTCCGGAGCCCGAAGCGCCGTTGACGACGAGGTACAGGCCCGCGCCGGTGGGCAGGGCGGGCGCCTCGACCACGGGGGCGGCTGTGCTGGCCGGGTGGTCGCTGCGACGGGGCCACCAGCGCAGGGTGAGCGCGGCCGTCGCCGCTCCCAGAGCGGCCCCGGCCAGGACGTCGCCGGGGTAGTGGACACCGACGTAGACGCGCGAGGCCATCACCGCGGCGGCCACGGGAGCGGCGATGGCGCCCAGCAGCGGCGATTCGATGGCGAGGGCGGTGGCGAAGGCCGCGGCCGAGGCGGAGTGCCCGGAGGGGAAGGAACTGGTGACGGGGTGCTTGAGCAGCCGCCGTACGACGGGCACGGGGTCGAGGGCGGGGCGGGGCCGACGGGTGAGACCCTTGGCGGCGACGTTGGCGAGAGCGGAGGCGAGCAGGAGGGACCCGGCTCCGCGCAGGGCGGCCCGCCGGGCGGTCCGGTTGCCGGTGGCGCCCAGCAGCGCCGCGCCGGTCATCCACAGCTTGCCGTGGTCGGCGGCGCGGGTCAGGCGGGAAAGCCACGGGTCGGCGCCGCGCAAGCGGCGGGAGGCCACCCTGACGAACAGCCGGGCGTCGAGATCGTTCAGGGCTTTCCTCATGCGAAGCGGTCCTTCTGGTCGTGCGGGTGGCGGGTGGGGATCGCTGGGCTTGCCCGGCGGCACGTCGGGAACGGGCGTCGGCGGCGGGGCCCCTCGCGTCATGAGGGGCGACACGGTGGCTCAGCTGTCCGCCGGCGACGGGGAAGGGCCGCCGTCGCCTCGCCGCGCTCCGGGCGGGGGGAAGTCCACGCGGATCTCCTCGTCGGGCTTGTAGGCGGCGGCGGTGGCGTAGGAGGTGTAGGCCCGCCGGTCCGCGCGGGTCAGCGGGGCGTGGTCGGCGAAGGGCGCCGCGATGCCGCGGGGCCACAGCCGACGGGTTCGCACCGCCGCGCTCTCCGCGCAGACGACGAGGGTGAGCGCGCCGAGGTAGATCCAGGCCATCAGGCCGAGAACCATGCCGAACAGCCCGTACGTGGCCGTCGCCCCGCGCAGTTCGTGCCCCACGTAGTAGGTACCGACCAGCAGCAGCGCCTGCCAGGTCAGCGAAGCCGCCAGCGCTTCGGGCCACAGCAGGCGCGCCCGGAGCCGACTGTTGGTCAGGAGCTTGAAACCGGCCAGCAGCAGGGCGGTGCCGATCGCGACCGACAGCGGGACGGCGGCGATCCGTACGCACCGGTCGATCCAGGCGGGCCAGCCGTGTGCGGTGGCGGTGAGGGCGGCCAGGCCCGTGGAAGCCATGACCGCCGCGGCGAGGACGCCCAGCAGGGCGAGTCCGCGCAGGCGGGCGGTCAGCGCGTTCGGGCGGCTGTGCTGAGGAACGGCCCACACCGTGTTGAAGGCGTTCTGGAGCGCCTGCGCCACTCCCAGCGCGCCGTAGAGGCTGCCGGCGATGCCGACGGCGAGCGCGAAGCCGCTGCCCTGGAACGAACGGATGTTGTGCTCGATCTGGTCGCCGATCACCGGGAACTGGCTGAGGGCGGAATGCAGCACCTGCTGCTGCAACTGGGCATCGCCGTGCAGCGCGAATCCCAGCACGGCGACGAGGAGCAGCAGCATGGGGAACAGGGACAGGAAACCGTAGTAGGTGATCAGGGCGGCCATGTAGGTGCCCTGATCGTCGATGAACTTGTACACCACCGCGATCGTGAGACCCGCCCAGCGGTGCCGCCGCTGGTAGTCGTCGAGTCCGTCGAGCACGCTCATGGACCACCTGTTTCGGACGGAGTGCGGCTGCACGGGAACGTGTGCCCGGGCGAACGCGTCGGGCCGCGGGCCCCGGGTGTCGCCGCACCCGGGGCCGGGGACCGGGAGTTCAGCTGCGGCGCCGACGGGCCAGGAACGCCCCGAGGACGCAGGCCGCCGCTGCCGCCGCCGCGATGCGGGTGAGCGTCCGGGGGCCTGACGCCGGGTGCGCGCTTCCGTTCCCGGTCCCGCCCCGGCTCGCTCCCGCCAGGCGCCGTGCTCGGCTCAGAACCGGATCGGTGCTGCCCACCGCTTCCGCCGGCACTGTCCGGGCGACGCTCACCGTCCGTGCGGCCGCCCGCCGGGAACGGTCCGCGGCTGTCCTCGCCCAGCCGCGCGCCCGCTCCACCGCATCGCTCTCATGGACCCGGCCCAGTCGTGCCGCGATGGTCCGTGCGGTCCGGTGCAGTCCGGCCGTGGTGGCGAGGGCGGGAATTCCCACTGCCTCGTGGGCATCGGCGCGAGCGGATCCGTCCACTGCGCCGACTCCGGTGGTTGCTCCCCCGTGAGGGTTCATGGCGACCATCCTCCTGTTCTTCGACGGGTACTCCTGGCACGGCGTCTTCTCGGTGGCGACGGCGTTGCGCCGACGGGCGGGGGCGTCGGCGATCGCAGGAGGCTTCGCGGAGCACGCACTTCCGGCCGGTCGGCCGGCACGGCACCGGGAGTGCCTCCTGGAGGCGGTGTCGACGTCACCACCGGTACCAGCGGCGTCGGCCGCCGGCGTCGTCAACGGTGCGGACCACGAAGCCCAGCAGCCACACCGCCAGGACGAACAGCGCCACCCACCACAGCACCTTCACCGCGAATCCGAGACCGAAGAGCACGACGGCGAGCAGCAGTACGAGCAGAAGGGCACCCATGGGTCTGACATCTCCTTCGTCTGTCTACTGGGGACGTTCATGCTGGTGACCCGATCGGCGGGAAACATGCCTGCGAATCGGCCCGTGGATGCGGACAACTGCCGGCAGACCCGGCGCTTCCCCGCCGCCCCCGTCCGCGCGCGTCAGCAGCGGGCCCGGGCGTGGCGCGGTCGCTGACCGGCCTTCCCGGTCCCTCGCATGACGCTCCGTCGGGGTCTGCCGCGGTGGACGGACGAGGGAGCGGTCGCCGCCAGGACCATCGCCAGGGCGAGGGGAACCAGCATCAGCATCATGGACACGACCATCACGCCTCCCAGGGATCGTCGGGCACGCTCCGTTCTTCCCCCCGTCCTGCCCCGCATCGCGGTCGCCATGTCAGCCGCGCCCCTTCGCGCCCCCCGGCGGCGCGGCTCACGGCCCCGGGGCGCGGGAACGCGTGGTCCAGGCCGTACTCGATCCGGTCGAGCGCGCGACCGGGAGGCCGGCTGCGTTCATCCTTTCGGGAGAAGGGCACGATGGGGGCCCGTCGGGCCACGCCCGGACCCGATACTGCGAGCATGCCAACGTTCCACGCCAGTCATGTCACCTCGTCGCCGAAGAAGCCACGCGTCATCAGGCGTGCCGCGGCCGTCGCGTCCGCCCTGCTGCTCGGTGCCGGGCCTGCCCCGGCCGCCTCCGCCGCAACGCCCGGTCCGGGCACCCCGTACGCGGAGCAGCTCAGCGGGTACTGGACCGCGGCCCCGATGGCGGCCGCGCTGCCCGGCGACACCGGATCCCCCGCGTCGGCCGCGGCGGACGGGCCGCGGCCCGGTGAGTTCGTCCCTGCGAGCAGGAGCTTCGACGGCATGCCGCAGGCCGGCACGTTCTTCTGGACGGACGCCGACGGGGCGGGCCGCACCTGCAGCGGATCCGTGGTGCGCAGCCGCGGCCACGACCTGGTGCTGAGTGCGGGGCACTGCCTGGCGGGATCCGCCGGGGCCTCCGTCCGGCGACACCTGGGGTTCGTCCCGCAGTACCACGACGGGCTCACGCCGTTCGGCATCTTCCCGGTCAAGGACGACGGCGTCTACGTCTCGCAGGAGTACTACGACCGGGGTGAACACGCGGGGGCCGCGTACGATTTCGGGTTCGCGGTGACCGAGCCCAACCGGCACGGACAGCGGCTCCAGGACGCGGTCGGCGCCGTCGAGTTGCTCACCGGCTCCGGCTACGCCCACGCTCCGGTGCGGATGATCGGGTACCCGGCCGGCGCGCAGAAGCCACTGGAGTGCCTGAGCTGGACCACCCGGTGGGCCAGCGACGACCCCGCGGATCCGGGCACCTTCGAACGCATCGCGTGCGACGCCTTCGTGGGCGGGACGTCGGGCGGGCCCATGCTGGTGCCGTTTCCGGGCGGCTGGGCGGTGATCGGGGTCATCGGCGGCTACCACACCGGCGGCAACACCCCCCAGGTCTCCTACAGCGCCTACTTCGGCTCCGCCACCCGGGCCCTGTACGAAGCCGCGACCACCGGCGCACCCCCGCCGGGGCCGACCTCCTGAGACCCCGGTCCGGGACCTCGCGGGGCCAGCCGCCGACGGTCGTCGACGGCCGCCGGATCCGGTGGTCACCGCCGTGAGGACGACGACCGCGCCGCCGGGCGTGCTCCCCGACTCCGTCGCCCTGACCGGTGACCCGGGCCAGGTCGTCCCCATCGCCGACTTGTCCGCCCAGCAGAACGGCGTGCGCTTCGGCGCCGGCAGCGCCCAACGGGGCACGCCGGCCCACCCGCGCGGCGAACGCCCCCGGCCGTGCCGGTCCACCGCCGGACGGCGCGGGCCCCGTAGGGTCCTCTCCCAGGACACGCGGCCCGGCCGGTGCGCCCGGAGCGGGGCGCCGGAGGAGCGTCGGGCCGCGGGAAGCACGAACGGGAAGGGCTGGCACGTCACATGCAACAGCGCAGTCTGCGGGACCTCCAGGTGTCGGCCATCGGCCTCGGCTGCATGGGGATGTCCGCCTTCTACGGCACGGCCGACCAGGACGAGGGCGTCGCGACCATCCGACGCGCCCTGGAGCTGGGCATCACCTTCCTCGACACGGCGCAGGTCTACGGACCGCTCACCAACGAGTCCCTGGTCGGCGAGGCCGTCCGGGGACACCGTGACGAGTACGTGATCGCCACGAAGTTCAACTACCGGATGGACGGCGCGGTGCCGGGTGACATGTCGACGGTGGGCCGCCAGGACGGTTCCGCCGAGCACGTCCGCAGTTCCGTCCACGGTTCGCTCGCCCGGCTCGGCACCGACCGCATCGACCTGTACTACCAGCACCGGGTCGACCCGACCGTGCCCATCGAGGAGACCGTCGGCGCGCTCGGCGAACTGGTCGCCGAGGGCAAGGTGCGCTGTATCGGGCTGAGCGAGGCGAGCGCGGAGACCATCCGCCGCGCCCACGCCGTCCACCCGCTCACCGCCGTCCAGAGCGAGTACTCGCTCTGGACACGGGACGTGGAGGCCGAGGTGCTCCCCACCTGCCGGGAGCTCGGAATCGGCTTCGTGCCGTACTCCCCCCTCGGCCGCGGCTTCCTCGCGGGCCGCTTCAGCTCCCCGGACGAGCTCGACCAGGACGACTTCCGCCGCGGCAACCCGCGCTTCACCGAGGCCAACCTGGCCGCCAACCTCCGGCTCGCGGACAAGGTGAAGGAGATCGCCGCGGAGAAGGACGTCACCCCGGCCCAGCTGGCGATCGCCTGGGTCCTGGCCCGCGGCGAGGACCTCGTGCCGATCCCGGGCACCAAGCGCCGCACCTACCTGGAGCAGAACGCGGGCGCGGTCGACGTCGAGCTGACCGACCAGGACCTGGCGCGCATCGAGGCCGAGTTGCCCGAGGCGGCGGGCGAGCGCTACGACGAGGACGGGATGCGGGCGGTGAACCGCTAGCGGCCACCGGTGCTCGGAGCGGCGCCCTGACCGGGGCGCACCGCCACCGGCGGGCTCCGCGCACCATGGGTCAGACGGTCGCGGTGGTCGGGGCGTACGGGCACACCGGGCGGTTCGTGGTGGCGCAGCTGCGGGAGCGGGGCTTCCGCCCGGTGCTGGTCGGCCGGGACGCCGACAAGCGGGCGGCACTGGCGGCCGAGCACCACGGGAGCGAGGCGCGGCCGGCCTCGGTCGAGGACGCGGACTCGCTGGACCGCGCGCTGGCCGGCACCGACGCGGTGATCAACTGCGCGGGGCCGTTCGCCGGTACCGTCGCCCCGGTGATCGAGGCGGCGCTGCGCGCCGGGATCGGGCCGTTCCGATCAGACCTTCCTGGGTCGACGTGGTGGTGCGCTCCGGCGGCGAGCAGCGCCGGGCGGTGGCCGGGCGCCGGGACATCTACGCCGTCTCGGCGCCCCTGGCGGTGGAGGCGGTGCGCCGCGTCCTCGCCGGGCAGAGCCGGGCGGTCGGGGTCGTCGCCGCGGGCGAGGCATTCGACGCGATCGACTTCCTGCGGGCGCTCTCCGGCCACCTGGCCGTGGACCTGACCGTCTGAGGACGTGACCGACCGGGCCGGGGCGTGGCCGGGGGCGGTGGCCGCGGCGACCCGTTCGAGCTCACCGGCCACCGGTCCGGCCAGGGCCCGGCCCGCGGACGATCAGCCGACGTCGATGCCGGTCACCGCCGGAGTGCCGATGCTCACCGCCCCCTCCTCGTATCCGGCGGCGGCGAAAGCCCGCCGGGCCAGGACCAGCGCCGCCTCACCGGCAGCGGAGTGGTCGGGGGCGTCGACCTCCAGACGCAGCACGAAAGTCCCTTCCGGCTCGTCCAGGGTCAGGACGTCGAGATCGGGTACCTGTGCGCCGGCCTCCTCCGGATCCGCACCGTGCACGACGGCCAGCAGGGTGCGGCGCGCCGCCTCCTCCACCGGTCGCTGGACTGTCCCTGGAACCGTGATCACGTAGCTGCCCATGCCCTACGTGTCACCGGCGCGCGGCGTCGGAAACCTCCGTGACGACGACCGGACCGCCGCCGTCGAACCACCGCAACCGTCCCCGCCGGGACGGACCGCGTACCGGCGCGGCACCGCCGGTCCCCCGGGCAGGTCGACACCGTGACCGACTGGGCGACCGAGGTGCCCGGAGCGACGGAGCATGACCCTCTGTGGCTGGGCAGACCGCGGGAGACTTCCCGCGAGACATGCCCTCAGGGAATTCGACGGCGGATCCTCGGAGTGGGCTGAAACCTATGACGCCCCGTTGTTTACCGGACGGGCGCAGGGGTAGGCAGCCGGGCCGAGGAGCGGCTCTCCTACTGGAGAGGGCCGGGGCCGTTCAGGGACTCTTCCAGGGATATCGACCATGAACAACGCCAAGCTTGCCGCCGCTGTGGGCGCGGGCTACCTCCTCGGGCGCATGCACAAGGCCCGGTGGGCGCTGGCTCTCGCGGGCATGGCGGCGGGCAAACGTCTGAGTGCCAATCCCGGGGTTCTCCTCGGTGAGGTGCTGGAGTCGTCGCCGCAGCTTCGCCAGCTGGCCGGCGACGTGCGCGGGGAACTGACCAAGGCCGGGAAGAAGGCGGCCATCGCGGCAGCGAGCAGTCGGGTCAGCGCGCTGACCGACCAGTTGCAGCGGAGGACCGAGGACCTGCGGGCGGGAGCTGCTCGCGGCGACGAAACGGAGGAAGCGGAGGAACCGGAGTCTTCGGATGAGGAGCCGCTCGACGAAGAGCCCGAAGACGAGCAGGAGCAGGAACCGGAGCAGGAACCGGAGCAGGAGCAGGAGGACGACGGCGAGGAGAAACGGCGCCCGGCACGCTCCCGGCCCAGCGCGTCCCGTTCGACGGCATCACCGTCCACGCGCCGCTCGGGCGGGGAAGCAGCCTCCAGGGCAGCCCCCAAGCAGCGAGCGTCCGCCTCGTCGACGAAGGAAGCCGCCCCCTCACGCTCCCGTACGGTCGGCAGCGGCACGACGCGCAAGAGCGCCGCGTCCTCGGGACGGCCGGCGGGCAAGTCCGCTGCGCAGAAGGCCCCGGCGAAGAAGGCCGCCCCCGCGCGCAAGACGACGGCTGCGAAGAAGACGGCTTCTGCCACACCCCGTAAGGCCGCGGCCTCCTCGACCTCCGCTCGCAAGGGCACGGCGGCGTCGGCGGCCAAGAAGACCTCCGCGGCGCGCAAGACCACGAGCACGCGTGCCTCGTCGGCGCGGAAGCGGGGGTGAAGACGATGGCCGAGCAGACCAAGAACCAGGGCTCGCTGGGGCTGGGCGAACTCCTTGAGGCCCTACCCACCGACCGGTTGATGCAGCAGGCGCGTGACTTGATGACCGCTGCGGGGGAACGGGCAGTGTCGGCGGCGAGTGACAAGGTCGCCGAGACCACCGATCGGCTCATCGACTATGCCGAGAACGGCGCCGGCTCGTCGGGAGGCAGCAGTGACGGCGGGGGCGGGGGCGGCGGGAAGTCTCCGATGCGGATGCTGCTGGGGGCGGGCGCCGCAGGGGTGAAGCAGATGGTCAGCAACAAACTCACCGGTGGCGGAGGCGGTGGTGGAGGCAAGGGCGGCAAGCTCAAGGTGACCAACATCGTCGAGGAGATCGAGGTCGGGGTCCCCGTACAGGTGGCCTACAACCAGTGGACGCAGTTCCAGGACTTCCCCCGTTTCACCAAAAGGCTGGAGAAGGTGGAGCAGGAGTCGGACGAGAAGATCTCCTGGAAAGCCGGGATCTTCCTCTCCCACCGCACCTGGGAGTCGACGATCATCAAGCAGGTGCCGGACGAGTTGATCGTCTGGCGCTCCAAGGGGCAGAAGGGGCACGTCGACGGCGCGGTCACCTTCCACGAGCTGACCCCTAACCTCACCAAGATCCTCGTGGTGCTCGAGTACCACCCGCAGGGCCTGTTCGAGCGCACGGGCAATCTGTGGCGGGCCCAGGGTCGGCGGACCCGTCTGGAGCTCAAGCACTTCCGCCGGCACGTGATGACCCAGACCATCCTCGATCCGGACGCGGTGGAGGGCTGGCGCGGGGAGATCCGCGACGGTGACGTCGTGAAGTCCCATGAGGACGCCCTCGAGGACGAGCGCGACGAGGGCGACGAGGGCGAATACGACGAGGAGGACGAGCAGGAGCCGCGAGCCGAGGACGAGGAGAACGAGGAGCCTGGCGAGGGGGACGACGAGGAGTCCGAACCGTACGACGAGGACGAGTACGAGGACGAGGACGAGGAGGAACCGGAGGACGAGTACGAGGACGAGGAGGAACCGGAGGACGGCTCCGAGGACGAGGAGGAGACCGAGGGCGAGCTGCAGGAGGACGACGAGGAAGACGAGGAAGAGGGACCGGAGGACTCCGAGGGCGACTACGGCGATGAGGAGTACGAGGAGGAGGACGCCGAGGACGAGTACGAGGATGAGGACGAGGACGAGGACGAGGAGTCCGGCCCGTCGGACGCCGACGAGCGGACCGCCCCACGACGCCGCAGACGCACTCCGGCACGGGTACGGTGATCGGCCATGACCGTCGCCCCGCGCCCCAGCCACTACCTGGACCGGCCGTCGTCGAGCGGTCTGGTCGACGTCATCGACCTGATCCTCGACAAGGGCCTGGTCATCGACATCTACATCCGCGTCTCCCTGGTCGGCATCGAGCTGCTGACGATCGACGCACGCATCGTGGTCGCCAGCGTCGACACCTACCTGCGCTTCGCCGAGGCGGTCAACCGCCTGGACCTGAAGGAGGACAAGAGCGAGGGGCTGCCCGAACTGATGCAGGACATGAGCCAGGGCGGGGCCCGACACAAGACGAAAGGCGCGCTCGAGGGGGTCAAGGAAACGGTCGGCGAAGTCATCGACCGGGTCAAGGGTGACGAGGAGGAGCCCGAGCCCCGGGAGCGGCCCCGGTCCCGCTCGCGCACCCAGCACAGGGAGCGCGAGTGATGAACAGCCCGACTCCCACCAACCCGGCCTGTTACGTCTACGGGATCGTGACGGCGGACGCCGACCCCTCCACCCTGGAGGGGATCGGCGAACCACCAGCCCGCGTGACGCTGGTGCGCCACCGGGGCATCGCGGCACTCGTCAGCGACCTGGTGGTCAACGGTCCGCTGGGCACCGCGGCCGACCTGCGGGGCCACGCCCGCGTCCTGGACACCCTGGCCGCCCGCGGCGCCGTGCTGCCGCTGCGCTTCGGTGCGGTGGTCCGCGACGTCGAAGCCGTGGCCGACGAACTGCTCGCCTCCCACGAGGAGGAGTTCCTGAACGCGCTGGAGGAGCTGCGCGACACCGCCCAGTTCACGCTGCGCGCCGCCTACCGGCAGGAGCGGATCCTGCGGGACGTGCTCGCCGACCGCGAGGACATCGCCCGGCTGCGCGAGGACGTCGCCGCCCTCCCCGAGGAGGCCGCCTACTACGAGCGGGTCCGCCTCGGCGAGATGATCGCGAGGGAGATCGCCACCCGTCGCGAGGCCGACACCGCCCTCGCCCTGGAACGCCTGGAGCCGCTCGCCGTAACCGTCAGTGCCGCACCGGCCTCCGAAGCGGTCGGCGACCAGGCGGTCAGCGCCTCCTTCCTCGTCGCCAAGGCCGACTGGGAGGCGTTCGAGGCCGCCGCGGAAGACCTCGCCCGTGACTTGGCGCATCGCGCCACCGTGCGGCTGCTCGGTCCGCTCGCACCCTACGACTTCGCCGGCGACGTCGTGGCCGAAGCCCGGCCAGCGGAGAGGTGAGCGCGGTCATGGGACTGATCACCGGACTGCTCACCCTTCCGCTGGCCCCCGTGCGCGGAGTCGTGTGGGTGGCGGAACGGCTCCACGAGCAGGCCCGCCGGGAGCTGACCGACCCGGCCGTCATCCGCGCCCAGCTGGCAGAGGTGGAAGCCGCCCGGGAGAGCGGCACCATCAGCGCCGAGGAGGCCGCAGAGCAGGAGGAGGAGCTCGTGCGGCGCCTGTGGCAGGCAAAGGACGCCGCCGGGGGCCTGGAGGTGTAGACCGTGCCCGAACACGAGCCGCGGCCCCGCCGCCGTGCGGCGCCCGGGGAACCCGACGGGCCCGCGCCGCGCCGCGCCGCCGCACGCACCGATCCCGGCCGGCCCCGGCGGCGTCCCCCGCCGCCCCCCGACGAGGAGGACACGGCTACGGCCCGACGGCACCGCCCCCCACCCGAGACACCGCCGCGCACCGCACGCCGCCGCCCGCCCGAACCCCAGGACGACAACGGCCGGGACGAGGACGCTTCGACTCCGTCACCACGCCGGAGCACGAACCCCGAGCGCCGGAGCACCGGCCCTGAACGTCGGGCCGGAGAAGCACCCACGGCCCGTCGCCGGTCCCAGCCGGAACGGCTCCCGGCCCGCAGCGCCGCCGTGAGGGCGGCCGCCTGCGTCGAGGACCTCACCGGGCGCAGCGCGGAGGGCATCACCTCGCTCGACCGCACCGAGGACGGCTGGGAGGTGGGCGTGGAGGTCCTGGAGGCCCGGCGCATCCCCGATTCCACCGACATCCTGGCCGTCTACCAGGTCGTGCTGGACCCCGAGGGCGAACTGGTCTCCTACCGCAGGGACCGCCGGTACTACCGCGGACGGACGAACGAGGAGCTGTCATGAGCGAGTTGAGCGGCTACGGCGGCGCCGGTCCGCTGTCGCACCTGCCGAGGACGTCCGCGGCACCGCAGTCCGCGAACTTGGCCGACCTGCTCGAACGAGTACTGGACAAGGGCATCGTCATCGCCGGGGACATCCGGATCAACCTCCTCGACATCGAGTTGCTCACGATCAAGATCCGCCTGCTCATCGCCTCCGTCGACCGGGCCCGCGAGATGGGCATCGACTGGTGGGAGCACGACCCGAGTCTCTCCTCCGGCCAGCGGGACCTCGCCGCCGAGAACCGGCTCCTGCGCGAGCGCCTGGGCCAGCTCGAAGCCTCCCACGGTGCCATCGCCCCTGCGGGCACCGCCGACGAACGAAGCACCACCGACGCGCGAAGCACCGCCGCTACGCGAAGCACCGCCGACGAGCGCGAAGCCGACACCCCGCCCGCCCGCAGAACCACCCGCACCCGGCGCACCTCCCGAAGCGACCCCTCATGAGCACCCAGCCGCCCACCAACACCTGGCTATACGCCATCACCGGAGCCGGCCGCACCGTACCGCCCGGTCTGACCGGCGTGGCCGGCGAAGTGCCACACGTCATCACCGGACCGGACCTGAGCGCACTGGCGGGTGCGGTGCCCCGCTCGGACTTCGACGAGAAGCCCCTGCGGGCGCGCCTGGAAGACGCCGCCTGGCTGGAACACGCAGTCCGCGCGCACCACCACGTCGTCGACACTCTCGCCCGTACCACCCCGGTGCTGCCGTTGCGCTTCGCCACCCTCTACCGCGACGACCAGCGGGCCGCCGCCATGCTCGAGGAAAACCGCGACGAGCTGCTCGCCTCGCTCCGGCGCACCGCCGACCACGTCGAATGGGGCGTCAAGGCCTACCTGGCGCCCGGCGCTCCGCAGCCCGATGCCGGCCCCGCAGGCGGCGGACCGCAGCAGGATCCGGCGCAACGGCCGGGCACCGCCTACCTCCTGCGCCGCCAGAACCGGCGCCGCCTGGAGGAACAGATCCTCCGACAGGCCACGGACGACGCCGTGGACGTCCACACCGCGCTCGCCCAATCGGCCGTCGAGGCCGTGCGCCATCCGCTCCAGCCGCCCCAGGCAGCCGGCTCCGCCGAGCCGATGGTCCTCAACGGCGCGTACCTCGTCGAGCGCACCCGCACGGCGGCCTTCCACGAGGCCGTCAGCGCGCTGTCCGCCCGCTTCCCCGGCCTGCACCTGGAGACCACCGGTCCCTGGCCGCCGTACTCCTTCACCGCGACCGCCCACCACGAGGACGAGCCGCCATGACCACCAGCCCCCGGGCCTCCGTCCTGCCCGACCTGTCGCCCACCGTGCCCGAGCGGCACGTCGCCCTGGTCGACCTGCTCGACCGCCTGCTGGCCGGCGGCGTGGTCATCGCCGGCGAGGTCACCCTGTCCATCGCCGACATCGACCTGGTCCGCATCAGCCTGCGCGCCATGATCGCCTCCGTGCGCGCCGCCATCGAACCCGCTGACCCGGAGCCCCCCGACCACGGAGAACCGACGTGAGCTCGCCCGATCCCCCACCCCGCGCGGCGACACCTGCCGATCCCCCCACCACGCACCCGCCCGCGCCGGCAGCCGAGCACTCCGCCGGGAAACCGGACACGAACGGCCGGCCGGCCACCAACCGCCGTGTGCCGCTGGAACCCGAGACCGTCGCCCGCGATCTCACCTGCCTGGTCCTGGCCCTGGTCGAGCTGGTCCACCAGCTCATGGAACGCCAGGCCCTGCGCCGCATCGAGCAGGGAGACCTCGACGAGGACCGGATCGAAGCGCTCGGCCTCACCCTGATGGCCCTGGAACAGCGCATCGACGAACTGCGGGAGCACTTCGGCCTCACCCCCGACGACCTCAACCTCGACCTCGGCCCGCTCGGCCCTCTGCTCGCACCTGACTGACCCGTGCCGGCGCGCGCGGCCCAGGACCACACGAACCCGCAGGCCACACGCATCAAAACCGCCATGCAGGGCACACGCCGAAGTGAAGAACCGACTCCGTGAAAGGAGTGAGGCACCGTGACCGCCGGCAAGAAGGCCAAGCACACCGCAACCGCGGCCAAGGGCAAGATCGAGGAAGCCACCGGCAAGTCGGTCGGCAACGAACGGCTCATCGCCAAGGGCAAGGCGGACCAGGTCAGGGGCGCCGCCTCACAAGCCGGCCAGAAGACCAAGGACGCCGTGAAGGATGTAACCGGCCACTGACGAACAATCCGCCAGACCTGCCCGCCCGTCGTTCTTGTCCCTGCCGGCGGGCGGACAGTCGCCTGCCCGCCCTCGGCGCCCGTCAGCCGGACGCCGTCAGCCGGACGCCGTCAGGCGGAAGCCAGGCGACGCCTTGACGGCGACATCAGTCGTCGTCGTGGTGGCAGTACTCGCCGCGTTTGATGCTGGTGGGGTCGGTGGCGGTGTGGGCGGTGGGGTCGCCGCCTCCCGTGACGGTGGCGCGGTTGG
The DNA here is from genome assembly GCF_044329365.1 of Kitasatospora sp. NPDC017646. NCBI lineage: Bacteria > Bacillati > Actinomycetota > Actinomycetes > Kitasatosporales > Streptomycetaceae > Kitasatospora > Kitasatospora sp. NPDC017646. Next base: position 40,513 of record NZ_JBIRJC010000036.1, on the reverse strand, counting down.
TGAGCCGGTGGTGTTCGTCGCAGTCGCAGGAGACCGTGACGTGCAGGGTGATGGGCGGATAGCTGCTCCCGGCGGGCAGGACGTCGTTGCGGGTGCAGGTGAGGATGTCGCGGGTGCAGGTCCAGCCAGGGCCGCTGATGTCACGCACCCTCAGCCCTGAGGGAAGGGTGTCGTAGACGGTGACGGTGGTGCCGTCGGTCGCGCCGGGCCCGTTGTTGTCGACGGTGATGGTGTAGGTGCCCTGGCCGCCCTGGACGAATTTCTCGTTGTGGGTCTGGGTGATGGCCTGGGTGGGTGTGACCACCGTGTAGGAGATGGTCACCTGGCCGTTGTGGTTCGCCGTCCCGATCGTCGAGGCCGTGTAGGTCGTCCCGGTGCCTGACGGGACGGCGAGACTGCTGCCACCCCCACCCCCGCCACCACCGGCGCGGCCGAGACCGCTGCTGCCGTGGGTGGAAGCCCCGCCCCCGCCGCCCCCGAAGTATCCTCCGCCTCCGCCTCCCCCGGCTCCGGCGGCCACGCAGTTGCCACCGGTGTTGTTGCCGCCGGTGCCGCCGGCGCCGACCGTGGCGCCGGTGAAGCCGAAGGTGATCGACGGGTCGGTACCTCGTGCCTGCGCCGGGGCGGCGGCCGGCACGACCCCGGCGGGTGTGGCGGTCGCAGGGGTCAGTGCGGTGCTCAGTGCGGCGCGCATCCTGAAACGGGTCCGTGCGTTCCGGCACGAGGAACGACGCCCGGGCCGCACTCCGGCCAACCTCCCGTCGACAAGGTTCAGTTGACTGCCTCGGCCGCCGGTACCAGATCGCCGCCACTCTCGGCCCCCGGTGACGGCGAGACAGAACGCCGACCCCGCGCGCCGACCCGTCCGCGTGGAGACGCCGCCCCGGCGGCGCATCGCCAGCCTTCCGGCGTGCCGCCGGGCGGTCAGCCGATGCCGAGCACCCGGCCGGTGAAGTCCGCGAGCCTGGAACGGAGTTCCTCCCGGGTGGTGTGCTTCTCACCGGCCAGGTGCTCAACCAGGTCGGCCCGGGTGGCCGCCAGGAGGGCGTGGGCGGTGAAGTCGCTCCCGGCCGCAGCCGGGGTCCGCTCCAGCAGGCCCCTGAGCATCGCGTGCCACCGGTCGTAGTACTCGGTCCGGTACGGGCTGTCGGCCCCGGTCCCCTCCAGCGCCAGCGCGAGGTGGCGGTTGTCGAACTTGAAGCACAGCAGGGCGTCGAGCAGGGCCGGGACCCGCTCCAGGGGAGGGGTGGCCGGCCCCAGCGGCGGCGGGCCCTGCTCGACGGCGTCCATGAGAGGCGCCAGGCGCGTCCCGTAGAGCGCGCGGATCAGGCCGGTGCGGTCACCGAAGGCACGGAAGAGCGTGCCCTTTCCCACGCCGGCCGCCGCGGCGATGTCGGACATGGTGACGTCCTCGGGACTACGGGAGGCGGCGAAGAGCGTGTCTGCGGCCGCGAGGGCGGCCACCCGGTTGCGGACCGCGTCCTTCCGGGGCTTCCGTCCCGCGGGGGCGTCGGGTACGTCCGCCGGCTCGGATGCGGCGGGTTCGGGCTCGAGTGCGGGTGTGGGCATGGGGGATTGCCTCCGGTTGCGATACGGACCAGCGGTCCGTATCTTCCATTGAAGCGGACCGCTGGTCCGCATCGTACTGGACGGAGACACCCATGCCCGAAAACCCTTCACCCACGGCGTTGTTCCGCCACGGTCTCCGGCTGCTGCTGGCCGGGGACACATCCGCGTGGGTCGGCCTGTGGGCCGAGGACGGCGTCATGGAGTTCCCGTTCGCCCCGCCCGGCTGGCCGCGGCGACTGGACGGGCGGGAGGCCGTCGCCGCCTACATGCGCGACTACCCTGACCACATCGAGCTGCACGACTTCCCCGACCTGCGGTTCCACCGGACCACCGACCCCGAAACCGTCGTCGTGGAGATGCGCGGGGTGGGCCGGCTCGTCCGGACCGGAGCCCCCTTCGACATGACCTACATCGCCGTCGTGACCGTACGGAACGGGCGTTTCACCTCCTACCGCGACTACTGGAACCCCCTCACCGTCCAGCAGCCGGGCCTCGACTTCGCCGGGAGCGCCGTCCGATGACCGACGCCACCATCCTGGTCACCGGCGCCACCGGAACGACCGGCAGTCGAACCGCCGCGCGGCTGCTCGCCGCCGGGCACCGCGTCCGGGCCGCGAGCCGGCGCTCCACCGCAGCGGCCACCGGTGCGGATCCGGTGCGCTTCGACTGGTACGACCCCACCACCTTCGACGACGCCCTGTCCGGGGCGGACCGCGTGTACCTCGTCCCGCCCGTCGGCGAGCCCGACCCCGCCGCGGTCATGCTGCCGTTCCTGCGAAGCGCCCGCGCGGCCGGGGTGCGCCGCGCGGTGCTCCTCAGCTCCTCGGCCGTGCCCGAGGGCGGACCGGCCGTGGGCGCGGTGCACCAGGCCCTGCCGGGACTCTTCGACGAGTGGGCCGTCCTGCGGCCCTCCTGGTTCATGCAGAACTTCACCGGCGATCACCTGCACGCCCGCAGCATCCGTGAGGACGGCACGATCCTCACCGCGACCGGATCCGGCCGGATCGGCTTCGTCGACGCGGACGACATCGCCGCCGTCGCCGTGCACGCCCTCACCGACGACCCCGCACCCGACCGCGACCTGATCCTGACCGGCCCGGCCGCACTCACCCACGACGAGATCGCCGTCATCGTCTCGGAGGTCACCGGCCGGCCCGCGATCCACCGGCACCTGACGCACCAGGAGTTGTACGACCGCCTGGCCGCCCTGATGCCCGCCGGGTTCGCCGGCCTCCTGGCAGACATGGACCGCGCCCTCGCCGAGGGCGCCGAGGACCGGACCACCGACACCGTTCACCACGTCACCGGCCGCCCGCCCCACGGTTTCCGAGAGGTCGCCGAACGAGAACTGCGCCGCCGCTGACACACGGCCGCCCCGGGCCACCGTCCGGCCGGCCAGCCGATGTGCCGGCGCCTTCGTCATGATTCGTCATGATTCGTCATGAACCCGTCCATCCGGTGTGGTGCAGCCAGTTCCTCGAAGGTCATCAAGTCGGGGTGCAGGCGGCGCAGGAGGGCGGTGTCCCGGTCCCGGGTGTAGAGGTCACGGTCGGCGAAGCACCGGAACATCGTTGCGTAGTCGTGACCGAAGTCGGTGACGGCGGCGCGCAGTTCGTCGTGCGGCATCGGGATGTAGGTGCTGGGGGTGCCCGTGACCCGAGCGAAGGCGGCGGCGATCTCGTCGCCGGTGAGGCTGTCGCCGATCACCGCGAGGTCGCGTGCGCCCCAGGACTGCCAGTTGTCGAACATGTGGCACGCGAACCAGGCGATGTCGTCGAGGGCGACGAGCGGGTAGTGGGCGGCGCCGAAGGGGAGCCTGAAGGTCAGGCCCCCCCGGCCGTTGGGTCGGGGGGTGAGTCGGTCCCGCAGGAAGCCGATCGCCGTGCTGACGGAGTGGGCTCACGAGCACGGGGCGGCGGTGGTGGGATTCCAGGAGTCCAGGACGCCGTAGGGACGCAGGAGGACGGCGGCGTGGGCAGCACCGCCAGGTCGAGGCCCAGCTCTTCGAACAGCCCCGGCGCGACGCGCGGAGCGGGTCCTCGCTGCCCCAGCCAGGCCGTCGGGCGTTCCGGTTGCGGGCCCGATCACGGCAATCGATAGTGGACACGGTGGCCGTACGGCCCGCGCCGGTGTGCGGGGCCGAGCCACCGGCCCTTGTGCCGTTGGTTGTTCTGGTCTGACAACAACGGCAGGGCCCCGGCAGGGAGCCACTTCGCCCCGCCACCGAGGCGGCGAGCACGGCTGGCGGATCCGCTCCGATCGCGGCACGCCCCTCCCCTTGCGCCGGCAACCCTTCGTGGTCGACACCGGCAGTGCAGGCTGCACGTGAGACCGTCTCCCCCTCCCGGAATCGCGAGAGGAGCACTCTTATGATCAAGAATACTCTGGCACGACTCCTGACGGCGTCGGTTCTTGTGGCCGGGGGCGTGATGCTGCTCCCCGACCCCGCGGTCGCACAGACAGGCTTCCACGTCGTCAACATGGCAACGGGCAAGTGCGCGACCCCCGCTGGAGGGGTGTCCACCGACAACAACGTCACCCTCGTTCAGTACAACTGCGACAACGACTCCTCGCGGCACTGGTACCTGAGCAACTGGAGCAACAACACCTTCCAGCTCGTCAACGCGAAGACGGGCAAGTGTGCGACCGTCGCCGGAGGGGTGTCCACCGACAACAACGTCACCCTCGTTCAGTACAACTGCGACAACGACTCCTCGCGGCGCTGGCGCCTGAGCAACAGGAACGGCAGCTCCTACCAGTTCGTCAACGCGAAGACGGGCAAGTGTGCGACCGTCGCCGGAGGGATCTCCGCCGACAACAACGTCACCCTCGTTCAGTACACCTGCGACAACGACCTTTCGCGCCGCTGGCAGCTGGGGTAACAAGCCGCGGGACGGGGCCTCTGGCGGAACTCGGGTCTGTGCAAGACCTGGGACTGCCAGTAGGCCCTGTTTCGCTGTCCTACGCCCTTGCGAGCAGGACCCGCCGGTCCGCCGTCTCGATCACAGCCTCCGGGTGATCGACGTTGCCGAAGGTGTGGTCGTAGTGGTGGTGGGTGTCGATCACCGTGGTGCACCGCGCACCGAGCTCGGGGCTGATCCAGCGGCGGAACACGCCGCTGAACGGCGGGCACTTGGGATCGACGACGAGCACCTGCCCCTTCGACTCGACCACCAGGGAGTGCCGACCGTCCTCGACCAGGGAGGTCGTGCCCACCGCCGGTCACGGCGCGCCCGCCGAGCAAGCGCCGACCCCCGGGGCCTGAGAGCTTCCGATTCCACACCGCACCGGCCCACTCGACCGCCGTGCCCTCACCGAAGCCGCTGCCGGCGATGACGACCACACACCGATGCCCGTGAAAACCAGATGCTTCGGCAGGCACCGGGCGGGTGGCGTGCGGACCATGTCGAGTCCTGAGTCGGACAAGGTGGGGGCTTTCGGTCACGCCGTCAGCCCCCTGAACCACTGAGCTCTCGTCGCGGTGGCGCTGCTCATCGCATTCCCCTTCTTAACTGCCATCACGGCCGGCCGGAGCGAGGTGCTCCGATGACACGTGCGAACGCCCCCTCGGGCGTCGAGGGGCGCGAAGGCTCGGGGAACGCTGCCGCGCGGCGGGCTGACCGGGCCCGTCCGGCACCGGCGTGCCCCGTCTCGCGTGGCAGGCAGGGACGCCGGCCGGAGCGGCGCTCTGCCTGCCACGCTCTGCCTAACGGCCTTCCCAGTGCCTGGGACGTGACGCCGTCACGTGGTCGCGGCCATGCGCGGGTCGTGAGCGTAGAGGGGGTTGTCGTCCCGCTCGTACTGGGACAGGGCCAGTCCCATGCAGAAGAACGTCGGCGCCCACTCTCCGACGAAAATGCCCCACCGGTCGGCGCGCTCCACCCCGGCCGGCTCGGCCTTCACCGACACCATCCAGGACAGGAACGACAGCCCGATCGAGGCCACGCCGGCCAGGTAGGCATGCTCCGACCGCACACCGGCCTCGTGCAGCTTCTTCATGATCATGATGCGACTCCCTTCAAACGCGTACCGACCCCGGCGGCTGCCCCACCGACACCGTCGTGAACCCGCATCCGGCCGCGAATCACACGCCGACGGTGGCGCTTCGCGGCCACGGCCTGTCCGGCAGCCGCCAGATCGTGAAGTCCGGGACGGCGCCCTCACGGCCCGACCCCGACCGGACCCCAGGTGGGGCAGTCGGCCCAGCAGGATTCCTGCCCGGGAGTGCATCGCCGAGAGGGGGTGCCGCTCCTCCGCCCGACCGCCGTCGCGCTGTGCCCCGGTGTGTGCGGTCAGCCCGCGGTACGGACGGCCGTGTACGCCGGCAAGTAGGTGCCCGCGGCCGGCGCCCGAACGCTCGTGTCGGCCAGCCGGGCGCACCGGCTACTGCCGCGGCCCGGATCGGCGCACGCTGGCCTCATGAGCCCCCGAGGACCTGCGCAGGTGAAGCTGACCCATGTCGAGCCGATGCTGGCGACGGCGGGCCGGCTGCCGTCCGGCCCCGGGTGGAAAGGAGAGATCAGATGGGACGGGGCCAGATGCATCGCCTACGTCCCTGAGGCCGCGCCGGTGCGGTTGGTCGGCGGCCGGGGCGCCGACTTGACCGAGCGGTTCCCGGAGGTCGCCGAGGCGCTCACCGCGGTGCGCGGGCCGCTGGTCCTGGACGGAGAGCTGGTGGTGGTGCGCGGCGGCGCTCTCTCGTCCTCGGCGCTGCAGGACCGCATCCACCGCACCCGCCCGGTGGCGGTGCGCGCCGGCACGGAGGCTGCACCGGCGTTGTACATCGGCTTCGACCTGCTCCGCCTCGGTGACCGGTCGCTGGTCGCCGAGCCGTGGGTGCGGCGGCGTGAGCTGCTGGAGGGCCTGGAGCTGGACCGCCCGGGCCTTCGGGTGCCGCCGGTCTGGGACTCGGTCGCCGAGGCGTACGGGTGGACGAGGGAGCACCGGTTGGAGGGTGTGATCGCCAAGCGCGCCGACTCCCGGTACGTCCCGGGGGCGTGCTCTCGGGACTGGATCGAGATCAAGAACTTGCGGATCGCGGACGTCGTGATCGGCGGGTGGCTGCCCGGCGGCACGTCGGTGCGGGCCCTCCTGGTCGGCGTTCCCGCCATGCCCGGCGGCCGCCTGCTGTTCGTCGGCTCGGTCGGCAGCGGCATGACCGGAGCCGAACGGCGCGCCCTGGCCGCCGCGCTGCGTCGCCTCGCCGTTCCCGTGTCGCCGTTCACCGCAGGCAGCGGCGGGTTGGGGTTGCCACTCGGAACCGAGGTTCGGTTCGCGCGCCCCGAACTGCGGGCCGAGGTCGAATACCTCGAAGTGACGCAGGCGGGCCGCCTGCGGCATCCGGTGTGGAGGAGGCTTCGCGGTTGAGACGTCGCGGTGGGAGGCTGTGACCGGTCGAGACGGGCCTGCCCCCGTGGCGGCCGCGCAGCGCTCAGCGCAGTTGAGGAGCATGCCCGGCCCCCGCTCGGCGAGCGGGCGGGGCCGGGATCCCCTGCGACCGCCGACAGCCCGGCAGGCAGCTCAGGCTTCGATGTTCTCCAGGTCGTCGAGCAGGCCCGGGCGCGTCGGCTCCCAGCCGAGGGCGGTGCGGGTGTGACCGCTGGATGCGGGCTGGTCGGTCGCGAAGATCGGGCCGAGGGGACCGAAACTCTCCTGCGGCACCGGCTTGACCGGAAGGTGAAGCCGCCGCCCGATGACCGCGGCGATGTCGCGTACCGCATCACCTTCGTCGGCGACGGCGTGCCACGAGCTTCCGGCCGGAGCCTTCTCCAGCGCGAGCCGGAACAGGACGGCGGCGTCGAGCGCGTGGACGGCGGGCCAGCGCTGCGCGCCGTCCCCGGGGTAGCCGGCGACGCCGGAGCGGCGGGCGACGTCGGCGAGCAGCCCGGCGAACCCGCCCTGGCCCCGGTTGTGGACGGTGCGCGGCAGCCGTACCGCCGAGCTGCGCACGCCGTGTGGGGCGAGTGCCAGTACGCGGTTCACCGACCGGCTGCGTCCGCCGACGGGTCCGTCCACTGGCAACGGGTCTTCCTCGGTCGATGCGCGTCCTGCCGCGTGGGGCGTGCCGGACACGGTGACGAGCGGCCGGTCCGTGCCGACGAGGGTGTCACCGAGCGTCGCGAGCGCGGCGCCCTCTTCGGCGACGCCTCGCGCGAGTGCGTCGGGCGAGCTGAAGTCGTTGCTGAAGGCGAGGTGGATGACGCCGTCTGCCTGCTCCGCGCCGGTTCGCAGCACGTGGAGGTCGGTGAGACCTCCGCGGACCACGTCGGCGCCGGCGGCCCGGGCGCGGGCCACGGAGGCGTCGGAGCGAGCGAGAGCGGTGACGGAATGGCCCGCGGTGAGCAGTTCGGCGACGACGGCGGAGCCGATCAGGCCGGTTCCGCCGGTGATGAAGACGCGCATGGCAGCTCCAGGAGAGTGATGCGACATGTGTCCCGTCACTGTACACCGCGATGCGACTGGTGTCGCATCATCTAGGATGGTCGTCATGCCGAGATGGAAGCCCGATGCGAAGCAGCGCCTGGTCGTGGCCGCGCTCAACCTGTTCGCCGAACAGGGCTATGACGACACGACGGTCACGCAGATCGCTGAGCGCGCCGGGCTCACCCGGAGCACCTTCTTCCGCCACTTCGCGGACAAGCGGGAGATCCTCACCGCGGGACAGTCGACGCTCAGCCGCCTGCTGGCCGAGGGCATCGACGCCGCCCCCGCGGACGCGACACCGTTGACAGCCGTCGCGGCCGGCCTGGAACGTGCATCGGGCGAGATGACGTCGTTCAACCGCGAGCTCAGCCCGCTGCTGCACGCGGCGATCGAGGCGAACGAGGAGCTGCAGAGGCGTGATGCGCTGAAGAGCATCGGCATGGCCGCGGCGATGGTCGACGCGTTGAGGCGACGGGATGTCCCGGAATCCGCGGCGCAGGTGGCCGCCGGACTCGGCGTGCTCGCGTTCAGACTCGGGTACATCCGGTGGGCGGACCCCAGTCGCGACGAGGACCCCGGCGAGCTGGCGACCCTCACGCGAGCCGCGTTCGACGAACTCCGCGCGGCAGCCGCGGAACTTCGCTAGCGGCAGCCGCCGAGCCGACATCGGGCTGCCGTCCTCAGCCCCGCGTCACGGCCGACAGCGCGCAGGCCGTTCTCTTCGTGGCGCCTCCTACGTGCCGGAAGTGCGTGACTTCCGCCGGCTCATCACCTCGTCGGCGATGGCCACTGCCCCACCGGGGGCGATCTCCTCCAGGTCGTCGAGGACCATCGCCCAGCCGCCCAGGAACACGGCCCGGGCGGCCAGCCTGCGGGCGCGGGCGGGCTCCGACAGTTCCACCAGGGCGGCCAGGGCCCGCGCCCGCGTCCGGCCGTGGGGGATCGTGTGGGCCAGGTCCTCGGCCCGCTCCGGCTCACCCTGGCGGGCCAGCGCACCGACGACGCCGACGAGCACCTCGCCCCGCCCCCAGCGGTCGGGGATCGCGGGGACGAGGGCTTCGGCCCGGGCCGTCTCACCGCGCCGGGCCAGCTCGCCGACGACCGCCATCAACGCCCGGCTCCGCGCCCGGCGGTCGGCCAAGGCACGAGCGAGGGCCTCGGCCCGGTCCGTGTCCCCGGACCGGGCCAGCACCTCGACGACTTCGACCATCCGCGCCGCCCGCAGACCCGGATCGACGATCCGGTCGGTGAGCGCCATGGCCCGCTCGACCTGCCCGTGCCTGGCCAGCAGCAAGGTCACGGCCTTCCGCAGCGCGAAGCTTTCGAAGCCGGCGCCGCGGCGGAGCAGGGCCTCGGCCCGGTCGGCCAAGGCGAGGGCCACCTCCCGGTCGGCGCTCTCGGCGACCGCCACCAGCAGCTCGGGCACGATCCTCGCGTCGAAGTGCGGGCTGGGCCGGGCGAGGATCGTCAGACACAGGACATCGGGGTCGGCGTCACACTCCTGCGACCCCGCCGCGGCCTCGGCCTCCTCGGCTGCCCGCGCGGCGGCGGCCCGGGCCACGCTGCGCAGCACGGCGTCGAACCGGTCCAGGTCGCCGGTGTGGGCCTCGAAGGCCAGCACCTCGACGAGGAACGCGCGCTGCCCGACGCCCTTGCGGCCCTCGCGGCGGACGAGGTCCTCCACGCGGTCGGCGAACGTGCCCGCCAGAACGTGGTCGCCGGCGGCATGCGCGATCTCCATGGCCGTCACGAGCGCGCGCCCCGACTCCGAGCCACGGCCGGCGCACTCGACGGCTCTGGCGGCGTATCCGAGCGCAGCCGGGAAGTCACCGCCGTCCGCCACCGCCTTGGCCAGCCCGGCCCAGGCACGCGGCCAGTTGTGCGGGTATCGGACCGTCTGCGCCAGGCCGACGGCACACTCGTGGTCACCGGCGCGTGCCACCGCCGGAATGCGGGCGACCAGGGCGCTGTCCCGCAGTGCGCGGTCGGTCAGTGACTCGGCGAGCGCGCGGGCACCGTCCGGATCCCCGGCCTCGCCCGCCGCCCGCACCAGGAGGACGAGATCCTCCTCCGGCCCGGACCGACCAGCGCCCGACCGAACCAGCTCGACCGCCCGGGCGGGATGACCGGCACGCACCAGCGCCGCCGCCAGGTCCAGATCGCTCCTCCCACCTGTCTCCTGCTGCGCCGCCAGCCGCAGAACCGTCAGCAAGCAGGGGGCGAACCCACTGCGCAGCAGGCCCGTGTCACTGCTGCCGGGCGGGGCCAGGCCGAGGCACTGGTCCCCGATCCTCGTCCAGTACAGCTCTGGACCCCACTGGACCAGCCCCTTCAGCATGCACGCCCCCCGCCGAACGACCGCTCCTCGTGCCGCGCGAGGCGGCCACCACCCGGACCGGACACGATAGTCCGCCGCCCGGCCCCACCGCTGCACCGACGGGAACACGGAACCGCCGCGGCCGGGGTGACGGCCCTCTCCCCCGCCCGGCCGCCATCGGCCCCGGGGCCGACGTGCCCACGGCTGTACGGGGTACGGCGGAAGCGGTGCGTCGACACCTGGGGGACCGCCGGGCGATCAGAGTGCGGCCTCCGGCTCCCGAACACCTCGCCGGGCACGCCCGGCCGCCTGGAGCAGGCGCGACGGGAGGTAGGGCGAGCGGACGTGGACGGCCCAGCCGCGGCTGCGGCGGGCGTGGCAGGCGAGGCCGAGGATGTCGAGGCTGAGCGCGGCACCGGTGCCGGTGGCACGGTCGGCGACGGAGTGGTGGTCGCCGAGCGCGAGGAGGGCCGCGTCGAAGACGTCGCGGTTGCCGTCGGTCAGGGCGCGCAGCGCGCGCAGACCGGGCTGCGGTTCGGTGGAGACGGCGGGGAGGCCGGCCTCCTCGAAGAAGTGGACGACGAAGCCGTCGACGAGTTCGAGGGCGGGGGTGACCGGCTCGTCGGGCATCAACTGCCGTGCCCAGCAGAAGGCCTCGCCGTGGGCGGAGACCTTGTCGGCGACGATCGCCAGGCAGAAGGCGTCGAGCCACTCCCGGGCGGTGACGCGGTGGCGGGGGTCGCGCTCCTGCCCGTACTCGGCGTCGTAGCCCATCCCGAAGTTCGGGTAGTCGAGGAAGACGCTGACGCCGTCGTGCGGGTAGTAGGCGGCGAAGGAGACGGCGCCGGCGGCGGCCTCGGCGGCGTCCTTGAGGACGGCCTTGAGGACGGCCTTGAGGACGGCCTTGGCCTCGGCGGAGTCGAGGGCGGGCCGGGTGGTGGAGAGAGCTCCGAGGTGGTCGAGGAAGGAGTCGGCGATCAGCTGCCACTCGGTCGTGGTCATCAGGCCGGCGCGGGAGTAGGAGTGGACCTGCCTCCCGATCCGGTTCACGAAGTCCTCGCGGGCCTGCGCCACCCGCTCCCCGTCCACCTGGTGACGTTCGATCCGCACGGTCCTGCCCCCTTGATCGTCGACTTGGACCCGGAGCAGGCAGCGGGTCGGACACCGCGGTCCGCCGGGCCCCGCGGCACACCGTCTCCGGAGGGCTGTCTCCCCTACGGCACCCCACTCCCCCACAGCCGGCAGCGGTGGCGCGACCACCTCTCCCACGAGCCGGCCGGCCGGTCCCCCTCCGGGCCCTGCGAGCGCACCGTCCGCCCCCGGTCCCCAACGTCCCGGCTGCGGCGCGGTGTTCGCGCCCACCGGCACCGCTCGGGAGCGGGCATTCGCCCTTGAGCGGGCGTGGGAGCGGTGGTTCACTGTGCGGATGACCAGCGAGGCGGAGATGACGGACCTGTTCGGTACGGTGCTCAGCAGGCACCGGGTGGACACCCGGGCGCGGTGGCGGAACGCCGTGTGGGCGCTGGTGCTGGCCGTGCCCACCGGCTGGCTCGGGCTGTGGGCGCTGTTCAGCGTGGACGACGGCCGCCCGGGCGGCGGTCGGGCGATCGGCCTGGTGATCGGCCTGTCCCTGGGCGCGCTGTACGTCGCCGTGACGCAGGCGTGGCGCGCGGTGCGGGGCGGGTCGGGGGAGTACTTCGAGGTCCGCGAGCGCGGCCTCGTCCACGGGTCGCGGCGCGGCGCGGCGGGCTGGGAGTGGAGCCAGGTCGTCTCGATCACGATCCCCGGCACCCCGAGGATCCACGGCCTCGCCCGCCGGCTGGGCAACGACTACCGCTGCCGCCTCGCCCTCGACGGCGGCGCGCGCCTGCACATCGACGGGCACGCCGCCGGGGCCTCCGGCCTGGGCCGCGCGGTGCTGGAGCACAGCCCCCGCGCGCGGCGGCTGCAGGGGGACGAGTGGCAGGAGCGGGCCGGCGGCTGGTTCCTGGCCGGCGCGGCGGCGTTCCTGGTGGTGGGCGTCTCGATGGTCTCGTACCTCGCGAGCCACGCGGACACCACCCGCAGGATCACCGACGCGAACGGGTCGGTCCACGAGGAGACCGTACAGGGCGTCGGCGACGGCGTGATCATGGCGGTCGGACTGAGCCTGCCGGTGTGCGCGATCGGCGCGATCACGTGCGTCGTGCTGTACGTCCGCTACCGGATGTACCGCCCCCGCTGACCGCCGTCCCGCACCCCGACCGTCAGCCGGCGTGCGCGGCGGAGGTCTTGGCCGGCCGCTGCGTCACGCCGGGGCACCCGCTCAGGCCGCTGTGGCCAGGGCCCGGGCGGGCCGGGTCGATTCGTAGGCGTGGCCGACCCGCAGGAGCACGGGCTCGCCGAGGGGGCGGGCGAGCAGTTGCAGGCCGACCGGCAGGCCTTCGGGGCCGTGGCCGACCGGGACGGTCAGGGCGGGCACCCCGGTGATGTTGGCGGGGGCGCACAGGCGCACGTAGGCGTCGGACACGCCCTCGACCGTGCCGTCCGGCCAGGTGACCGTCTCCTCGTCGGCCCCGACCGCGGGCATCGGGACGCTCGGGGCGGCGATCACGTCGACCTCCGCCAGCATCCGGGCCCACGCGGTGCGCATGAGCGTGCGGGAGCGCTGGGCACGGATGTGGTCGCCGGCGCTCAACAGCCCGCCGGCCTCCAGGAGGATGCGGACGTCCTCCTGGTACAACTCGGGGGCCGTGCGCAGGGTGCCCTCGTGGTAGGCGACGGCCTCCGGCACCATCAGGCCCCACTGGGTGGCGCGGATGTAGCGGGTCATCGGGATGTCGACCTCGACGAGTTGTGCGCCCAGGGCTTCCAACTGCCCGACGGCGTGCCGGACGGCGGCCTCCACCCGCGGGTGGACGTGGTCGAAGTAGTAGGTGCGCGGCAGGCCGATACGCAGTCCCGTCAGGTCCGTTCCGGGGCCGGGCCGGTAGTCGGCGGCGGGCACGGACAGCGAGGCGGGATCGCGGGGGTCGTGTCCGGCCAGCACGCTCAGCACCAAGCCCGCGTCCTCGACGGTGCGGGTGAGCGGGCCGACGTGGTCCAACGACCAGGACAGGGGCGTGACGCCGTGCCGGGGGACGAGGCCGTAGGTCGGCTTGAGGCCGACGACCCCGTTGAGCGCGGCGGGCACCCGGATCGACCCACCGGTGTCGGTGCCCAGGGCGAAGGTCGCGGACCCCGACGCGACGGCGACCGCGGAACCGCCGCTGGAGCCGCCGGCGACCCGGGCGCGGTCCCAGGCGTTGCGCGTCTGCGGGGTGGTCAGGCCGAACGCGAACTCATGGGTGTGGGTCTTGCCGAGCAGGACGGCTCCGGCCGCGTCCAGGCGCGCGGCGACCGTGCTGTCCGCCCTCGCGCGGTGGCCGGCACGGACCCGGGAGCTGGCCGTGGTGGGCATCCCGTCGACGTCGATCAGGTCCTTGAGCCCCATCGGGATGCCGTGCAGCGGTCCCCGGTAGCGGCCCCGTGCCACTTCGCGTTCGGCTTCGCCCGCAGCCCGGCGCGCCTGCTCCGCGGCGACCGTGACGTAGGCGCCGAGGTGCGGCTCCGTCTCCTCGATGCGGTCGAGGACGGAGTCGACCAGTTCGACCGGGGACAGCCGCCGGGTCCGTATCGCGTCCGCGGCGGCGGCGAGGGACAGTTCATACGGCCGCATGGGGTTCCTCCTGGGCGGTGTGGTCGGCGTCCTGGGCAGTGTGGTAGGCAGCGGCGGGCGGGACGTCCGCGAAGTCCAGTTCCCGCAGGACGGCGACGACGTCGTGGATGTGGTCGGCGACCGCGGCGACCGCGGCGTGGCGCTCGGCGGGCAGGGCGAGTCCTGCGCGGGCGGCCCAGCGGGCGGCCTCCGAAGGGGTGAGTTCGACGGCGGGCACGGCTGTATCTACTCCTGGGTCAGGACGGGTGGCGGACGGGCCTGGGCCGTAAAGGCCAAGGATGTGCGTCAGGCGGCGGCCGGGAGTGCGGTGCCCGGCTCGGCGAGCAGCCGGTAGCGGCCGTCCTCCCGGCGGACGGTACCGGCGGTGGGCTGCGGGAAGTGGGTTCCCAGGAGCAGCGCCCCGGTGTCCGCCAGGGCGTCGAGCAGCCGGGCGCGGGTACGGACCGCCCCGGCCGGGTCCGTGTCGACGCAGCTGTTCACGTGGGGGTGGGACAGCTGCACGGGGTGGTGGATGCTGTCGCCGGTGATCAGCGCCCGGCGGTCGCCGCCGCGCAGTTCCACGGCGGCCTGCCCCGGGGTGTGCCCGGGGGCGGGGACCAGCAGGACGCCCGGCGCGACCTCGACCCCGGGCCCCCGCTCGGGCACGTCCACGGGGTCGTACTGTCCGGCGTCGCGGACGGGGTGGACGGAGTCGCGGAACATCTGGGCCCGGGCGGGGTCCAGTTCGGCGGTGCTCCAGTGGTCCCATTCGGTGCGGCTGGTGAGGTAGCGGGCGTTGGGGAAGGTAGGGACCCAGTCGTCCCCGGTGAGGCGGGTGTTCCAGCCGACGTGGTCGGTGTGCAGGTGCGTGGTGATCACCAAATCCACGGACTCGGGCGGGAAGCCGGCCGCCGTCAGGCGCTCCAGGAAGTCGGTGTCCAGGCCGTTCCAGGCCGGGTTGGCGCGCGGCTTGGCGTTGCCGATGCCGGTGTCCACGACGATCCGCAGTCCGCCGGCCCGCACCGCGAAGCTGTGACTGGCCAGGCGGGGGACGCCGGCGTCGGCGAAGTCGGGGCGCAGCCACGGCGCCTGGTCCAGCACCTCCTCAGTGGCGTCCGGCAGCAGCCAGGGCCCGGTCTCGCGCGGCAGTTCGATCTCGTCGACGCGGTGCACGGTGATGTCTCCGAGGCTCCATCCCGTGCTCGTCGCGGGGGCGGCCGGGCGGGGCGCGGCGGTGCTCATCGGCGGGTCCTTTCTGCGCGTGGCCGTGCGGGTGACGGTGGCTCGGCGGCTCGGCCCCGCTCGGCGCAGGGCACGGCGAGCCGGACCGTGGCAGCATCGGCCACCGTTAAGGCAAATGCTTTGCGTTAATCACTTTAGGCTCCGTGGGGCCCCAAACGCAAACCATATGCTTTTAGCTGCCCGCAGGAGGCGCGGTGCTGCCGAGCGCCGCCGCGACCAGGCGGTCGGTGTAGGCCGCGGACAGCTCCGAGGGTCGGAACAGGATCCGGTACATCAGCGGGGCGACGACGACGTCCAGAAGGGTCTCCACGGCCGGCACGGCCTCCCCCCGCCCGGCCGCGCGCACACCGAGGGCCGTCAACTGCTCGGCGGCGTAGTCGGAGCAGCGGACCGCGTTGCCCTGCGCCGGGTCGCCCAGCAGCGCGTCGCGGATGTACGTGCGCCCGGCCGTCGAGGACATCTCCTCGGCGAACTGCACGGCCCACGCCTCCAGGTCCGCCCGCAGGCTGCCGTGGTCGGCCGGCGGGGCGTCGGGGCGCAGCCGCTCCACGGCCACGTCGGACAGCAGCTCCCGCAGGTCCCCCCAGCGCCGGTAGACGGTGGACGGCGTCACCCCCGCCCGGGCGGCGATCAGCGGCACGGTGAGCATCTCCCGCCCCACCTCCGCCTCCAGATCGCGGACGGCCTGGTGCACGGACTGCTGGACGCGGGCGCTGCGCCCGCCGGGGCGCGTGGTCGGTCGGGAACTCATGCGCCCAGCTTAATGCGAAGGAGTTGCGACTTGCCGGGCACCGAGCTGGTCGGCACCCGCTACGGGGCCTGGGACAGACCGCCGGTATGGCCTTCGCCTGATCGCGGTGCAGGCCGTCGGGCACCGGGAGCGGCAGGACGGGCGTGCGGGAGCATGCCGCCGTCCTATGCCCCTGTCCTCGCGCCGACGGCGCGGCAAGAAGGCGCGGGGCCGGACCGGTCGCAACCGGACGCACTCCGCGAGCCGCACTCCGCGCTCTCGTGCGTATGGGAACGACCGTGCACGCTGCGGTCGACTGCTCCTCCTGCGGCCACCGTCTCCCGTGTTCCGTAACACCGGGGCCGAGCCGTGGACCGGCGGGCTCCTCCCCCACCCCACCACCGCATCGAGGAACGGCACCGTCCCGGACACCTCGACCGGGGCCACCGCTCCCGCGCGCCGGCCACCGTTCCCGCGATTCCCGCGATTCCCGCGATGCCGGCCGGTCCGGCAACTACCGAGCGGGTACACCGAACACGAGGGGAAAGCCATGACCACTCCCGTCCCGTCCCGCATCGCCCTGGTGAACGGCGGCTTCGAGCAGCCCACCGTCACCACCGGTGTCGGGTTCTTCCCCGACGCCTCCCAGACCCAGAACCCGAACCACGTCCCGGCTGGCTGACCACCGCCACCGACCACGTCATCGAGCTCTGGCACGACGGCTTCAACGGCGTCCCGGCTGCCGACGGCGCCCAGTTCGCCGAGCTCAACGCCAACCAGGTCTCCGCCCTCTACCAGGACCTGGCCACCCAGGGTGGGCGCCCCCGGCGACGGGCGCCGCTTCCTCGAACGCCCGAGGCCTGCCTGCGGCACCTGGTCCGGGCGGATGTCAGAGTCCCTTGCGAAGATCGCGGCCATGGAGCACTCCGCCGCCCTCGCCGGCCTCGACGCCCACCCCTGGGCCACCGTCAACCACGCCTACGGCCCCGCCGAGGACCTGCCCGAGCTGTTGCGCGCCTTCGCCGAGGGCGGTGAGGACGCCGAGGAGGCCCTGGACGAACTGTACGGCTCGATCGTGCACCAGGGCACCGTGTACCAGGCCAGCGTCGACGCCGCCCCGTACCTCGCCCGGATCGCCGCCTCCGGCCGGCAGACCGCCGACGCCCTGCGGCTGCTCGGCTGCCTCGCCGAGAGCGAGGACGAGTACGACGTCGAGCCGGGCGCCGTCCGGGCCGCCGTCACCGCCCAACTGCCGCTGCTCATACCACTGCTGACCGACGAGGACGCTGCCGTCCGGCAGGCGGCCGGCTGGACGGTCGGCCACACCCGGGACACCGGTACCGCCCTGCCCGCCGTCCGAGCCCGCCTGACCGCCGAGACGGAGCCCACCGTCCGGGCCGAACTCCTCACCGCGTACGGCCGGCTGGACCGCGCGGGCGCCGTCGCCGAGGCCCGCGCCCTGCTCGGCCCGGACACGCCCGCGCCGCTGCGCCTGGCCGCCGTGTTCGCCGCGTTGGACGCCGAGGAGCCGTGGCTCGCCGCACACCACGACGCCGTCCTCGGTCTGTTGCCCGCGCGCGAGACGGCCAGGTCCGGCCACGGGCACGAGCACCGGGAGCCGCTGCGCACGATCGTCGGAATCCTGCTGGGCCGGGACACGGACGCCGACCGCGAAGGTGCCCTCGCCCTGCTCGACGCCGCCCTGCGCGACGAGCGCCCGGAGGTGCGGGCCGAGGCCCTGTGGGCGGCCGACCGCGCCTGCACCCTGTCCCGCAGCGCACCGCAGCGGCTGATCCCCGCGATCGCCCCGCTCGCCGCCGACTGGGCGGCCGCCCAGCTGCTGGGCAAGCTCGGGCCGGCCGCCGCCGAGGCCGCGCCCGTCCTCGCCCGACTCGCCGCGCAGCCGGACGACGAGGCGGCCGACCAGGCCCTCGCCGCGCTCGTCCTGGTGGCGCCGCAGGCCGCCGCCCCGCTG
Organism: Kitasatospora sp. NPDC017646; assembly: GCF_044329365.1. NCBI lineage: Bacteria > Bacillati > Actinomycetota > Actinomycetes > Kitasatosporales > Streptomycetaceae > Kitasatospora > Kitasatospora sp. NPDC017646. The sequence continues at coordinate 22,581 of NZ_JBIRJC010000036.1, read as the reverse complement.
CTGGCCCGGGCCCTCGGCCGGCGCCCGCGCGCCATGCAGTGCGCCGCCGGGTCCCACGCCCCGGCCGACGCGCCCTTCCCGTTCGACCCGGAGCTGTTCGCCGCGGTCCGCGCCCGTCTGGCCGCCTGGACGCTGGAGCGTCCGAAGGGGTGCGAGGACTGCGGCTGCTCGACGACCGAGGACCACAACGACACCGCCGGACTGGTCCACCTGCTGCGGCAGTGGGGTCCGCAGGCCGTCGAGGCGCTTCCCGAACTGTGCGCCGTCCTGCCCCGGTTCCGGTACGCCGCCACCGCGATCACCGCCGTGGCCGCGGGCGCCGGGCCGGAGCAGCGGGAGCGGGCCGCCACCGCCCTGCGGGCCGAGGCCGGGAAGCCGTTCGTGGCGCGGGCGCTGCACGAGTTGACCGGCGAGACCGGGCCGCTGCTCGCCGCCGCCGAGGCGGCGCTCGCCACCGGTGTGCGCGGCGCCGCCGAGGGCGCCGGCGCCGCGGCCGACCTCGGCCCGGCAGCCGCCCGCCTCGCCCCGGCCCTGCGGACGGCGCTCGGCCGCACCGTCGACCGCGGCACCAGGCCGGAGGTGGACACCGACCTCGCCCTGGCGCTCGGCTTGTGGCGGATCACCGGGGAGGCGGCCGAGGTCGTCCCGGTGCTGGCCTCGGTCTTCGACAACAGCGAGGGCCGGCCGTGGTTCCGGCGGACGGCCGCCCGCGCCGCCCGCGATATCGCCGTGCTCGGCCCGGCCGGGCGCCCGCTGACCACTCGACTCGAGGCTCTCCTCGACGACCCGACCCAGGCAGCCTCGGCCGTCCTCGGGCTGCTCGCCGTCGCCGATCCGGCCGGCCTCGACCGCACGCGGCTCGCCGAGGCGGCGCTGCGCTCGGCCGAGACCCGAGCCGACCTCAAGGGCGCCTGCGACGCCCTGCGGGCACTCGGCGCCACCACCCTGACGCCGCCGCAGCACAGCCGGCTGGCCGCGCTCGCCAACGGGGACCGCCGCCTGACCGTCTCCGGCTCCGACCACGCGATGATCCGCGAGGACGAACAGCTGCGCACCGCGTTGGCGTCCTTCCTCGACCGGGTCGGCTGAGGCCCAGGTCCTCAAGGCGGCGACACGAGCGGGCCGTGGGACGGCCACGCTCCCGGCGCGGCGACAGCCCCGGACCAGCGCTGGTCCGGGGCTCGCTCGCTCTTGCCGGACGAACTCAGTCGCTCGCGCCGAGAGTCCGCGCAAGTGCGTCGAGGGTCACGTCGACGACGGCGCGCAGCTGCTCCGCGCTCGATCCGGCTCTGCTCATGACGGCGAGGGACTGGTTCACGGCCGCGAGGTGGGTCGCGAAGGACTCGGCCGCCTCGTCGTGCAGTCGGCCGGCCTTCAGCGCGGCGCGTAGCCGGGTGTGCTGGAGGCCGATCGCCTCCCGTGCACGCGCCGCGACGCTCGCGCTCAGCGCCGGGGTCGCCATGACGGTTTGGGCCACCAGGCATCCGTCGGGCAGACCGGGGTCCGCGATGCGTTCCAGGGTGACGCCGAAGAACGCCCGCGCGGCTGCCAGGGGCCGGTCGGCGGCGCAGGACAACGCGGCATCGTACTTCTCCCCGTAACGCGTGGTGTAGCGCTCCAGGCAGCGCAGGAAGAGCGTGTCCTTGTCGCCGAGGGAGGAGTAGATGGAGCTGCGGTTGAGTCCGGTCGCCCGGGACAGGTCGTCCACCGACGTGTCCGCGTAGCCGGACCGCCAGAACTGGATCATCGCGGCATCGAGCGCCGTGGCGATGTCGAACTGCTTCCTGCCCGCCATGCCGCACCTCCCTCCTGCTCCGCCTTCTTGGTGGAGGCCATCATCCCATCTTGAACTAATCAGTCCAAGATGGGTTAGGGTGACGGCGTGATCACGGCCGGCACGGGCGTCCAGCGCCGTGCCGCGGCCCTCGTCGTGTCGACCGCGCTCGTGGGGCCTCGCCCCCGGCCCACCGATCAGGTCAACTGCGCACCTGACACCTTCGGCAGCCGTCAACTCACCTCACACCAGTGGAGGAGAATCATGAACGACCCCGTAAGCGCCCCCCGCGTCTCCGGCAACCCGGTCCGCGACCTGCCGCTGCCCGACCTGGCCGGTTTCACCCACCGGTGGGTCGACGCGGGGGGCGTCCGGCTCCACGCCGTTGAAGGCGGCCGGCCGGACGGTCCGGCCATCGTGCTGCTCGCCGGGTTCCCGCAGACCTGGTGGGCATGGCGCAAGGTGATGCCGAACCTGACCGACCGATTCCGAGTCATCGCGATCGACCTGCCGGGCCAGGGCCACTCCGAACGCCCGGACATCAGCTACGACACGCACACGGTCGCTTCGCACGTCCATGCCGCGGTCAGGGCGCTCGGAGTCTCGACGTACTGGCTGGTCGCCCACGACATCGGCGCGTGGGTCGCCTTCTCCCTCGCCTTGAACCACCAGAGCCAGTTGCGCGGCCTGGCACTGCTGGACGCCGGCATCCCGGGCATCACACTCCCTGCCGCCGTTCCGACCGACCCGGAACAAGCCTGGAAGACCTGGCACTTCGCCTTCCACCTCGTGCCCGACCTGCCCGAGGCACTGCTCGCCGGCCGCGAACGGGAGTACGTCGGCTGGTTCCTGAGGGTCAAGGCCCTCTCCTCCGACACCTTCCACGACACCGAAATCGAGCAGTACGCCGCGTCCGTGGCCGCCGGCGGCGGTCTCCGCGCATCCCTGGCCTACTACCGGCACGCCTCCGAGTCGGCGCGGAGGAACCGCCAAGCGCTGGAACAACAGCGCCTGACGGTCCCGGTCCTCGGGATCTCCAGCAGCCACGGCTCCATCCCCGACATGGCAGCCTCCATCAGGCCGTGGGCCGACCACGCCACCGGGATCGTCGTGCCGGACGCAGGACACTTCATCCCCGATGAACGGCCCGATGCCGTCACTGCCGCACTGACCGACTTCATCACCGAAGACGACTGAGACCGGGCGCAAGCACGGGTCAGGCCGGGCCAAGGCGGGTGGAAAGCTGCTCCCGGACTTCGTCCGGCCATCCCGCCGTTGCCGCCCCCTCGCCGATCCGGCTGCCTGCGTTCGAAGACGGGAACACGAGATCGGACGCTGCGCCGCACCCCAGAACCCGTCAACACTGTCTGCATGGAGCGAGAGTGCGCTGTTTGTGACCGTTTGTGCAATGCGCAAAGTCCGCAGATGCGAATATTCCGGGCATGGAACTCGGCGCCCCTTGCCTTTCTCTAACCATGCTCGAATTGATGATCGTGTCATGGCTCCCATGGATACCGAGCTCCGCATAACGCCCGACACCTGTGTGCGGTGATCCGATTCCGGTACCCGGCCCGGCGAGGACGGCGTCAGGTCCGGCTCGCCACCGCTCGCGCGCTGGCGAACGCCCCTCCTCGGGCCGGGGGCGACGAAGGGGCTGACGGCGCCGGTTCCAGGACACCGACGCCGCCCACTCGCACGAACGTCATGACCGGGGCGCTTCAGGCTGCGGTCGTGCGCCGGGGACCAGGCATTCGATGAGGTAGTCGCCGGTGTCGGGGTCGGTGACGACGCCGTGGGCCTCGCTGCCGAAGCCGGGGAAGGCACGGTCGAAGGCTTCCAGGGCGGTGAGGTAGCGCAGCAGGGGGCCGTCCTGGGCGCCGAGCGATTCGCCGGGCATGAGCACCGGGATGCCGGGCGGGGTGACGGTGACCATCGCGGCGGCGGTCCGTCCGGCGGCGTCGGCGAGGCGGACGCGTTCGGTGCCGCCGCGGACGAGTTGCTGGTAGCAGTACCGGGGCGGGTGGACCGGGGTGGGCAGGTGGCGGAAGGCTTCATCGAGGGACTGGACGAACGCGCCGTCGGTGAGGTGGCGGTGCATCCGTGCGCACAGCTCGCGCAGGCCGGTGTCCCGGTAGTGGCGGGGGTGGTTCCGGGTGAGGGCGGGCAGCACCTGGCGGAGCGGGGCGTCCTCGTCGTAGAGGGCCTTGAAGTCCATCAGGCCGTCCATGAGCGTGCCCCACTTGCCCTTGGTGATGCCCATGGAGAAGAGGACGAGGGTGCTGTAGCTGTCCGTCTTCTCCACGACGATGCCGCGGTTGGCCAGGTACTCGGTCAGGATGCGCGCCGGGATTCCCCAGGGCTGGGTCCGGCCGGTGGCGGTGACACCCGGGCAGGTGATGGTGACCTTGATCGGGTCGAGGAGACTGTAGCCGTCGGTCAGCCCGTCGAAGCCGTGCCAGGCGGCGCCGGGTTCGAGCTGCCAGCAGGAGGGCTCGGTGACGAGCAGTGACAGCGGGGCGTCGGCGAACGCCGTGGTGGTCCCGGTGCCGGGGTCGGTGACCGTCTCGGGCTGCCAGATGCCGAAGAACCAGCTGGGCCGGTCGCCGGCGGTGGCGATCCGGCGCCCGGTGCGCACGACGGCCTGGCGGAAGCGGACGGCCTCGGTGACGACCTCGTCGATGAGCCAGTGCCCCTGGGGCCCGTCCATCATGGCGGTCGCCACGTCGAGGGAGGCGATGGCCGGGTAGAACGCCGAGGTGGTGCCGTGCATCATGAACGCCTCGTTGAAGCGGTGGTGCTCGACGGGCGCGCGGGGCGAGGGGCGGACGTGGACCATGGCGCACTGCGAGAGGGCGGCGAGCAGCTTGTGCGTGGAGTGGGTGGCGAAGACGGTCGGCCGCTGCGGCTCCGGGAAGGTGTCCGGGCCGACGGCCATGCCGTACCGGCCCCGGTAGAGCGGGTGGAAGCGGGCGTAGGCGATCCACGCCTCGTCGAAGTGCAGGCGCGGTGTACTGGGCGCGAGTGCCCGGGCCGCGGCGAGGGTGTCGTAGCACAGACCGTCGTAGGTGGAGTTGGTGATGACGGCGTACTGCGGCTGGGGCGAGAGGGCGTCGGCGGTCAGCGGATTGGCGGCGATGCGGGCAGCGACGGCCTCGGCGTCGATGGCGGCGGGGGGCAGCGGTCCGGCGAGGCCGTAGCCGTTGCGGGTCGGCACGAGGTAGACCGGCCGGGCGCCGGTGACGACCAGGCCGTGCAGGACGGACTTGTGACAGTTGCGGTCGACCAGGGCGATCTCGTCGGAGGTGACGCTGTAGTGGCCGACCATGCGGTTGCACGTGGAGTCGCCGTGCAGGACGAAGTAGGTGCGCTCCGCGCCGAACACCCGGGCGGCGTTGCGTTCGGCCTCGCCGATCGGGCCGGAGTGCTCGTAGAGGGACCCGAGCTCACCGACCGAGATGGACAGGTCCGTGCGCAGCAGCCGCTCCCCGTAGTAGTCGAAGAAGGCGCGGCCGGCCGCTGACTTGAGGAAGGCCACGCCGCCGGAGTGCGCCGGGGTGTGCCAGGAGTACTCGTGGGCGTCGTCGAAGCGCCGCAGTGCACTGAAGAACGGCGGCAGGACATCGCGCTGGTAGGCGGCGGCAGCAGCAGCGACCCGGCCGGCGATGAACGCGGGTGTGTCCTCCAGCGGCCAGATGTAGCCGATGACGGCCTCGGCCACCCACAGCGGAAGGCGCTCCAGGTCGTGGTCGGAGCCGTCCGCCATGAGCAGGAAGACCGGCAGGTCCTTGAAACGGCGCCGGATGCTGTCCAGCACCTCGGCCCCACCGGTGGGCAGTTCGACCCCGCTCGCCGGGACACCGGTGGCCCCACTGCCGCCGGGCGGGTGCGGCAGGCCCCACGCCACGACCGCGGCGGCCAGGCCGGCCTCGATCTGAAGCGTCGCCGTGGCGTCCCTGCTGTCACCGGCCCAGCGCAACTCCAGGCCGCGGTCTTCCAGTTCCTTGCCGATCCGGCGCATCTGTTCGGCGCTCACGCCGCCGGCGAGGGGGTCGTTGCGCAGTGCCAGCAGGACGGTGCCGTTCGCCATCGTGGTCCCTCTGCCTCGTGGTGCGTGCCCGCGCGGGCGCGGAGCGATGGGTGTGCAGGAGCACACGGGCCCGCTGCCTTGGTGCGGGTGCGGGTGCGGGTGCGGGTGCGGGTGCGGGTGACATCTTCGTCCGATGCCGGAGGGGCGGACGACGCTCCTTCCAGGTATTCATCCGAACGGGGCACGGGCGTGTGGAACGCCCCGGGGAGAACAGCCCGGGTGCGGACAGCCGGGCACGACAGCCGGGCAGGACAGCCGGCGACGGTCTCGGCGTACCGCTGGAGCGCGTCAAGGAGGGTGAGGGCCTGCACGCCCCGCCCCATCAGGTGCCGCACGGCCGTCGGCCGTGCGGCACCTGAGGCTTCGAGGGCGTCGCGGAGGTCGGCGGTGGTGCGCTGCTGGACCGGATCGCGGCAGAGCCGGTGCCTTCCGGGCACGTGTGCTCCGGACCGGGCCACGGCGTTGTCGTCTAGCGTGGGCGGTGATGAACGGGACGGCGCTGTGAGCACTGAAGACGCGTCGGCCGGGGCACCCGATGAGGGTGGTCGGCCGGGACTCCGGTTGAACCTGGACGAGCAGTTGGAGGGCATCGCCCAGCAGCGGCGGGCGCTGGCGAGGGCCAAGGACCAGCTCCAGGGCTTGCTGTCGGCGGTGCTGTCCATCGGCGGCGACCTCGATCTGCCGACGGTGCTGCACCGGATCGTCACCACCGCGATGGACCTGGCCGACGCCCGCTACGGCGCGATCGGTGTGCTCGCTCCCTCCGGCGATCACCTGGAGCAGTTCATCACCGCGGGACTGACCGATGACGAGCGTGCCGCGCTCCTGTGCCCGTCCGTGGTCACCGCATCCAGGAAGGGCGTCTCGTCGCGGCCGGGTCACGGCCGGCCCCGGCTCCCGCGCTCGGGAACGAGGCCGAGGCCAGGCATGTCCGTGGCGGCGGCAGCCGGTTCCTCGCCGACGGTGCCCTTTTCGGGGCCCGGCCGCTCCGGGGCCGCGGCAGGCCGGGGCGCGCCGGGGCCGTCGCCGGGAGCGTCGGTTCGGGTGCCGGCGGTGTTTCCGGCGGCGGGGAAGGACGTCGACGGCCTCCGGTCCGGGCCCGGCGCTGGGCACCCCGCTACGCCCCGGGCCCCCGGACGTAGACCGTGCACAGCCGCTTGGTCGCGCGCGTCAGGGCGACGTACAGATCCCGTTCGCCCGCGGGCCGGGCCGCGACCATCCCCTCCGGGTCCACCACGACGACCTCGTCGAACTCCAGGCCGCGCGCCTCCGAGGCCGGGACCAGCCGGGCGTACCCCTCGACCCCGGCCGCCGCCAGTTCCGCCACCCGGCCGTCCGCGCAGACCACGCCGAGCAGCTCGCCCGGATGCGCGGCCGCCTGCGCCCGCAGCTCGCCGACGAGCTCGCCGACGAGCCGCTCCGGGGCCACCGCGACGGACCGCGGCTCGTCACCGTGACGGATGGACCGGACCGGCGGCTGCCCCGGGGCGATGCGGCCGAGCAACTCCCCGGTGGCGGCGAGGATCTCCTGCGTGGTCCGGTAGCTGACGGTCAGCGTCCGCAGGTCGAAGCGCCGGCCCAGGTGCGGGACGAGCGCCTCGTTCCAGTCCCGCGCGGTCGCCGCCGGGCCCGCCTGCGCGAAGTCACCGACCAGCGTCATCGACCGCCCCGGGCACCGGCGCACGATCATCCGCCACTGCATGGCCGTCAGCTCCTGCGCCTCGTCGACGACGACGTGCCCGAAGACCTGCTCGGGCGGCCCGTCGACCAGGCTCGCCGCCTCGTCGAGGAGCGGCACGTCGGCCCCGGTCCACGGCGCGCCGGGGGTGCGCAGCAGCGACGCCCGCTCGTCGTCGGTCAGGTGCGGCAGGTGCGCGGCCAGTGCGTCGGCGTCGGCCAGCAGGGCATCGACGACCCCGCCGGGCACCAGCCGCGGCCAGAGCTCCTCGACGGCCCCGTCCAGGTGCGCGTCGTCCAGGAGCGCGGTCCGGACGGCGTCGGCGTCGAACTCGTCGGCCCCGGTGGAGGGTCCGCCGTCGACACCGAGTTTGCGCAGGTCCCGGGCCGCCATCCGATCGAGGTCGATGCCGGTGAGCTGGGCGACCTCGGCGTCGATGCGCTCCAGCGCCTGGGCCGTACCTCGGGCCAGCGCGCCGGTCAGGGCGTCCACCAGCAGTTCCAGGAACAGCCGGCGCGCCCGGTTGTGGGCGAGGCCGCTGGCCCGCGCCGCCTCGCGCGCCCCGGCGACCTCCCCCTCCTCCAGGCAGACCCACTCCCGCCCGACCCGGACGGTGAAGTCCCCGCCGGGCGCCTGCCGCGCACGGACCGACGCGGCCAGCGCGTCGGCCAGTTCGGCAGCGCCCTTGAGGCGCGCGACCGCGAACCGGTCCACGGCACCCGGCCGGACACCGGCCAGCTCCTCGCACGTCGCCAGGACGACGTCGTTCTCCCCGAGCGAGGGCAGCACCTGGGAGACGTAGTCCAGGAAGCGCGGGTTCGGCCCCAGGACCAGCACGCCGCGCTCGGCCGCCTTCGGGAACGCGTACAGCACGTACGCGGCGCGGTGCAGCGCCACCACCGTCTTCCCGGTGCCCGGTCCGCCCTGCACCACCGTCACCCCGCGGTGCGACGACCGGACGATCGCGTCCTGCTCCGCCTGGAGCGTGGCGACCGCCGTCCCCATCCGGCCCGTGCGCCGCTCCTGCAGCGCCGCCGCCAACGGCCCGTCGCCGACGACATCCCCGGGGGCCGGCTCCGAGCCGTCCAGCAGTTCGTCGCTCACCCCGACCACGGTGCGGCCCACCAGGCTCAGATGACGGCGCCGACGCAGCCCCAGCGGGTGCACCGGCGTCGCCTCGTAGAAGGCCCGTGCCGCCTCCGCCCGCCAGTCCACCAGCAACGGCAGCTCGTCCTCCTCCCGTTGCAGGCCCAGCCGCCCGATCCGCAGCGCCGTCCCGTCCGCCAGGTCGATCCGGCCGAAGACCAGCCCGCCCTCGGCGCCCTCCAGTCGGCGCACCTCGCCCGCCAGCCGCCCGGCCGCCACCTCCCGCTCGTACACCTCGCCCGCGCTGCCGGCCACCGAGGCGAGCACCCGGCCCAGCTGCGCCCGCACGCCGGCGAGGCGCTCGTCGAACAGCTCGCCGATGACGGACACCTGCACCCGCTCCAGCTCCACCTGCTGTGCGGCGTTGCCGTGGATCTGCGACAAGAAAGAGCCCCTCTCGATTCGAGCCACCACTATGCAGAGCGGTTCCGGGAAAGTAAACATTGACTTTTCCGGCACGGATGTGGCCCCGATTTGAACGGCGCCGCGGTTTTCCGGGGAATTCCCGGAACGGTCGGCCGGGGAATTCCCGGTACGAGCCGCCGGGCACCTCCGACGGGCCCCGCGGAGACTCCCGCCCCGCCCCGGACGGGCCCCCACCACCCGCCCGACCGGGCTCGCGGCCACCCCGCCGGCCGCTCCCGACAGGCCCAGGCGGAGGTGAGGGAAAACGGCGGGCCGGGGGTCGCCGGCCCCCGGTAGGACATGGGCCGACGGGTATTCAGGAGCGTGACCGCGGTGTGTACCGGCCTGTGCGCGCCCCTCCACCGTGACGCGATTTCCGGTGCTGCTGTCGCCGCCGCAGCGGATGCCGCGCCGCCCTGCGCGCCCGCGCCGGACTCTCCACCGAAGGCGAAGATCCGAACGCCCCCATCCGTGGGAGGAGTTCCGCAACCGCGGACACCACGGCAGAACACATGCGGACGGGACGCCCGGCGGGCGGCCTCACGGACGCGGGCGGCGACGGCCTGCGGGCGGCGGCGTTCGGCTCGCGGCGCGTGCGGGGTCGGCCGGCTGTGTGAGGCATCCCTCCTCCCGTCGTCATGGCGCCGGCGGCCCGGGAGGGTTGACCATGGAGTCATGACTTCCTCGCCCCGCCCGCCGCACGTCGGTGGCCGACCGGATCCGACAGGCGGCACCGCATCGCCCGGCGGAGAGTCCGCTCCCGCCCACGGGTACCTGCTGGACAACGCGCGTGCCGAGGCGGGCGAGCGATTCGTGTGGCTGGCCGAGCTGTTCGACGGTGTGACGCGCGGGCACTTCGAGCGGCTGGGAGTCGGGGCCGGCTCGCGCTGCTGGGAGGTGGGGGCCGGTGGTCCCGGCATCCCGGAGGCGCTCGCGGCGGCCGTCGGTCCCACCGGGCACGTGCTGGCCACGGACATCGACCCGTCGTGGCTGGAGGCAGGCGACGGGTACGAGGTGCGCCGGCACGACGTCGCCGCCGATCCGCCCCCGGAGCCGGGGACGTTCGACCTGGTGCACGCCCGGCTCGTGCTGGTCCACGTACCCGACCGCGCCCGGGCGTTGGCCACGATGGCGGCAGCGCTACGGCCCGGCGGCTGGCTGCTGATCGAGGACGCCGACACCGCTCTGCAGCCCCTGGCCTGCCTGGACGACAGCGGCCCCGCGCAGCGGCGGGCCAACCGGCTGCGCGACGCGGTCCGGGAGCTGCTGGCACGCCGCGGCGCGGACCTGCGCTACGGCCGGACACTGCCACGGGCCCTGCGCGAGGCAGGCCTGGTGGACGTCGCCGCGGCGGGCACGTTCCCGGTCGGCGGCCCGGCCTGCGACCGGCTGGAGGCCGCGACCATCCGGCACGTGCGCGGTGAACTGCTCGCGGCCGGCCTGTCCGACGACGCCGAGATCGACGCGCACCTGGCCTCCATCCAGGCGGGCGAACTCGACCTCACACTCGCGCCCCTGATCTCCGCCTGGGGACGCCGCCCGGTCGACCACCCCCCGGCACGCGGTTAGGACCTGTCCGGCGGATCTCGTCGGATCAGCCCGCGGCGTCGGGCGCCCGGCTGGGCGTGCGCCCGAGTCGGCCCCGTACTGGACGCACTCGGGCGATTCGGGTGTGCGTCCAGTCGTCCAGCAGATCGGAACCGGAGGAGCTGGACCTTCACGGCACGTCCTGTTCGGGCACTCCGAACCGTCCGGGCGGACGCGTCGACCCCGGGTGCGGCTTGGCGGAGCACCGGGAACTCGGCCCGGCGGATCGGGCGGAGTTCCGCAGACGGGCGTCGCAGGCCGGGGCACCAGCCTTGAAGTCGGCGTCGAGGAGAGCGGGTCCGTGGAGGGCTCGGTGTACGGGTCCACGACGCGTCTCCTGGTACCGGCGTGAAGAGACCCGTGCGAGCGCACCCGGAGCTGCCGAGAGCGGCGGCACATCGCCTCGGTGGTGGAGCCGTGCGCGACCCAGCAATCCGATTGCCGGTTTCCGGTCGCGAAGCCGATTCCCCGATGGACACGGCCCCGAGCCGACTCGGACATGTTCTCGAATATGCGAGCAGGTATTCGAGGCGCGGGTCAACATCCGCCATTTCCCGGCCGAACTCCGGGCGACCTCCGGCAAACGGTTGCCGGCGGAACGGCGAACACCGCGGTGACGCCCGGCGCTTCCCAGTGCGGCCCCCACCGTCGTCACCCCAGGTCAGCGGCCATTTCGACGGGGCCCCACCGGGCCGCGGCGCGATGACTGTCAGGCCTCGCCCCCTGCCGCAAGAGGGCACGGACAGCCGGCCCGGCGCACGTTCTCGTGCCTCGGCGCAATGCGCCGGTTCGCGGATGCGCCGTTGTGCACGGGCCGGGAGAACGGCCGCGTCCGCGCCGTTGCGCGTTCTCTCCGGCCGCCCGCATATTCGGATAGTCACATCTGACTCCGGGATTTCCCGTCGACCTGTCGTTGATGTGGCGACCGCTTCCGACTTTCCCCGGCCACGGCTGCGTGCCATGCCGGGTGCCTGCCCCGCGCCCCGCCCATGAGGAGGGTTTCCGTTGGACAACCGCTACGAGGCCTACGCCTTCGCCGACCCGCTCTTCTACGACTCGCCCCGGCACTGGGGCGCGCAGGAGGAGTTCGCGGCCGTCGGACGGCCGCTGCCCGCGGGGTGGGAGCGCACGGACCAGGAGATCTGGGCGGTGGTCCGGCCGGTGGGCGTCCGACTGCCCTCCCAGGGTTGGAAGATCCACGTCTCGTCGTGCGCCGAAGACGCCGAGGCCGTGCTGGCGGAGGTGTTCGCGTTCTGCCTCTCGGAGCGGGTCGCGTTCAAGTTCCTGCGCGGACTGCCGATCCTCCGGATGCAGAACTCCAAGTACGCGCCGCGCGGCGCCAGCGGGAAGTTCTGCGCCCTGTACCCGGTGGACGACGCGCAGTTGGAACGATGTCTCGACGGCCTGGGCCGTGCGCTGGCCGGGCGCCGGGGTCCGTACATCCTCAGCGACCTGCGCTGGGGCGAGGGGCCGCTCTACCTGAGGTACGGGGGGTTCGCCGAGCGCCACTGCCGCAACGAGGCCGGCGAGCGGGTGCTCGCCCTGGAGGGGCCCGACGGGAGGTTGGTGCCGGACGTACGCGGCCCGGGGTTCGCCGTGCCGGACTGGGCGCCGGTGCCCGCCGTGATCGCCCCGGCGGTGGCCGAGAGGGCGGCGCAGAGCGAATCCGGGCTGCCGTACACCGTGGAGCGGGTCCTGCACTTCTCCAACGCGGGCGGCGTGTACCTCGCCCGGGACGGCGCCGACGGGCCGCGGCTGGTGCTGAAGGAGGCACGACCGTACGCGGGCCTGGATCAGCGTGGGGTCGACGCGGTGACGCGGCTGCACGGGGAGCACGCGACGCTGCTGCGGCTGGCCGGGGTGCCGGGGGTACCGGTCGACCACGGGCTGCTGACCGCCTGGGAACACGAGTTCCTGGTGCAGGAGTTCGTCGAGGGCCGGTCGCTGAGCGAGTGGCTGGCCGCGCACTACCCGCTGATCCACCCGGGCGCCGACGAGGCGGCCGTCGCCGACTACACCCGCGAGGCGCTGGAGATCGTCGACCGGGTGGCGGAGGTACTCGCGGCGATCCACCGGCGCGGAGTGGTCTTCGGCGACCTCCATCCGCGTAACGTGATCATCCGCCCGGACCGGACGGTCTGCTTCATCGACTTCGAACTCGCCAGCACCGAGGAGGAGTTCGTCCGCCCCGCACTCGGCGCGGCCGGCTTCACCGCACCGCGCGGCATCACCGGGACGGCGATCGACCGCTACGGGCTCGCCGCGATCCGGCTGTGGCTCTTCCTGCCGCTGGCCCAGCTGCCCGCCCTCGACCCGGGCAAGGCCGAGGAACTCGCGGACGCGATCGAGCGCCGCTTCCCGGTGCCTGCCGGCTACACCGACGAGATCCGCCGCCTGCTCGGTCCCGACCCGGCCGCCGGCCGCACCGCCCGTCCCGAACTGGGCCTGCGCCGCCACGAGGCGGGAGCGCTGCTCGCCGCGCCGGAGGCCGACTGGCCGGGAATCAGGGACTCGCTGGCGGCCGGAATCGCGGCGATGGCCACGCCCGAGCGCACCGACCGGCTCTTCCCCGGTGACGTCGCCCAGTTCACCCACGACGGCCTGGGCCTGGCCTACGGCGCGGCGGGCGTCCTCTACGCCCTGCACGCCACCGGCGCCGCGATCGACCCGGAGCACGTGCGCTGGCTGGCCGACGCCGCCCACGGCCGTCCCCTCGAACCGGGCCTCTACTACGGCGGACACGGCGTGGCCTACGTGCTGGACCTGCTCGGCGAGCACGAAGCGGCCCACGCACTGCTGGGACGCCTGGCCCGGGCCCCGCAGGACGAGCCGCAGCCAGGTCTGGCCGCCGGCGCGCCCGGCATCGCCCTGACCCTGCTGCACTTCGCGTCGCGGAGCGGCGAAGCCCGGCTGCTCGACCATGCGCTCGCGCTCGCCCGCGCCTCCGCCGACGCGCTGGAGAAAGCCGGCACCAGCGACCCCCGGCGCCCCGCAGGGCTACTGGCCGGCGCCTCCGGCGCAGCGCTCGCCCTGGTCAGGCTGTACGAGCGGACGGGCGAGGAAACTCTGCTCGACCAAGCCGAAACGCTCCTGGAACTCGACCTGGACCGCTGCACGAGCGTCGCCGACGGCACCCTCCAGGTCGTCGACGGCCGCCGGGTCCTGCCCTACGTGGAGACCGGCAGCGCCGGGATCGGCCTCGTGCTGGAAGCACTGCTGGCCCATCGGCCCGCCAGCCCCGCGGCCCGCCACCAGGCGGCGATCCGCCGCGTCGCGGAGCCGGAGTTCATCATCCAGCCGGGCCTGTTCAACGGACGGGCCGGACTGATCGGCTACCTGGCCCTCGGCCAGGACCGCGCGGCCGGCACCGCACGGCTGGACCGGACGGCCGACCCGGCCCGGACGGCACAGCTGGACCGGCAACGGGCGCTGCTGGGGCTGCACCAGATCACCTACCAGGGCCACCTGGCCTTCCCCGGGGACCAGTTGCTACGACTCTCCGCGGACCTGGCGACCGGATCGGCCGGCGTACTGCTGGCACTGGGCACGGCGCTGGCCGGCACCCCCTTCCTCCCCTGGACCGGCAGCCCTGCGGCGGCGCCCACCACCGCCGGTCCCGCCTGACGGACCACCCCGGCCCACCCCCGAGGCGCACCGCGCCCCCACAGACTCCCGGCCGTCGGCCGGGCGACCTCCCGGCCGACGGCCGGGGGATGCACCCCCTCAGTGAAGGAGAACGGCAATGGCGATCCTCGACCTGCAGACCCTGGAGCTGGCCGAGACCGAGGCGGCCCCGATGGACGAGGCCCTGGCGAACGTCAGCTCCCTGAGCGCCCTCAACTGCACCACCAGCACGGTGAGCACCCTGCTCTGCCTCTGATCCACGGCTCCGTCCGGTAGGCAGGGCGGGCACCACCACAGCGCCGGGCGGGGCGGGCCCCCCCGCCCGCCCCCGCCCGGGGGCCCCGGGGTGGACCCCCCCCCCGGCCCCCGCACACCGCCCCCCCCCCGCCCCCCCCCCCCCGGGGCCC
>NZ_JBIRJC010000036.1:0-7863 GCF_044329365.1 Kitasatospora sp. NPDC017646 | reverse complement strand
ACCCGCTGGGTGACCCCCGTCGTCGGCCTCTTACCCCGGGCGCGGTGGGTGGGCGGGGGGGCCCACCCCCCCCGCGCCGGCGGGCCCGCCCCCCCGGCCCGCCCGGCCCCGGGCCGCAGTGGTGATCCCGCCACTGCGGCCCGATCCACGCCCACCCCCTACGACCCGCCCGGTCGGGCCCCGCCGCGCCCGAGCGGCGCGACACCGCCGCACCCGAGCGGCGCGACACCGCCGAACCGAGAGGATGCCGTGGCCGACCAGTCCCCGCCCAGCCCCGAGCACGCACCCGACCGGGTGCGCCTGCACCGCGAACTGACCGCCCAGCCCGGCCACCTCACGGGTGCCCTGCTGCTCGCGGTGGGCTCCACCGCCGCGGCCCTGGCCCTGCCGCTGCTGGTCCGCGACATCATCGTCGACTTCTCCAGCCACCGCCCGCTCACCCCCGACGTGCTGCTGATGTGCCTGGCAGCCGTCGCCGGCGCGCTCACCCAGGCGATGTCGGGCTTCCTGCTGGCCCGGATCGGCGAGCGGATGACCTACCGGCTGCGCACCCGGATCATGGAACACGCACTGCGCCTGCCGCTGCCTGTCGTGCGGGCCCGGGGCACCGGTGAACTCACGGCGCGGATCACCTCGGACGCGCAGCTGCTGCGCCAGGTGGTCGACGTGGCCGCCCAGATCCCCCTGGCCGTACTGACCGTGGCGGCAACCCTGGTGGTGATGCTGTGGATCGACTGGGTCCTCACCCTCGTCACCGCCGCCGCCTTCTCCCTGCTGACGGCCATGGTGCTGCTGATCGTGCGCCGGATGAAGGCCAACGTGACCGGCCAGCAGGAGGCCGTCGGCAGGATCGCCCAGCGCTTCACGGCTGACCTGGAGGCACTGACCACCATCAAGGCCTACCGGTCCGAACCGCAGGCCGCCCGCGCACTGGCGGCCGACGCCGAGCGACTGCGGCTGGTCTCCGTCGAGGGCGCCCGCCTCAACGCACTCGTCCCGGCCGTGATGACCCTCGGCAACCAGTTCGCGATGATAGCGGTGATCCTCACCGGCGGCGCCCGGATGGCCGCGGGCACCCTCCAGGCGGCGGCCTTCGCCGCGTTCCTCCTCTACCTGTTGCAACTGGTGCCCTCGGTCAGCGCCCTGGCCACCGGCTCCGGCCGGCTGCAAGCCGGACTGGCCGCCCGCGACCGCTGCAACGAGCTGCTGGCCCAGCCCACCGAGAGCGAGCCGCACGACGCCGCGCGCACCACACCCACCCCGCTGCGCCACGCTCCGGCGCTGGAGTTCCGAGCGGTCTCCTTCACCCACGCTGGCTCGGGCGAACCCGCGCTGCGCGGGATCTCCTTCACTGCCGCCCGCACCGGACTGACCGCGCTGGTCGGGCCCTCGGGCGCCGGCAAGAGCACCGCGCTCGCGCTCATCGACCGCTTCGTCCACCCCGGCTCCGGCTCGATCACCGTCCTCGGTCACGACGCCCGCCACTGGCCGCTGGACGCGCTGCGCGCCCGGATCGCCTACGTCGACCAGGCCTTCACGCTGCTGGAGGCCACCGTCCGGGAGAACCTGCAACTGGGCAACGCCCGACGGGCCGACGACGCCGAGCTGGACGCCGTGCTGGACGCCGTCGGACTCACCGACGACATCGCCCGCCTGCCGCAGGGCCTGGACACGCGCCTCGGCCGCGAGTCGGACCTGTCCGGCGGCCAGCGCCAGCGGATGGCCCTGGCGCGCGCCCTGCTCTCCGACGCCGACATCGTGCTGCTGGACGAACCCACCAGCCAACTGGACGGCCTCAACGAGCAGCGGTTCCGCACCGTCGTGGAGAACCTCGCCGCGACCCGCGCCGTGATCGTCGTCGCCCACCGACTCTCCACCGTCCAGCACGCCGACCACGTGATCATGATGAGCCGGGGCACCGTCATCGGCACCGGAGACCATCCCACCCTGCTGGAACACTGCACCCCGTACCGGGAACTCGTCGCCAGCCAGACACTCCCGACACGCTGAGGCCCGGTCCGGCCGCACCCGCCCGTGCGGGCGCAGCCACCACCCGGTTCGCGGCCTGTCGAGCCCGGGCCGGGAAGGCTGACTCCCCACCAGCCCGGCGGGGGTGCGATCCCCGATCAGGTTCTCGACGGCGCGGTGGCCGGCGGCCGCGTCCACAGCCGGTTGGTCGTCACGCAGGCGCGTTGTCACCGGATTTCGGCCCGGCGGCGGCCGACCGCGGCCGTCGAGCCACCCGCGCCCGCCGTGGCCGGGTGATCGCGCCTCGGCCGTCACGGGTCCGGCTCCGGCTCCCCGCGAGAAGCCTTCGAACGGTTGACGTCCGGTCAGCTTCGCGACCCGGAGTTCGCACCCGCCGGTGAACCTCCCGACACCGGCCCGCGGCGACCGTCGTTCTCCTGCATATGCCGCACACCTCCGAAGCGCCCCCCTCGTCCCCGCCGCACAACGCCTGCCCACCGCCACCGGGAGCAGCGGGCGGCTCCCGTGTGCGGGAAGGCTCGGACGGCCGAGGACCTGCGGTGACGACTGGCTCGGGCACCGCGGAGCGCACGCGACGGGGGGCGGTGTGTCCGTGATCCCGCTGCCGGACGGCCCCGGCCACGACGACCGGTTCACCGGCCCGCGCTGCGCCGTGCGTTTCATCGGCCAGGCCCATGTCGCCCACGGCGTGCTCGCCCCGGTGGCGGCGTGCCTGCGCCATCACATCGAGGACCCGTACGCCGCCTACCTCGACCTCCACGTCGATTCGCCTGACCCGATCACCTGGGTCTTCGCCCGCTGCCTGCTCGCCGAGGGCCTGCGCACCCACACCGGTCTGGGTGACGTCACGGTTCATCCCGCCCCCGTCGACGCCTTCGCCGCCGTGGTCGTGAACCTGAGTCCCGAAGGCGACGGCCCCGTCTGCCGGATCAGCCTGCCCACCGGCGCCGTACGGGAGTTCCTGGACCGGAGCGAGCAGATCAGCGCCCCGGGCTCCGAACACCTCAACCTCGACATCGACGCACTGATCCACCGTCTCCTCACCGATCCGCCACCCTCGCCGTGACCGCGGGAGGACGCGCGAGCGGCCACGCCCGGACCGCACGCGCCGGTGCCGGGAGTCCGAGCAGGGCGGCCGCGTCCGGGTGGAGTCGGGGTCCGGTCGGGCCGGGTCGCGACCGCACGGTGCTGCCACTCCCCCGGCGGCGGGAGGACGGACCGGGCCGTCATCGCCCTGGGCCCGTTGCCGCCGCGGTGGGCGTCAGCAGTTGATGTAACGCATGCTGAGGCTGGTGAAGCGGGTGTTCGAGGGGGCGAGGAGGGTGATGGAACGGGACTTGCCCTTTCCGCCGGCCCAGTCGCTGTCGACGTAGCCGCCGTCGGAGAGGCCGCCGCGCACGTAGGGGCAGCGGCCGTCCGCCTTGGTGTCGTGCACCGTGCCGATGACCTTGGTGTCGTAGTTGCACCACTTCCCGTTCGCGTAGCCCTCGGCGGAGCTGATGCTCCAGTTGTTGGTGCACGAGTCTGCGGGCGGTGCGGCGTGGGCGCCGGTGGCCGGGAGGAACAGGGCGGCGAGGGCCAGGGCGGCGACGGCGGCTCCGGGGACGGCGGGACGGCGCTCGGACATGGTGGTACCTCCACGAGGGGGTGCGCGGTGGACATCCGGCCGGGGCGTCGGGACGGCGCTCGGCAACGCGGCCGACGGCCCCTTCCCGGCGGTCCACCGAGCGTGACGTACCCGAACTTCCTTCGTCAACGCCGCTGCCGGGCAAGGACGGTGGCGCGCGCCCCCTGGGCACCGGGACGGTGCGGGCGTCCCATCGGCACGTCCAGCACCACGGGCGCGGGGTCGGACAGTCGCTCATGTGCGCGGAGCGAGGGCTGGAGTTCGACGAGTCGGGGCACCGGCCCGGTCCCCACGCCCATGCGGACTCCGCGGAGCCCCTCGTGCATCTGGACGCGGAGCCCTGGTGGCCGGCCTCCAGCCCGGGTTCCGGAAGGGGCTCGGGGCCCGGGTTCCGCGTGGCACCGCCTTCGCCGGCGATCCCGGCCCCGTGCAGGTGAACCTCGAGCCCCGCCACCTGCGGATGGGAGCGCCCCGCCGCCGATGCTCTGGCAAGCTGGGCCGGGAGCCGCCGGCAGCCGTCGCGGGACCGGCGCAGAGGACGGCCCGGCGGATGGTTCCGGATCACATCGACACGAGCCCTCCGGGGCCGGATGCGTCGACCGTGGGAGGTCGTGCGGGAACCGGTGACCGGACCCTGGTCGGCCGGTGAGCGGGCGGTCGATGAGCGGGCGGTGCCCGCCGACCTACGGGAGGTGCTGCTGTGACGGCTGCGGAGCCGCGATCCGCCTTCGCGACCCTCCCGATCATCCTGGGGCTCTCCATCGCTTTCACGATCACGACCGTCGACCCGCTGGTCCTCAGCCTGAACATGCCGCAGATCAGCCGGGCGCTGCACGTACCGCCCGACGTCGTCGGGTTCCTGGAAGGCGCGGCGACGCTGGTCGTGGCCGCCGCCGTCCTCGCTGTGGGCAGTATCGGGGACGCTTTCGGACTCAAGCGGCTGCTGATGCTGGGCCTGGTCGGCGGAGTCGTCGTCAACCTGCTCTCCGCGCTCTCCCCCGACTACGGGTTCCTCCTGGTGATGCGCCTGCTCGACGGCCTGGCCCTGGCCGCGATGCTGGGAGTGTCACTGGCCCTGCTCAAGGTCGCCGTGCCGCCGGAACGGCGGCCGGCGGCCATCGGCGTCTTCATGGCCATCGAAATGGTGCTGTGCGGGGTGACACCCGCGGTCGTGGGCTGGGTGGTGGGGGCCGTCGGCTGGCGGTGGCTGTTCCTGCTCGTCCCGCTGCTGGCGCTGATCGCGCTCGGGCTGACGGCCCGCTACGTCACCGAGTCCTCCGTCCCTCAGCGCCGCGGGGTCGACGTGGTGGGCGTCAGCCTGGTCGGCGTCGTCCTGCTGACCCTCGTCCACGGCATCGCCGAGGCGGAGAACGGGATCACCCGGCTCCAGTCCTGGCTGCCCCTGGTGATCAGTGTGATCGCCGGCGTGCTGTTCGTATTCCATGAGCGCCGGGCCACCGAGCCCGTCCTGGAGCCGTCGCTGTTCCGCAGCGGCGCGTTCACCGTGGCCGCGCTGGCCAGCCTGACGCTGAACTTCATCGCCGCGGGGTTCGGCTTCGCCCTGGGGCAGTTCGGCAGTGTGGTCCTCACGCTGTCCCCGCGCACGATCGGCCTGCTGTACCTGCCCGGCACGCTGCTGGTGGCAGGCGCCGTCATCCTCGCCGGGCGCATGATCGGGAGGTACACCCCCCGGCCGGTCCTCATCACCGGCATGCTGGTGCTGGTCGCGGGCGGGCTGCTGATGGCGGCCACCGCCGGGCCCACGATGGCGCTGTGGATCCTGGTCCTGGCCACCTGGCTCACCAACCTGGGCTCACTGGTGGCCTCGGCCTCGGTGGCCGAGACCATCCTCTCGCACGCCCCACCCGGTAGGTCCGGTGCCGTCGCCTCCGTCCAGCCGGCGTTCGGAATGACCGGCTACGCGCTCGGCCCCGCCGTCTACCTCCTGCTGTTCAACCTCTTCTTCCAACGGCGGTGGCTCAACGACGCCGATGCGCGCGGCCTGTCGGAGACCCAGGCCGCCCAGGCCGTGGACGCGACACGAAGCGCGATGGCACAGGGGCCGGCCGCCGTCGGTTACGACCCGAACCTGCTCCGGCAAGCCGGGCTGGACCTCGGGCTGGACTTCAGCGACGGCCTGAGGCTCACCATGCTGGTCACGAGCCTCCTGCCGCTCGCCCTGGCCGTGGCGGCGTACGTGCTCATGCCCCGTAGGGTCCGGACCGCGCGGTAGGAACCGGCCGACCGCGGACGGCGCGCGACGGTTCCACCGCACCGCGCTCGCGGCGGAGAACCCGTCCGGTCAGCGGGGCCCGCCGCTCGCTCGAGGACGGGCCCGACGGGCCGACCGGGCAGGGACGGCGTTCGGCGTGCCACGGGTATCAGGTGTCGGTCGAAGCGGCGGGGGCCGCGCGAGCCGTCCTGCGGTGGTCGGGACCGTCGGCGGCGTGGGTCAGCGGTGGCTGACGATGACGGACACACCCCACCCGATCGCGGCGAGGACCACCGTGAAGCACACCACGGCGACGAGGTAGCCGAGCGGTCCGGCCACCGGACGCGTGGCGGCGGCCCCGTCCGTCCGGACCGGCGGATTGAGGGCGCGCACGCCGATGGCGAACAGCGCGGGCAGACCGGCGCCGACGAGCACCCCCACCACGATGATCTTCCACAGCGCGTTGAGGTTGATCCAGGAGTTCACGGGGCTACCTCCTCCTGCGTTCAGCGCGCGGCACGACCGAACCCGTCCACGCTGCGTTGACGTTCTCCGGGGTGACGGCCGGGCGGCGGGAAGCGGCGTAGAACGCGATCGAGGCCAGCACCAGCACGGCGGAGATCACCACCACGCCGACCGTCCCCCCGATCCCGTCGGCGACCTTGTAGGCGAGCGCGCCGACCACCGCCGCGGCCGGAAGGGTGAGCAGCCAGGCGGCCACCATCCGGTTGGCGATGTGCCAGCGCACCACCGCCCCCTTCCTGCCCACCCCGGCGCCGAGGATCGATCCGGTGGCCACATGCGTGGTGGAGAGCGAGTAGCCGAAGTCGGTGGAGGAGAGGATCACCGCGGCCGACGCCGACTCGCTGGCCATCCCCTGCGGTGCATCGATCTCCACCAGTCCCTTGCCCAGCGCGCGGATGACGCGCCAGCCGCCGATGTAGGTGCCGAGGGCGATCGCCCCGGCGCAGGAGGCGATCACCCAGGTCGGTGACTTCGCCCCGGCGGACAGGGTTCCGTCGGCGATCAGCGCCAGGGTGATCACGCCCATGGTCTTCTGTGCGTCGTTCGTGCCGTGGGCGAGCGAGACCATGCAGGCGGAGCCGACCTGGCCGAGCCGGAAACCTTGCCGTTGCGAGTCCTCGGGCACGCCGCGGGTGAGGCGGTAGACCAGGTAGGTGCCGAGCGCGGCGACCACGCCGGCAATGAGCGGCGACAGGGCGGCGGGCACGATCACCTTGGAGACCAGTCCTTGCCATTTGACCGCGGAGCCGCCCGCCGCCGCCATCGTCGCCCCGACCACACCTCCGATCAGCGCGTGCGAGGAGCTGGAGGGGATCCCGAGGAACCAGGTCGTCAGATTCCACAGGATGCTGCCGGCCAGTCCCGCCATGACCACCGTCAGGGTCACGTCGTGGCTGTTCACCAGTCCGCCGGCGATGGTCGCGGCGACCGCCGTCGACAGGAAGGCGCCGGCCAGGTTCAGCACCGCCGACACGGCGACCGCGAGACGCGGCCGGAGGGCCCCGGTGACGATGGAGGTCGCCATGGCGTTGCCGGTGTCGTGGAACCCGTTGGTGAAATCGAAACCCAGCCCGGTCGTGATCACGAGCGCCAGGACCACGTCATTGCCGGTCACCGTACGAACCTAACCGTCCGCCCGACCCACGCCGGTGCACGACACTCCCCGGGCCGTCCACCCCCGATCGCGGGTGAACCCGGGTGTCACCGCACCGGGCGCGACCCACCGACGGTCCGTCAGGCCTCCGACCGGGCAAGGTCCGTGGCCGTCACGCCGAGGACGACGTCGGCCCGGAGTCGGGGCGACGGTCGGCCACCCCGTCGGCCTGCGCTGGGACCGAGCACGTGGTGCCGGGGTGCCGGGGCGCCGGGGTGCCGGGGTGCCGTGGTGCCGGCCGTGTCGTCGGTGTCGTCGCGGCCCATGGTCAAGATCGTCCGGGTCACGGGTCTGTCCCGGTGACCCGAAACGGCGTCAACAGTGCGCGACAGCGGCGCGAACCGGCGTCCGGGCAGG
>NZ_JBIRJC010000035.1:0-66906 GCF_044329365.1 Kitasatospora sp. NPDC017646 | reverse complement strand
CGGCCCACGCTCGCCCACCGGCAGGAACGGTTCCACCAACTCCCACTCGGCATCGCTTAGATCACCACGCGTCACCCGCGACTTCTACCAGGCCATGGCCGTCCCGGGCAGGAGAATCAACAAACCCATGATCTGAACTCGGAACAGGCCCTAATTGTCGGTGAGGGCGGCCAAGAGTTGACGGGCTCGGATAGTGCCGTGGTGGTCATGGCCGAAGTGAGTGCGCCAGGCGTCGTGGGTGGCGTGCAGGAGTTCGACTGCTTCATCGTTGCGGTGCAGATCCGCCAGGGCGGTTCCGAGCACGGTGGCGGCCTCCAGCGCGCGATGGTGAGCGGGGCCGAGGCGGCGCTCACACTCGCTGAGGCACCGCCGGGCCTCGTGTTCGGCGTCAGCGGGCCGACTCGATGCGAGCAGCGCCGCGCTCCTAGCCAGAAGTAGCGCGCTCAGATCCTGCGTCAGTGCGCCGGCCCCCGGAGTCCGGTCGAAGGTGTCCTGCGCCTGGTCGACGGCGGCAAGCGCCTCCTGGGCCCGGCCCTGACCGGTCAGCGCCCGGGCCGCGCCGAGGTGCAACACCATCAGGAATCTGCCCAGGCCTTGCTGGCTTGCCTCCTCGAGCACCGGGAGCAGCACCTGTTCGGCCTGCTCGTAGTGGCCGTGGAGTGAGAGGCTGAAGGCCAGGCCGTTGGTGGCGGCCAGTGGCAGCAGGATCCGGTGGATGTCGTCAGTGCCGCTGGCGGCGGTCTTCACGGCGTCTGCTTCCGCGACGACTTCCTCGTGCAGGCCGAGGTAGGCCAGGTGCTGGAGGCGGTCGCTGCGGCTCTTGAGGACGAGCGGGTGACCGGAGGAGGTGATGCGGGCGCGTGCCGCGGCGGTGGCGGCCAGGAGGTCGGCTGCCTCCTGGTGGCGGCCCATGTCACCGAGGACCAAGGCCAGCACGTCTTGTCCGTCGCGACCATCGCCCGGAACCGGCTGGGCGGCGATTGCGGACCTGGCCTCGCTCTCCGCTTCCTGCAGACGGCCCTGCATGCGGAGCGCCTGCGCCAGAAGGGTGCGTACAGAGCCGACCAGCGAGCCCGCCCCGTCCGTAGCGACCTCCAGGACAGCGCGTAGCTCCCGCTCGGCGTCCACCCAGCGCAGCTGCTTGTACAGGTCCTCAGCCGCCTCCAGCCGGCGGTTCAGCCGCCGACGCTCCCACCAACCCACCGCTTGTTTCCTCTCCCAGGGCAAACGACGACGAGCATAGGGCCCGACCACTGCGGCGGGCATGGGCAGGTGGCGCGGTCCTGCTTTCGGGCCCTCATTTGAGGGCCGATTTTTGAACCCTCCGCAGGTCAGAAGCCTGCGGCGCGGCGGCCCGAAGCGTCAGATCTGGCGGTCCGGGTCGGAGAAGGTCAGGCCGCCGGGCGAGAGGCGGCGACGGGCCGGGGCGGGTACGGCCGCGGTCTCACCGGGCGGCTGGCGGAAGTCGGCGCCTTGCTCGACCGGCAGCAGCCGGCGCCCGCCGGACTGGGCGGGAAGGGGCGTGTCGGCGGCAGGGTCGGAGAAGGCGGGCAGCGAGAGGCTGCGTCGGTCGGTCATGATCACCAGTGTCGCAGCCTGGGCGGGTGCGGGGGGCCAGACCGCTATCACCGGTGGTAGGGGTCTGGCCCTGGCCACCAGGGCCAGACCGGTCCGTTGTTTCAGATCCCCAGAACAGAGCGGTTAAAGTGCCAGCGTGTAAGGGGAGGCCCAGCGTCTCGGTATCGCCCTGCGCGGTCCTCATGCCCTGGCTCGGGCTCGTACGCCTCTACTGCGGCAGCGACCTCGGCGATTGGGTCCTGGTCGCCGAAGTCGAACCATTCCCCACGAGTCCGGTAGCCGTCGAACTCCTTGTGGAGGTGTCGCTCCAGCCTCGGCTCGCCGGGAAATGTCGCGGCTATCAGCAGCGCCACGGGCGACCCCACTTGGAGCTGTCGTGCACCGTAGCTCAGAGCTGTGACAAAGCCCTGTGAGTCAGCTGACCGCGCGCAGCCGGGACCGGCCGGCCTTGGGAGGGGCGGCCTGGTAGTCAGGGATCAGGATGGGCGCGACGCCTTCGCGGGCGGCGCGGGCCATGGCTGCCTGCATCTCGAGTTCGGAGCTGTAGCCGGCGATGGCGGGGTGGAGGCGGTAGCGGTAGCCCTTGCGTAGGACGAGGCCGCGCTCGACGAGGAGGGTCATTCCGCGGCTGACGACGGAGGGGAGGATCTGCAGTTCTTCGGCGATGTCCTGCTGGGTGATGGGGACGACGCCGCCGGGGTTTTGCCGCTCGACCATGACGGAGAGGACGTTGGTGGCGGTGGGGGTGAGTTCGAGGCGCCGGAGCATCCCGAACAGGTCGGTGACCATCAGCATGCTGGTGACTCCTTGTCCCCGTTCCGGAGGGCTTCCAGTCCGATGATGTCAGGAAATCCGTTTTCCAGGGCGAGGGCCCTGAGTTCGGCGAGGAAGGTCTGTTGCTCGTCGCCGTTGCCCTTGTAGGCGATGAGGGGGTTGAGCTGCCAAATTCCCCGGCCGATGCTGCGGATGTAGTTGCGGGCGGCGAGGTGCTTGAGGGCGGGGCTGACGCTGGAGCGGCTGGTGCCGACTTCGTCGGCGATCTCACGCTGGATGGCGTGGCAGACGCCGCGCTCGGCCCGGCCGACGATGTTGGACAGCACGGCGCACTGGAGCTTCGTCATCTCGCCGGACATGAGGGCCTGGGGCAGGACGTAGCGGGCGAAGTAGCGGCTGAGGAGGGCGTAGCCGTCGGAGCCGAGGACTTCGTGGGGTGCGCGCCGGTAGAACTTCGTGCGGGCTTCGTAGATGCCGTTGGGGAGGTGGCCGGCGTAGCCCCGGACGATCTCGGCGGCGAGGTCGCGCTGGTGCTGGGGGCCGGCGGGCTCGAGTCTCGGTTGGCGGGGCGGCTCGGGCGTCTGCCTTCGGGTGCTGCCGCGCTCTGCCTGTGCCAAGGCCGTGATCCTTTTCCTCGTGTCGGCAGCAGACTACATGTTCTTCGCAATGCTGCGAAGCATTCTGCGCGTGAGTGCGAAACACGTGTCGCGGGCGGCATCCGGGCTTCGTGGGTTCCTCCGTCTGGCCAGGTCGAGCGCCGGGCCGCGTGCCGATGATCACTCGGGGGTCCTCAACGTCGCCGCAGCCCGACGCCAGTGTTTCGCAATCGTGCGAAACATTGGGTCCGAAAGTCGGCCTCCCGTGACACCAGCGGGAACCTAGTGTCGGCGCAGCCATACCTTTGATTTTCCAAGTTCGCAGGTCAGAGGCATGATCACTCGACTGTGCTCTTATAAAAAAAGGGCCACCGTCTGCCCTCCCGGCTCCCCCAACAACCGTGCTCACCTAGACGTCCCGGGAACCTCGGACCTACAGCCGGAATGACCCGAACACCCGGACCAACACACAGACCCCCTTGACCTCAGGAGCAACTGCGCACCGTTGCCCTGCGATCGTTCGCCGACACCGACATTGCCCGTGACCTGGCTGGTGCGGACCAGGGATGGGGTTCTCCACCTGGTCCCAGCAAGTAGTGACTGAAAGCGGTGTTCGAGGCAGGGGTGACGTCCATATCCACCTGGTGCGTTGGCAGGTCTCCCATGCTTGGCGCAGGCCGGGTCAACGGCCGCCTCATCCAGCAAGGGCGCCGGCCGCTTCTCGAGGGCCAACTGCCCAGGCCGGACCGGCCACGGTCCGGCCGGTGCGGTGACGGGCCGACGGCGGGGCCGGCCACGGCCCTGACGGCGGATCCGGCAGCGCAGGGCGGGCGGCAGCGCATGTCCAGCCCGCGCAGGGCTGGTGGGGGGCGCGGGGGGAGGAGCCCCCCGCAAGGTAGGCGGGTCCAGCGCCGCCGGGCGCTGGCCACGGGTGCGGGGGCGGAGCACGCCGCGCCCAGCCACCCACACGGCCGCAGCCCGCATCGGTTCGCAGTTGCCGCCCGATCCCGGTCTGGCCGGCAGGGCAAGTGGCGCGCGTTGCCCGGGTGGGAAGAACAACTCGGAGGATCCGGTCGGCGGTTCGCCGACATGCCGATAGCCGGGACACAGCACGAGGGCCTGTGCCCGCACGAACGTGCGGGCACAGGCCCTCGTGGTCACCTCGGCGGCCCCTGTCCGACCCCGAGGCACGGGGGGAGGAGACGAAGTTGGTCGGCTCAGTACCAGTGGTGGTTCTGCCAGAACGCCCAGGCGGCGTTCGGGCTGCCGTAGCGGCTGTTCATGTAGTCCAGCGTCCACTTGATCTGGGTGGCCGGATTGGTCTTCCAGTCCGCACCGGCCGAGGCCATCTTGGAGGCCGGCAGCGCCTGGCCCAGCCCGTAGGAGCCCGAGCTCGGGTTCGTCGCCGTCACGTTCCACCCCGACTCGTGGGAGACGACCTGGCTGAACGAGGCCAGCTGGTCCGCGGGCACCATCCGGGCGGCGATGGCCTGCGGGGAGGCGGGCGCAGCCGAGGCCATGGCGGGGGCCACGGCGGCACCCAGGGCGGTCACACCGGCGGCGCCGGCCAGAATCGCGGCAGAGGTACGCATACGGAGCTTGAAAGCGGGCATGTAGAGCAAGACCTCAATCGGGTTGGGCCG
Source organism: Kitasatospora sp. NPDC017646 (assembly GCF_044329365.1). Classification (NCBI taxonomy): domain Bacteria; kingdom Bacillati; phylum Actinomycetota; class Actinomycetes; order Kitasatosporales; family Streptomycetaceae; genus Kitasatospora; species Kitasatospora sp. NPDC017646. The sequence continues at coordinate 62,315 of NZ_JBIRJC010000035.1, read as the reverse complement.
AGTCGCGCCCCGCCTCGACCATGGCCGGACAGGGGCCGAACGATCGCGGGGCGTGACTTGGCAGTAAGCCGTTCACCGGCGGGACAGGAGCCGGTGTGGCTGACGACGAATGCCAACGTGCCAGACCGGATCGGCGCTCGCCAAGACCCCCTCAGTACGATCCGCAGTCGTAGTCAAAGCGAACCGGCACTGATCCGAGGCGCGGTCGGCCCGGTCCGCCGGTCCCTGCCGATCCTCTCTGGGCCGGCGCGAATGCCCCAGACGCCCGGCAAATGATGCCAAAAGAGATCAAAACGGACACTACTATTCGCCGTCGTTCACCGCATTCCCCTGTGAGCGCACTCACTAGACAGGCTCTCGGTCACATCACCGACCGAACCGCCGCCACCACGCTGAGTCAACACCAGGTGACCGGCATTGAGACCGCCACCACACCTGGCCGACGTGGAACAGCCCGAAGGGCAGCTGGCCAGGACTGCAAGAACGGTGGCACCCCGGGGGCCCGACCTCCGTCAGCCCTCGCCTGCCCGGGTTTGACTCGGTGCTGCACACCCTCGCTGGAGAACCCGAAGGGGTAAGCCCTCGCGTGCCCGCGGCGGACTGTGCCGGATGCCGTGGGAACCAGGGCGGCAAGTCCGTCCATCGCCGAACGCACCCGTGCCGGACGCACGCTCGCGGAAACCCAGTCGACCTTGTTCCCGCCAATACCCGACGGTGGTGCGGTCGCCGCGGAGGCGGAAGCTGGGTCGGGCCGGCTGTTTCCCGGGTCAGCGCAAAGTCGCCACCGGGGTAGGAGGCATCAGGCCGGGGGTCCTCTTGTTGTGTACGAGGTGCCCTGGACCGCCTTCCCGAGGAGCGCGGCCCCGGTCCAATCAGCGACGTTGCCTACCGCAGCGGTCGAGACCCGCTTGCCGAGCCGGTCTGCGGTGTGGAAGCGCCGCAGACCGGCTCGTCTTGGTGGTAGGGCGCGCCCGACGTCCACGGGCAGAGCTCGCGGTCGTCGCCGCGGCGTCGAGGGAACCGCTCAGGCCGTAGGGCCGAAGCGCGCTCGGCGGAGCGCTGACGGAAGCAAGCGTCAGGACGTAGACGTAGGGGACGGCTCCTCGGAGGGCGGAAGCAGGCAGGGAGTGGTGACTCTCAGGTACATGCGGTCCCCGGTACCCGAGGTGGACGCCGTGGCGGAGTACCGGCTGGTGGGGTGGTAGGTGTCGACGAGCGCATCCGGCTTGCCGTCCACGGACTCGCGGTAGCCCTTCACCGTCAGTCCTTCGCCGGTCAGCATGTCGCGGATCTTCCTGACCGCCTCGGGGTGCTGGGCGCGTGGAACCGAGCTCTTGACGCTGTACATCAGGATGTACCGGTCGTCGGAGGCGGTTTCGCCGTTCTTTCCGGTGCACGGGGTGAAGAGCGCGGAGATCGTCGACGGGTCGGTCTCGATCCCGGCGGTTCGGGCCATGTGCTCGGTGATCTGCTGGGCCCAGGTCTGGGCGTCGGCCTTGGACTTCACGGGTGGTGTGTCACTCCTGTCGGCAGCGGATGAGCATCCGCCGAGTGCCGCGAGCAGGAGCGCGGTAGCGATGATCCGCCTGGTGGTGCGGGGCGCGCTGGCAGTCATGGTGCTCCTGAGTCGGCGGTCGGTCGGACTGGTCGTGGGGTCAGCGTGGGGGCTTGGGGGCGAGCGTCGGTGGCCGGCCCGCGATGATCCGCCCCTGGTTATCGAGGCTTTGGCTCGCCCTGTCCCAGTAGCCGCCGTGTCCGCTGGTGTCGATCTCGATGCGCTGGCCGCCGAAGACCCCGTTCTGGGGGCCCTCGCCGAACACGGTGCCGGTGAACGTCTGGATGAAGTCGTCCTTGGCCGTGCCGACCCAGACATGCCCGGGGTCGATGTTGAGCTCGGACGCCTTGTCCACTCCCATTCCCGGGCTACCGAGCGCGATGATGTCGTCGACGTTCGCACCGCCATCGCGCGCGGCCGCGCCCACCACGTAGGTCCCGTAGCTGTGGCCCATCAGGGTCAGGTGCGAACACAGGCCGTTGTCGCCCTCGGCCACACGCAGCCCCTTGGTGAAGTTGCGCAGAAGCGGTGCCCCGGCATCTCCCCGGTCGGTTTCGGCGACGGTGCCGTCCAGCCAGTTCGGCGTCTCATAGCCGAGCCACGAGACGACGGCGACGTTCGCACCGCCGTCCGTTTCGTCCTCGGCCGCCTTCTGGAGGCGCCGGATGTGGTCCATCTGCCCCGGCACCCCGGCGAACACCGTTCCGGTGCCCGGCACGAAGACCGCCGTGTGCTGCGACTTGTCGGGGTTCCCCGTCGAGACGATGGCCCGGCCGTTGTGCGCCTCGGGATCGATTCCCAGCAGGAACATCCGGTGGTTCTCGGGGTTCCCGTCGGACGCCGCCAGCTTCCTCCTGATCTCCTCCATGGCGTTGATCCGCGACTTGTACTCGTCCTCGTCGATACCGAAGTCGCCGGGCTTCCCGCTTCGGTAGGCGTCCAGCTTCTCGTCGAGCACGAGCCGGTTGGCCTCGTCCCGGACGGTCGTGGGAAGCCCGTCGAGGCGGCCGATCTGATCGGGGTGCAGGGCCAGGTAGGCGTCCTGCTGCTCAGGGGTGAGCCCCTTCCACCAGGACGCGGACTTCTCCGGGTCCTTGCCGTCCGGGATGTAGGGGTCGACCAGTCCGAGGTCCTGCATCGCGGCGGCGGCCGCGTTCTTGGCCCCTGCCAGCGCACCGTTCACCTTGGCCGGGTCGAGGGCGTTCGAGCTGAGCCGGCCCAACGCCGTATTGCCCTGGTCACTTGCCGTCTGGGCGTCCTTCAGCGCGGTGTTGATCCGGTCCTGGAAGCTTTTCATCTCCGACCCGAGCTGCCGGCGCGCCTTCTGCGCCTCCGGGTCGTTGTGCTCCCCCTTGCCCTCGGGCGGGAGGCTGACGACGCCCTCGGCGGACACGTCCAGGCCGGCGTCCACCGCACGGTTCACGGCGTTGGTGAGGTTGGTCTGCGCCTGGTACATGCGGTCAGCGACGGTGTTCAGCACCAAAGCCGCGGTGTCCGCCTCCATCTTGACGACGTTCAGGTGCTGTTCCGTCTTCGCCAGGAACGCCAGCGCGGCCTTCGCGTCCTCGCCCTCCCAGTTGCCGACCAGCGGACCGTCCACCTGGCTGCGGTGCCGCTGGCCAGTGCTCTCCGCGGCGCGGCCGAGCGCCGTCCAGGTCTTCGCCGCGTCGTGCAGCCCGTGCGGGTCGAACTTCACCAGGAGCTCATACGCGCTGGTCACTTGGCCGCCTGCGGTGCAACAGCCCACGCGCCGGCGACGGCCTGGTCTTTGTGCTCGTGCGCGGCCGCGTTGGCCTCCAGGTTGGTCGCGGTGTTCACGAGACGCTGCTGCAGATCGCCGAGTGGCTTGGACCAACCGGTGCCCAACTGCGCGAGTCCACCCGCGATCGACCAGCCGGTCAGCTGCCCCGACACGGTGGCACTGGTGTTCACCGCGTTCTGGATCGGCGCGCTGAACTCCTCCCCCAGCGTCTTCGCGATACCCGCGGATGCCCGTAGATCCGCCGGCTTGACCACAACCTTGCCCGTGGTGTTGTCAGCCACGTGGACTCCCCTCCCCGAAAACGAATGCCTGAGCCCAACCCCCGCAGAACCCTAGACAGGCGACGCGCGCTCCGCATCCGTACAAATACTCAGATGCTACTGCGGACCGCACAGGCGGTCAGGGTTACGCAGGGAGCACCGGCCCTGGGCCCGCGCAGCCGGGCTCAGGAGTGCCAAGCCGCGGGCAGAGCGCGACCAGTTTCTCGACCGCGTCCGGCCGAGCAGTATCCCTACCACGGGGACGTCGTGCCCGGCGGGATCAAGCAGGTCGGCGACGGCCGTGCCTACCGCTTCCGGGGCGACTGGGCGAAGAACCTTCGAGAGTGACGCAGAAGGCACGCCACCTTGTTGGGGCTGACTACCTCTCGATAGGCGTTTCCCGACTCGACGGATCAGCCCCGGGTCGGGCGAGTCGGCTGCTGAGGTCGGCGAGCCGGGGTGGTGGCCGGACGTCAGCCTATGCGGCATCGGGGCAGACGGCAGGGGCAGGTCCAGCAGGGCCCTTGGCGCTGACCACGGCTGTGAGCGCAGAGCACGTCGTGCCCTCAGCCGTCCTTGTGGCCTCTGTCCGCGAGGTCTGTGATTGGCGCCGGCTCCCGGCTCTCAACTGGAGAGTGGGTGCTGGCCGCGTTGGACTCGAAGGTCGGCCCAGCGAAACCGTTCTGGCCCCCGGACGGGGGCCAGAACGGTTTCGCTCATCAAGGCCTCGCGATCGCCGGGCAGGCCGTAGCGCGACAGCGCGGTGCGCAGCTCGTGCAGGGGGGGTCGGCCCCGACGCGGCCTGGGCCTGGTGGTCAGGCTGTGCGGTCACCTGGTCCTCCTTGGTGGCGGCTGGCCACCGGTTCAAAGGCAGAGCCGCCCTTCTTGGCCCGCGCCCGCGGTGACAAAGAAGTCAAGCGCGCCGCCACCGCAGGCCCTGATTCAGCGGCGCCAGTATCGGTGCTGGAGTCGGAGAATCTCCCGTTGCCAGTGCGCGCGGACGGCTGCATCGTCGGAAGGCAGGTCCCGGCCGAGGCACCTGCTCAGGTCCCGGTACAGGGCCAGGGCCCCGGTACCGCCCGCAGCAAGCAGCGAGGAAAGCATCGGCTCGTTCGCCGAGGTGTCCTTCTCGACCTCCAGCAGCACCGCCAGCCGATCGTCCGGGCCCAGAACTGGCACAGACCCGCCGAGCTGGCGACGCAACACGGACCAGGAGATGACGGCCTGCTCGCGAGCGGCCCGCTCCAGCCCCCGGCGCACTGCAGCAACGGCCTTGGCCAGCTCGGCAGGCGAAAGCCGCATCTGGCCAGGGCCTCCCGCACGACCACCGGCCGGGCAGGCCCCGGCAGCCGGCTCCACCTGTGGTTCGGCCGCCATCACCGACCGCCGGCGATCAGACGCCGACAGACCTGCGGAACCACCCCCGGGCCGACGCTCGCCAACCGGCTTGGAGCTCACCGACGGCGGCTTCGCCGACCGGGCACCCGGGCGTAGCCGTTCCGCCTTGGCGATCCACTGGTCCACTTCCTCACGCTGCCGCCTCGAGACCCGGTGCGCCGCCGTCGTCGCCATCTTGACCATCTCGTCGACCAGGCGCACCAGCTCACGGGTCTCCAGGCGCGCCTCCCGGCGCTGCAGGTCCGCGATCATGCCGGTTATCCGGTGGTGCGCTGTCTCCGACAGGCTGATCTGCGGCTGGGCCGGAACGGATCCGGCGAAGCGCTTGCGCTTGAGCTCAGTCTCGCGGGCCTTCGCGGCGGTGCGCTCAGCCCGGGCGGCCTGGGCCGCCTGGCGCTTCAGGCCTTTGAGAAACGCGGCGGCCCTAGCGGAGATCTCGTGCTCTTCGGTGGTGCGATCTCGGGCGGCCTTGAAGTTCACCTGGACGAGCAGGGAGTTGACTGCCTGCTCGTCCAGGTGATCCACGGCCTGCGCCAGCCGACCGAACAGATCCGCGCGCAGGCGCTTCTGCCGCTCCAGCCACTGCCGAGCCTGATCCAGCAGAGCGGGGACGATCTGGGCCTCGCGACCCTCGTGTGGGCCGCTTGCCCGCACAGCGCGGCACTCGGATTCCAGGATCAGGATGGAGCCCGACCGCAGAGCACCCTCGAGGCGCTGCGCGGCGGTCGGCTTCTGCGCAGGTGCGAACGCGGCAGGCCGCCAGACGGTGTGCTCTGCCACGGTGAGGATCTCCTCGACGGCGGGGGTGCGGAAGCCGTCAGGGGACATGTGGCACTCGTCGAGGGCGAACCACTGGGTCTCCCGGGCGGGGGCCTGGGTGCCGATGCGGACCTTGCGGGAGGTGCCGGCGCTGTCCAGACGGACCCGGTGGACGTACCTGCGGCGGACCAGAGTGTCGATGTCGACCGGCACCGTCGTGCCGAGGATCGGCTCGATGAGGTCGTCGTCCCACACGGGTGCCACCGAGTCGTCCAAGTGCAGACGCAGCCCGCGGTCCTGGTGCTCGAAGGCGATGTCGACGACGGAGCCGAGCGGTTCACGAAGGTGGACGGTGCCTTGGTGGTCCTGTTCGAGGAGCCAGGTCGTGGCGGCGGACTTCATGTAGAGGTGGTCGGCGCTGGACACGTCCCGGGCCCTGCGCTCGCAAACGTGCAGGCCGGTGGGGTCGGGGAAGTGGGCGAAGTGGCAGACTCGGTCGGTGTAGAGCTTTGTTGTCAGCTGGTCACCGCAGCCGCCGAGCAGTAGTCCGCACCAGAACGTGTCCTCGGCGTGCTGCCGGCGGAAGGCGTCCAGCTCGATCGCTTCCAGCGGAAGAATCAGCGGCTCCTCCGAATCCGCGCTGCCCAACACCGCCGTCTGGATCCGCCGCTTGTCATCCGGCAACGACAACCCCCAACTCGCGCCTGACCGTGGCACTTTATCGTGCCACCACGCCGAACCGGGCACCGAGGAAAACGCAACTTCCCCTTGGCCCGGCCCGATGCCGGGGTCAGGGCGTCGGCGGTGACGTGACTTGACAGACGACGACGATTCCCAGGCACGGGACGACGTAGTAGTCGAGCAGGCCGCCGGCGACGTCGAGGTAGCGCATCGGCTCGCCACTGCCCTGGTAGGGGGTGCCGTCCAGGTAGAGCGCTTCGGCGGCGCGGCCGAGTTCGGCAGCCCGCTGCTCAACAGCGGCGAGGAAGTCGGCCGGGGCATCGGCGGTGACGTGCTGCTCGCTGAAGCCCGATCGCCGCCGCTTCGGGCCTGAGGCTCGCATGCCGAGCAGCCCCCGCGAGCGCGCGGCCGACGAGCCACGGGACATACGGGTGACCGGAGAGCAGGAGCGACTCCCGCTCGCGCGGGGAGGACGGGGTCGGCGTAGGTGCCGGGGTAACACCGGTCGGCTGACCCCCGCTCGCTCGGGGAGGACGCATCCGCATTGAAGCGAAGTTGCATGGCTACCGGCTGACCCCCGCTCGCGCGGGGAGGACATGCCGATCGCGCCAGTGACGGTGTTCCAAAGCGGCTGACCCCCGCTCGCGCGGGGAGGACCATGCCAGCCTGTGGATAACTCCGGCATTCGGCGGCTGACCCCCGCTCGCGCGGGGAGGACCGCCGTGGGAGACCTACACCAACAAGTCGTACCGGCTGACCCCCGCTCGCGCGGGGAGGACTCGCCAATGCCACGCCGGAGACACTCCAGCGACGGCTGACCCCCGCTCGCGCGGGGAGGACACGGTGCGATCGCGGTCCTCGAACTCGGCGACCGGCTGACCCCCGCTCGCGCGGGGAGGACGTGCGCTGGCGGGGCAGGCGGATCGGCACGTGCGGCTGACCCCCGCTCGCGCGGGGAGGACCCGAACACGATCCTGCGTGCCATCGGTGCTCCCGGCTGACCCCCGCTCGCGCGGGGAGGACCGCATCATCACGCCGGACAGCGACAACTACGGCGGCTGACCCCCGCTCGCGCGGGGAGGACTCTGTAGCGGTTCCGCTACCGGGGAAGCCCACCGGCTGACCCCCGCTCGCGCGGGGAGGACGTGCGAACTCATCGGTACTAAAACCGGAGGAGCGGCTGACCCCCGCTCGCGCGGGGAGGACCGCCAGAAATCGCGGTTGCAGTAGAGCACAACCGGCTGACCCCCGCTCGCGCGGGGAGGACCACTCCTGACCACCAGTCAGCCAAGATCAAAACGGCTGACCCCCGCTCGCGCGGGGAGGACACCGCACGGGAGATCCTCCACGACCAGATCCGCGGCTGACCCCCGCTCGCGCGGGGAGGACCATGCTCACTTCCCCTCGATCGTGCGCCGCAGCGGCTGACTCCCGCTCGCGCGGGGAGGACTTCACCGAGGCGGACCGGCTCAACGTGCAGGACGGCTGACCCCCGCTCGGACGGGGAGGACGGCCAGCCCGCCAGCTCCACTTCGGCCGGCTCCGGCTGACCCCCGCTCGCGCGGGGAGGACCGACGCGCACGGGCCGCCTCCGCCCGCTCGTTCGGCTGACCCCCGCTCGCGCGGGGAGGACACCACGACGCTGTGCAGGACGACGACGACATCCGGCTGACCCCCGCTCGCGCGGGGAGGAGGCTCAACGGTCACCGGGTGCGTGCCCGGGACCGGATGACCCCCGCTCGCGCGGGGAGGACAGTCGCTCGGAGCCATCGCGGCTGCTGCTGGTGGGCTGACCCCCGCTCGCGCGGGGAGGACGTCATGGGAGCCGCGTCCCTCGCGGGCGTCGCCGGCTGACCCCCGCTCGCGCGGGGAGGACGACAACGAGTCCCGGATCGACCTGGGCTCCTACGTCCTCCCCGCGCCCGCGGGGGTCAGCCGGTCAGCGGTTTCCTGACGCACTGGGTCGGCCAGTCCTCCCCGCGCAGGCGGGGGTCAACCGGTCTACCGGGGCAGGCCGGAGGATTGTTGGTGGTCCTCCCCGCACCCGCGGAGGTCAGCCGATCAGCGTTTTCCCCGAACCGTGGGGCGTGCGGAGGCCAGTCGGCGGTCTTTCCCAAGCCCATCCCGGCTGACCCCCGCGCAGACGAGGAATGCCACGACCGCGAGGCGAGCGCGCGGCAGCCGCTCCTACGCGCGCTCCGTCGGCCGTACCAGCAGCAGCCCCGCACTGTAGGAGCGGGCGCGGCCGACACCGGTGGCGAGGGCGTCGGTGAAGGCGTGCGGGTCAGTGACAGTGAGGGCGCCCTTGATCTCGGCCCGGCCGATCTTGGCGCCCTGGTGCTTGGCGCTCAGGCCGAGCTTGGGAAGCATCCGGATCGCCATGGTGTCCGGATCGCCGTCGGCGCCGATGCGGCGGACTCCGGCCGGGCCGACGCGGTCGGCGCCGACGGACTGGAGCCGGGCGGCGAACCACTCCTTGACGTGGCGGGGGGTGGTGTCGGAGAGCCGCTTGCGGACGACGGTGCCGTCACCGGCGCGGGTCTGGCGGTCCCGGGTGGGGTTGACGACGATCCGGAAGCCGAAGGTGTCGCCGGTACGCACGGTGGTGTCGACCGGGAGGAGGCCGATCTTGTCGGCGAGCGCGGCCCGCGGGATGGAGGACCAGTCGGGCTGGACGCGCGACTGCACGATCACGACCAGGCTGTTGTTCCTCAGGTCGAGCGTCCAGGTGTTGAGGATGCCCATCTGGGCTCGCGGGTCCGCCTCACCGGGCTCAGTCCAGCCGTAGAAGCCGGACATGACGAGCCGGTGCATGACGTGCGGATCGAGGATCGCCTTCTGCGCCAGGGCGTGGGTGGCGTCCAGGTGCAGAATGCTGTGGCAGGCCACGAAGCGGGCGGTGTCGGTGGAGGCAGTGGTCACAGCAGGTGATCCCATCCGATGGACTCGCCGGGTTCGATGCGTACGCGCCGCTCCCAGCGGGGCGCGTAGGACCGGTGCACGGTGTGGAAGCTGACGGGGTGGTCGGCGACGGAGGAGGCTCCGGCAGTGCCCGGGGGCACCTCGGTCCACGTCCAGGGGCGTTCGGCGGTGGCGTTCGGCAGCAGGCGGGTCCGCGCGAGGACCTCCTCGATACCGCCCTCGTGGACGCCGCCGGAGATCTCGCCGGCGGGCGGGCAGTTCTTGCGCCCGAGCCACAGCAGGCGCCGGGGTTGTTCGAGGGCGGTGGCCAGTTCGTCCAGCAAGTCCTTGTCCGTGTGCTCGACGACGGCGACGAACGCGGCGTCCGCCAGGTAGCTGCGGCTGGTGATCATCGGGTCGCGCCCGACCTTGCGGGCGAGCAAGGGACCGCCCTCCGGGTCGGGGGCGATGCCCTTGGGGGCGCCGTACCAGCCGGTGACGGACAGGGCGGGCAGGGTGCCGAACATCGGCCCGGTGGCGGCCTCGAGGGCGGTGGAGGCCTGCTGGGCCCGCCGGTGGTCGGTGATCAGGTCGCGCGGGCGCAGCGGGTACCTGCCTCCGCCGACGGTGTGGTGGTCGCGCACGGCGGTGCCGGGCCGGTCGGCGCGGACGGCGAAGCGGAGTTCGTCGAGCGGCTTCAGTGGCCTGGCAGTGTCGTGCGGATCGACCGGTTCGTCGCGGGAGTATCCGGCGGCGGCGGCGAGCAGGCCGATGAAGCCGGACTTGGTGGGCCTGAGGTGGGTGTCGCGCCGGTCGAAGCGCGCCACCAAACCCCAGGCCTGGAGCGGCCCGGCGAGCCGGGCCAGGAGGACGTACGGCTGGGTCACGGGGCGGTCAGCTCCTCGGCGGTGCCGGCCTCGGCAGCGGCCAACGTGCCGGCGGCGGACAGCTCGTCCAGGAGGTCCTGGATGCCGAGGTCGTAGGTGAGCACGCGGCCGCCGGCGATGTCGGAGCGCTTGCGGGTGACGAGCCGGTGGTGCTTCAGGAGCCTCTCGGCGGCGGCGCGGCTGGCACCGCCGCTGGCCTGCTCGTCGATGGGGTCCTCGAAGACGGCGGAGTAGTTGAAGGGGCGCTTGCCGTCGAAGGCGAGGACCAGTTTGGGCAGGGAGCCGGTGGAGGCGGTGGTGTTCTTCTTGGCGGCGGGCATGGCGTCGATGAACGCCTCCACGAACTGGCGCTCGGCGGCGACGGCGGCCTCGTCCGCCTTCTCGGCGCTCATTCCGCCGGCCATCAGGTTGACGCGCAGCTGGACGCGGTCGAGGGCGGCGTGCCGGTAGAAGGTGCCGGAGATGAGGGACTGGTAGCCGGTCATGCCGGCGCCCGCGTCATCGGCGGCGTCGAGGTAGTCCAGGGCGTTGGCCTTGCGGCGGATCTTGGAGTCGTCGGCGGCGCTGTAGAAGTCGTCGATCTGGGCGGCCGCGTGCACGGTGAAGGCGGGGCCGGTCATGATGGCGCCGTCCACGTTCGGCGAGTCCGCGATCTCCGCGAGAAAGCGGCCGTAGAGGGCGATGTCGATGGCGTCCCGAGGGGCGAGGGCCGCGAGCACAGCCGCGCGCACGGCCTTGGGAAGGGCCGGGATGCCGGTCTCGGCGGCGCCCTCCTCGACCTCGACGGGCAGGGCGTCCTCGTCGGCCGCCGCCGTGCGCCGCTTGCTCTTGGCCTTGGCCTTGGCCGTCTCCGCGGCCTTGCGAGCCTCCTCGAACTCGCCGACCCAGGAGACGACCTCGTCCCGGTTGGCGTGGAGGAACCCCGCCAGCTTCGCCCCGGCGTCCTCGGGGGCGAACAGCAACACCTTGGTGAGGTTGCGGGTGCGCTCCTTGTCGCCGAACTTGAGGCCCACGCCCTCCAGGACGGCCTTGGCAACGGGCAGGGCGTCCTGCTCCTGCCAACCGAGGCCGCGCAGCGACTCCGCGGTGAGCAGCGCCCACTCGCGGGTGCGGATGCCCATGGTGTAGCTGGCCAGGGCACCCTCGCCCGCGTTGGCCTTCTCGCGGCCGAGGGTACGCTCGGCCCGACGGCGGGCCTGCGAGGTGATCAGGTTCCGGGTCTCGCCACCGAACGGGATGGTCTTCGCCATGCCGTTCTCGTCGCGGACCGGCAGCACGGCGACCAGGCTCTCGAGGGCGTGCAGGGACAGGAACTGGTGGCCGTCGAGCCGCTCGGCGACGGCGCTGGTCCGGATGATCGTCATGTCGTCAGCCGTTCTTCTTGGCGGGGTATTCGGGGGTGTAGAAGTCGCGGGCCCAGCCGTACGGGGTCTTCCTGCCGGGCGCCTTCCACGCGGCCAGGTCCTCGGCGAGTCGGTCCCAGGCGGGTGGAGTGACCTCGCAGGCGCGGGCGCGCTCGACGGCGTGGTGCAGGTGGCGCACGGGGAGCTCGCGGGAGGCCACCAGACGGTCGAGCAGGCGCTTGGCGCCGGGGTCGTCCTTTCCCCGGCCCGCCGGGGAGCCGATGCGGCGCAGGGCGTCGCCCATCGAGCCGAAGCCGGCCTGCGGCACGCTCTTGCCAGCGTGGTAGCGGGCGAAGAGGAAGGCGACCTTCTCGAAGACCGGCCGGTGGTCCTCCTCGGGGCTGAAGGAGGCCGCCCGCAGCCGGGGTTCCGACAGGGCCTCGGGGCGACGCAGGTCGGCGAGGCGGCCGTAGTCGTGGGACCACACCAGGCTGCACAGCCAGTTAGTGAGGCGCTGTCCGGGGGTGCGTTCGGGCGCCTCGGGTGCGACGGGTTCGCAGTCCAGGAGCTCGAAGAGGTCGAACGGCAGCTGCTGAGGGTCAGGCACGCGGGGGCTCCTTGAGGTACGCGGGGCAGGTCGGACCGGTCAGCCGCTTCCGAAGCCGCTGCTCCGCCTGGGCCCGGGCGTTCATGCCGCGCCCGTCGGGCGGCAGCGACCTCAGGCGGTCATGGAGGACGGTCTTGGTCAGGTTCCGGATCTCGGTCCCGAAGGCCTCGAGGGGGCCTTCCCCGGGGTTGGTGCCGCAGCTCACCTCGGACATCAGAGCGAAGAAGTGGTCGGCCGCGCCCGCCCACAGTTCGGGCTCGGCGTGGAAGCGCTTGAGCTGCTTGGCCTTGTCGGCCGGCTTTGGGTTGGGGTAGGCCGCGTCACGGGCGGCGACTGCGGCCGTATAGAGGGACTTGGCGGCGTACTCGCAGATCGCCAGGCCCTCGTCAGCGGCCTCCTTCAGCTTGTCCTCCTCCCCGGGCACGTACGGATATGTGCCCGACGCCCAGGCGGTGGCCGTCGCCTGCCGGGAGATCAGGCCGACCGCGACGAGGTCCACGCGGCGGTCCCGCAGTCGCGCGAGTCGGTCGTAGAGGTCCGCTCCCTTGGTCAGGTCCTGGGAGGCCGTGGCCGCGGCCGCGTACACGGCGTGCGACTCCCGCCACAGCGCCCGATCCTCGCTGGGACGCAGGGGCAGGACCTTCCCGTCCTTCCGCGTCTTCTCCAGGACAGCGTCCTGGAGGTACATCGGCGGCAGCGGGTCGAGCAGTTCGCCGGCCGCCTGCAGGACCCGGTCGACCATGACCCTGCCGTCGACCAGGACAGGGCGAAGGAGGATCGAGCGTCCGAGGAAGGAGTGGAGGTCGGCGGGGCCGTCCGGCTGCCGCGACACCTTGCGGGCCCGGAAGGTGCGCCTGCCGGCTCGGCCGTCGGTCCATGAGTAATTGAAGGTCCCAGTGCGCTTCTCCCCGGTGGGCGTCCTTTCGCAGGGGGCCAGGTTCAGCCGAAGCGTGTCGCCGAGCGTCGGGCCCGTGGCCACCACGCGGATCCGGGTGCCGAGCCGTCCGACGGCCTGGTAGGTCAGCTGCGGGCCTAGCCAGTCCGACTTGGCCATCGCCCGACCGCCAAGGCCGTACGCGTGCTGGGTCAGCATGGCCCGGAAGGCGACGTCGGGCGGCATCGGTTCGGGGCTGTGCAGGTGCACCTTGTCGAAGAACTGGTTGTAGTCCCCCGCGCGCTCGATGACGAGCTGCGCGGAGCCCACCCCGTGCTCGGCCATGAACGGCGCCAGCAGGACGTTCTGCCCGAGCGGGCGCTCGGGGTGGAAGAGGTCCCAGTGGTCGTCAGGCTGCTCGGCCAACCAGTCCGCCGCAGGTCTCAGCGGCTGCCGGGTCTCCACCCAGTACTGCCACTCATCGGCGTCCACGGGCGCGTGGCCGGCCGCGTAGAGGATCGCCATCAAGTACTCGAGCACGGCCACCTCCTCGCCGGGAGTCGAACCGACCAGTGCAGCGAAACTCTCCGCACCGCGCAGGAGGTCGACCAGCCCCACGTGTCGCACCTCAGGCTGCCGCCCTTCCCAAGCCACTGTCAGTGCCGCCTGGAAGGCTTCCGTACGGGGATCCCACGGCCGGTGCGGATCTCTGGATTTGATCAAAACTCGGCACCTCCTTGTGATCTGATGCTCAATCACATCGAGACTCTACTGACCGGGGAGGCATTCGGGTGACGAATTCTCAGAAAATCACCGTTTCGAGGGTCGCGGTCTGGGGTAAGACCGACCAGCTGAACCTCCGTGGTGACACGTGCGGGACGCCGTGGAACCCTCTCCTCGCCCACCTGCTCGATGTCGCCGCCTGCGCGGGAGAACTCTGGGACCGCTACCTCGCCCGGCCCGTCCGCGACCGCCTGGTCGAGGCCCTGGGAGCGGGAGACGCCGACACCGCCCGCCGTAACGCCATGTTCTACGCCGCCCTGCACGACTTGGGGAAGGCCTCGGCCTGCTTTCAGCTCCAGTTCGCCCGCACACCGCGTCGACACCTGCGTGAGGCCGGCGCCAAGTGGCTCCGACTGGCACACCAGGTGGGGCTCCCCCTCCCCGCGGACCACCGCGCGGCCTCCTGGATCCGGCACGAACACATCACCGCCTTCCAGCTCCCCCGCCTCCTCGGCTGCACATGCCGGGACTGCGGCGGCACCGGCGAGCGGCACGACGGCCTGCACCGGATGGCTCTGCTGCTCGGCGGCCACCACGGACACATCCCCAGCGCCGACACGGTGCAGCGGGCCAAACGCGCGGTCCGCGACGGCGCGTGGGACGACCTCCACCGGTACTTCGTCGACGCCCTCGCCGACCTCCTGGAGGTCGACCTCGCCCTGCTGGCGGACCGGACCACCCTCGAACGCCCGGCTACCCTCCCGGTATTCGCCGGCCTGGTCGTCACCGCGGACTGGCTCGCCTCCGACGAGCAGCGCTTCGCCTACCGCCGGACCGACGAATCGGCCGCGCAGTGGTGGGAGCAGTCGAAGAAACAGGCCCGCGCCGCGTTGACCGCGCTGAGGCTCGACGCCTGGAGCCCGAAGTCCACGACCTGGGCGGAGCTGTTCCCGCGCACCCCGACGCCGCGCCAGTTCCAGAACGCGGCCATGGCCGCCGCCCCGGCGCAGGGGCCGGTGCTGGCCATCGTCGAAGCCGGCACCGGATCGGGAAAGACCGCGCTCGCCCTCTGGTACGCGCACCACCTCGCCCGTACCAACGGCTACCACGGCTTCTACACGGCGATGCCCTCGCGCGCCGCCACGGACCAGGCCGCCGTCGAGCACATTGACTTCCTGACCGAGGCGTTCGGCACCCCGGGCGAGGCCAACCTGGCCATCGTCCACGGCACGGCCGAGGCGACCGAGAACGTCGGACGCCTTCTCGACGCGGGGGACGCGGGTGACGCGACAGGCCGTCCGACCGACTTCACCGAACTGATCCCGTTCATCGAGCCCACCCTCTGCGAGCACGACGACGAGGCCCACTCCACCCGCGCGGTCCTCGACCCCTGGTACCTCAGGCGCTGCGTCGGCCTGCTGTCCACCTTCGGGATCGGCACGATCGACCAGATCGCCCTCGCCGCCCAACGCTCCGAGCACTGGTTCCTGCGTCTGTTCGGCCTGGCCAACAAGACCGTGGTCATCGACGAGGGGCACGCCTACGAGCTCTTCCAGGAGCGGCTGCTGGAGGCGGCCGTCGCCTGGCTCGCCGACGCTGGTGCCTCAGTGGTCGTGCTGTCCGCCACCCTCCCCAGCGCCACCCGTGAGGCGCTGGTCCACGCGTGGTGCCGCGGTCATCGCACCACGCCACAGCCCACCGACACCCGTGGCCCCGTCACCCTCGTCGACCGGCACGGGCAGCTCACCCACGCCTCCCCTGACGAAGCACCGCCCCAGCTCCATACCCGGGTCGAGCTGCGCCCCGACCCCGGCCCGGTCGTCCTCGCTGGCCACCTCCTGCACGAGGCCGCCACCGGAGGCATCATCGCCGTCGTCCGCAACCGCGTCGACGCCGCCCACGACCTCTACACGCAGGCCCGGGCCGAGGCCGCCGAACACGGCTGGCATCAGGACGAGATCGTCCTCCTCCACGGCCAGATGCTCTCCCGCGACCGGCTCCCGATCGAGAGCCGGATCCGCAGGCTCCTCGGCCCGGCCGAGAACCGGACGGCCCCTAACCCCGACCGGCCCCACCGTCTCCTCATCATCGCCACCCAAGTTATCGAGCAGTCCCTGGACCTGGACAGCGACCGCCTCTACACCGACCTCGCCCCCGTCGACCTGCTCATCCAACGGCGCGGACGCCTCCACCGGCACGCGTCCAACGACGCCCACCGCCCGGCCGGGATGCGTGCCCCGCGGATGACCGTCCTGTGGCAGCCCGACCACTCAGGCCTTCCCCTCGTCCACCCGCCGACCGGTACCGGCCCCGGCAATCCGGACGGCCACGTCTACGCCCCCTACGCCCTGGCCGCCACCCACCACCTGCTCGACAACATCACCCACGAGCCGGCCTGCCCGGAATGCCAGGAGACCCGCGACACCGCCCCCGGCATCCCCATCGCATGCCTGTCCACCCCGCGCGACAACGAACGCCTCATCGAAGCCGTCTACAACCCCGGGCCCTTCGCCGGCAGCCCGATGGGCGCCCTGCTCTCCGAGGCCTGGAACGCCTGGATCGCCGAACACGACAACCACGAGAACACCGCCTACGCCCGAGCCCTCCAGCCCTACCTCCTCGACGGCTCCCCCACGGACATCGACCGCCTCAAGAGCGGCTCAGCAGAGGGACAGGGCGACGACGGCAGCGCGGGGCTCGCCGCCCGCTCGCGCCTCGGCGAACCGACCACCGACGTCATCGTCCTGTTCCGCCAGCAGGCCGCCGGCGCGGGCCGCCCCCGCCTCTACTACAGCTACGACCAGGGCGGCCTGCATGAAGTGGACTCCAGGTACTACCGGGCCCGCGACGACTCCGTCCGCAACGCCCGACGCGCCCAGGAGCGGGACCGGCTGCTCAACACCGTGCCGATCCCGCACAGCTGGTTCCGACACCTGCCGCCCGTCGAGAGGTGGTACACCCTCAGTGGCGTCCGCATCAACCGACGGCACGTCATCGTCTTCGCTCCGGACGGTGCCTGCCTCAGTGGACCCGTCGGACGGCTGCGCTACAGCCCGACCCGAGGGGTGCACCCCATCCACCGGCCCTGAGGCGATACGCTGCCCCCTCCTACTCCCAGTGAACACCGGGGTGAGCCGGAGGTTCCGAGCTCCGAACCGCTACTCCCCGCGTCAGCGGGGATCAGCCGTTCGGCCAGGCCGAGGACGACCGCGCCGTTACCTCCTCCCCGCACCCGCGGGGGTCAGCCAGTCTTCACCAACGGAGCGGTTCCACCGGCCGAGTCCTCCCCCGCGCCCGCGGGGGTCAGCCGGCCATGGCCCGAGGCGGTTCCTACGTTGGATAGTCCTCCCTGCACCGGCGGGGGTCAGCCGGAAGACGGCCCGATCACGCGGATTCAGGTCCAGTCCTCCCCGCACCCGCGGGGGTCGGCCGCGCACCGACACCGGCGGCAGCCAGGTGGAGTTGTCCTCCCCGCACCCGCAGGGGTCAGCCGCCCGGGCCCTGGACCTCCTGCTGCTGGATGGAGTCCTCCCCGCGCTCGCGGGGGTCAGCCGCCCGCCAACATCGAACCACTCGACATCCTGCGCTCCTCCCCGCACTCGCGGGGGTCAGCCGCGGTCGGCGATCTCCTTGTTGCTGTAGTCCAGCTCCTCCCCGCACTCGCGGGGGTCAGCCGGCGTTCCCGATGATCAGGAGTGCCCAGTTCTTCTCCTCCCCGCACCCGCGGGGGTCAGCCGGTCGAACTCACTTCCGCGGGCCCTCAGATGGACTCCTCCCCGCACCCGCGGGGGTCAGCCGCCGGTTCACACGTACGGTGCGGTCAGTGACGACTCCTCCCCGCACCCGCGGGGGTCAGCCGCCGAGCACGATCCGGGTACCGGGCGGGACCGGGTCCTCCGCGCGCCCGCGGGGGTCAGCCGTCGCCGACCCGGTTGTCTGTCATCAGGCGGTCGTCCTCCCCGCGCAGGCGGGGGTCAGCCGATCAGGGCCATCGCCGCGCCGGAGCCGGCCAGGTCCTCCCCGCGCACGCGGGGGTCAGCCGCCGTCCGCGTAGGGGTGGAGCATGGAAAGGGCGTCCTCCCCGCGCACGCGGGGGTCAGCCGGATGAAGCGGAACCGGCGCCCGGGCTCGTAGAGTCCTCCCCGCGCACGCGGGGGTCAGCCGCCAAGGCGCTCCCAAGCCATCTCCCGCGGCAGGTCCTCCCCGCGCACGCGGGGGTCAGCCGCAGCACCGCCGAGGTCCGCAGACCGAGGACTAGTCCTCCCCGCGCAGGCGGGGGTCAGCCGGTGTAAAGGGGGATGCCGTCGATCGCGCCGGGGTCCTCCCCGCGCAGGCGGGGGTCAGCCGTGGGTCGGCGGCCTGTTCATGGTCGCCCTGGTGTCCTCCCCGCGCAGGCGGGGGTCAGCCGCACGATGGTCTGCCGGGTGCGTATCCGGTGATGTCCTCCCCGCGCAGGCGGGGGTCAGCTGTCGTGGTGACCGTCCGCCGGATCCTCTACACGGTCCTCCCCGCGCACGCGGGGGTCAGCCGGAGCAGGCGCGGCGTGGGAGCCCGACTCCTCCCCGCACCCGCGGGGGTCAGCCGGCTGGCGACGTCCTCCCCGCGCAGGCGGGTCAGCCGGAGCAGCTGGAGGAGGCCTCGCACACTCCGGAGTCCTCCCCGCGCAGGCGGGGGTCAGCCGTGGGCGGATACGTACGCTCGCACGACGTCCATGTCTCCCCGCGCAGGCGGGGGTCAACCGTGCCAAAGCACCTGGAGGTGGGAGAACTCCTCGTCCTCCCCACGCAGGCGGGGGTCAGCCGGCCACCGGCAGCGCGAGGATCGAGCACCCGCAGTCCTCCCCGCGCCCGCGGGGTCAGCCAGCGGCGGTCGGGGGTCCGGTCGGCGTCGTACCCTCCTCCCCGCGCGAGCGGGGGGCAGCCGGAGACCGCGAACTGGGCGCGGTCGGTCATCAACTCCTCCTCGCGCGAGCGGGGGTCAGCCAGCCGGGTACTGCTGGGCGTCGAATGGGATGATCTCCTCCCCGCACGTGCGGGGGTCAGCCGCCGCGGGGGAGGTGCACACGGTGGCCATGGCCCTCCGGGGTCAGCCGACCGACTCCACGGGCCAGGACAGTGTCTGCTACTCACATGCGGGGGTCAGCCGCGGACGTGGCCGGTGTCCGGCTCGTACTGCAGCTCCTCCCCGCACATGCGGGGGTCAGCCGGAGTCGGTCTTCCACTCCTCACCACGCGGGTCCTCCTCCCCGCACATGCGGGGGTCAGCCGTTGAACGTCTGCTGGATCTCAGCCCAGCCGTGCTCCTCTCCGCACATGCGGAGGTCAGCCGCCGAGCTGGACGTCGGTCGCCCGGTAGAGCAGGTCCTCCCCGCACCCGCGGGGGTCAGCCGCTGATGCTCGGCATCCCGACGTCGCTGATCCAGTCCTCCCCGCACCCGCGGGGGTCAGCCGAACTCAAGGGCTACACCCGGGCCCACCCCGAGGTCCTCCCCGTACCCGCGGGGGTCAGCCGGGTCAGCAGCTGCTCAATCCGGTCGAGATGGCGTCCTCCCCGCACCTGCGGGAGTCAGCCGTCGCCGAGGGCGGAGAGGGCTGCGCCGTGGCGGTCCTCCCCGCATCCGCGGGGGTCAGCCGATGTAGGCCAACGACGTGCCGGTACATATCGCGTCCTCCCTGCGCCGCGGGCGTCAGCCGGGCATGACCGCTCGGCATCACGCCCACCCCCTCTTCCTCGCAGGCCCGGGGATCATTCCCCGCCAGACTCCCGACCAGCTACGGTAGGAGCCGTGGGTGTCCGGTCGAACACACCACAGCCAGGCCGGAGGAGGCGAACCGTTGAGCGCGCAGCCGATCGCGTACGCGGACGTGAATCACGAGGCCGCGTTGAAATACGCCGTGCAGCTCATCGATCACCGGTGGGCCCAGGTCATCGAGGGGCGGATCGTCCTGGTGTCACCCACGTGGGACCACGAGAACGTGGCGGCGAAGGTCCGCCGCCAGCTCGACCGCCGCGTCGATGAGCTCGGTTGCATCAGCGGGTCCGGGAACCTCGACCTGCCAGGCTCCCCCAACTGGTACATGCCTGACCTTGCGGTCATTCCCGAAGACCTGGCCAAAGGCGCGGGCGCTCTCACCCCCGACCAGACCCTCCTGGTCGTCGAGGTCACCTCCGAGTCCAATGGCGACACCGACCGTGTCACCAAGCGCAAGCGCTACGCCCAGTACGGTGCCCCGCTCTACTTGCTCGCCGACCGGCAGAACCGCGCCTGCACCCTCTTCTCCGAGCCTCACGACCTCGGCTACGCCGTCATCGACGGCCCCCACCCGTTCGGGACCGCGCTCCGGCTGCCGGAGCCGTTCGATCTGATCCTGGACACCACCGCGTTCTGACCACACGAGGCCAGCCGACACACCAAGCCCAACCGGCCAGTCAAGAAACAGCAAAGCCGCTGCTGCGCCGCAGGCCAGAAAGCCTCCTCCCCGCGCGAGCGAGCGGGGGTCAGCCGACATCAGCAACCACTCGACACGGACACGACAGCTCCTCCCCGCGCGAGCGGGGGTCAGCCGCCCCTACAGGCATCCTGTAGTCAGCTTCAGAGCTCCTCCCCGCGCGAGCGGGGGTCAGCCGCCGTTGCCGAGACCGACCGTCACCTCGGTGGCCTCCTCCCCGCGCGAGCGGGGGTCAGCCGCGCACGCGCCAGCCGCTGCCGGCCTCGGCGGTCTCCTCCCCGCGCGAGCGGGGGTCAGCCGAGCTCCCACCCCCCGGTCCGGGGAGGCGGGCCTCCTCCCCGCGCTAGCGGGGGTCAGCCGTCCGCGAGCGCGCCGCCCAGCTCCTGTCAGTACTCCTCCCCACGCGAGCGGGGGTCAGCCGTTCTACCCGGAGTGGGTTTCCCGGATCGAGAACTCCTCCCCGCGCGAGCGGGGGTCAGCCGGTCGACATGATGCAGCGTACCCGTACGCGCTCCTCCTCCCCGCGCGAGCGGGGGTCAGCCGTTTGAACGCGGAAGCGCCCCCGACTGTTGAGACTCCTCCCCGCGCGAGCGGGGGTCAGCCGCCGAGCGGGGGCGGAGTGGTTCATCGGGCAACCTCCTCCCCGCGCGAGCGGGGGTCAGCCGGCCAAGTCCGACGGCGCCCACTCCGAGTACTCCTCCTCCCCGCGCGAGCGGGGGTCAGCCGTAGACGCGCTCCACGTCGGCGGGCAGCACCCGCTCCTCCCCGCGCGAGCGGGGGTCAGCCGGACGGCTCCGGCCCGTCGACCGGAACCGGCTCCTCCTCCCCGCGCGAGCGGGGGTGAGCCGGTCGGCGGCCTGGTGGCGGGTCAGCTCGACCACTCCTCCCCGCGCGAGCGGGGGTCAGCCGGGGCCACTCTGTCCCCGGGTGTGTCCACAGAACTCCTCCCCGCGCGAGCGGGGGTCAGCCGGTCATCGAGCAGAAGGCGACCATCACCGTCGTCTCCTCCCCGCGCGAGCGGGGGTCAGCCGCTCTCGACCTTGTGGGTTTCCTCCACGTCCAGCTCCTCCCCGCGCGAGCGGGGGTCAGCCGTCCGTGGCGGCCGCGCAGGCCGCCCCGGGCCGCTCCTCCCCGCGCGAGCGGGGGTTGTCGGCAACGGCTCAAAACGGGCCGGTTCCAGCGGTTCAGTTGTGGGCCATCCGTTGGTCTCGTTGGATGGTGTGCGTCAGTCGTTGTCGTCGGTGGGAACGCGTCCGAGTTCGCGGCCCCGCATGCGGTAGGACTCGCCCTTGAGGGAGTGGACCTCGGCGTGGTGGACGAGTCGGTCGATCATCGCGGCGGCGACGGTCTCGTCGCCGAAGACCTCTCCCCAGCGCCCGAACGGCTTGTTCGAGGTGACGATCACGCTCGCGCGTTCGTATCTGTTCGAGATCAGCTGGAAGAACAGGTTCGCGGCCTCGGATTCGAAAGGGATGTAGCCCACTTCATCGATCACGATCAGCGGGTAGCGTCCGAGCTTGACCAGCTCGTCCTGGAGCCGTCCGGCCTGATGGGCGGCGGCCAGGCGGTCGACCCACTGGGCGGCGGTGGCGAACGCGACCCGGTGGCCGGCCTGGCAGGCCCGGATGGCGAGTCCGGTGGCCAGGTGTGTCTTGCCCGTGCCCGGAGGCCCAAGGAAAATCGCGTTCTCCCGGGCGGCTATGAAGTCCAGTGTGCCCAGATGGGCGAGCTGCTGGCGTGTCAGGCCACGCAGGTGGGTGAGGTCGAGTTCCTCGAGGGTCTTGATCGCGGGGAAGCGGGCGGCCCGGATGCGGCCCTCGCCGCCGTGGCTGTCGCGGGCGGAGACCTCGCGCTGCAGGCAGGCGACGAGGTATTCCAAGTGGGTCCAGGACTCGGCCTGGGCGCGTTCGGCCAGGCGCTCGGCGGCGTCCAGCAGGGCGGGGGCCTTCATCGCGCGGGCGAGGAACGCCAGGTCGGCGGCGGTCTGCCGACCGGTGCGGGCGGCGCGTGCCTCGGGTGGACGGTCACTCTTGGCGGTGGTGGTGTTCTGGCTGGTGGGGGCGGTGGCTGGGGTCATCAGGGATTCTCCTTTCCGGCTCCGCCCTCGATGAGGGTGAAGATACGGTCGTAGGTGGCCAGCTCGCGCTGCTCGACCTCGACGCCGAGGCCGTCGGGCGCCATGAGCGCGGCCTGGGCGGTCCGTGCGCGGTCGGCCCGTTGCTGCCAGACCTGATCGCGCAGATGCCGGGCCGCGGCGACGTGCTCGGGGTCGGTGATCGACTGGTGGCGGGCCCAGCAGCGGGCATGGCGGGCCACCACGTCCTCGCCGCAGGTCACGGTGATCTCCTCGGTGTCGGCCCGGACGGTGACGAGGCGGCCGATCGCGCGGGGGTGGACGGAGTAGTCGTTGGTGTCCAGGCGGATGTAGTGGTCGCGGCCCAGGCGGGTGCGAAGCGGCCACCAGGTCGGCGGGTGTCGGCGTACGAGTCAACATGCACCACCTTGTACGAGTGACTGTGCACCAAAGTTAACGCGGTGAATGGCTGTTGTCCGTGAGCCTGCTGTCGTCGGTTCGGGCGGCAAGGGAGGCGGTTGACAGTGGTCTTGGACCCGCATCGCTGGTTGGAGTTGAGGCGATATCGCGCGTTGTACGACTCCGGCGCGATGAGCCAGCGGCAGATCGCGAAGGCGAGCGGGTTGAACCGTCGCACGGTCGCGAAGTACCTGTCCGGCCAGGTCCCGGCCGCGCCTCCGCAGCGGGCACCAGGTGCCCTTCCCCGGCCGCGGACGGTCGACGAGATCGCGCCGCTGATCGACGCGATGCTGCGGTCCGAAGTCCTGCTCAAGGGGACGGTGATCCACGAACGGCTGGTCCAGGAGTACGGGATCGCCATCAACTATCAGCGGATCAAGATCTACTTGCAGGAAGCACGGCCCCGGATCGCCGAGGAACTCGGCATCAATCCGGGCGAACTCGCGGGCCTGCACCGCCGCTTCGAGGTCGTGCCCGGCGCCCAGGCCCAAGTGGACTGGGGCGATGAGGGCAAAATTCTCGCCCACGTCGGCATCCCGAAGGTCTACTCGTTCCACATGACGCTGTCGTACTCACGGGACCCGTTCTGCTGCTTCACCACCAGCCAGGACCTCGCGACGTTCTTCGACTGCCACCGGCAGGCGTTCGCACACTTCGGCGGTGTGCCGATGAGCATCGTTTACGACCGCACCAAGACCGTGGTCCGCCGGCACGTCGCCCCCGGCGAGGCGGTCCGGCTCCACCCGGAGGCGGTCGCGTTCGCCGGCCACTACGACTTCGACATCGATGTGCTGGCCGCCTACCGCCCCACCGGCAAGGGCCGGGTCGAGCGCCAGGTGCTGATCGTCCGCGACCACGTCCTGGCCGGCCGGGCCTTCTCCTCCGTCGAAGAGCTCGACGCCGCGTTCACGGCCTGGGTTCCGCTGCGGCGAGCGCGGGTGCACGGCACCCACGGCGAGGTCATCGGCGTGCGCGCGATCCGCGACCACGTGGCCCTGAGGCCGCTGCCGCGGACCCCCTACGTGGTCGCGCAACGCCACCTTCGGCACGTCGGCAAGGACTGCCTGGTCGCCTTCGACGCGAACCTCTACTCGGTTCCCGCCCGCCGGGTCCGCCCGCGCCAGTTGGTCGAGATCCGGGCCACGAGGTCGCAGGTCGTGCTGCACTCCACGGTCCCCGACTCGGCCGGCAGCACCCTGCTGGCCGTCCACTCCCGGGCGGTGGGCCGCGGCGCCCGCATCGTCGACGAGCGGCACTGGGACGGCCTGCCCAAGGGCGACACCAGGCGGGTCACGACAGGGGACGTCATGCCCCGACCCCGCCACGAACGGCGCCTGGCCGAGGAAGCCAGCCCGCTTCGGGCCCTGCTCAACCGGGCCGCTGCTGCCCACATCGAGGTCGGCCGACGTCCGTTGTCTGTCTACGACGAGCTGACCGGAACCCGTCCGTTCACCACCAACTCCAGCAAGAGGGACGCCCGTTGAGCCAGCTGGTCAGCAACCGCATCCGGACCATGGCCGTGAAGCTGGGCCTGCCTCACCTCGCCGAGAGCCTGAACCAGTACGCCAAGCGGGCGGACGAGGCGAAGATGGGCTACCTCGACTTCCTCGACCTCCTCCTCGCCGAGGAACTGGCCGTTCGAGACGACCGCCGCTTTCGCCAGGGCCTGAGGCTGTCGAAGCTGCCGCACCACAAGACCCTGGACGACTACGACTTCTCGTTTCAGCCCGAACTCGACCCGCGCAAGGTCAAGGACCTGGCCACGCTGTCGTTCGTCGAGGCCAAGGCGAATGCCGCCCTGCTGGGGCCGCCCGGGGTCGGCAAGACCCACCTGGCCGTCGCTCTGGCGGTCGCGGCTTGCCGGGCCGGCTACTCGATCTACTTCACCAGCCTCGACGACATGGTCCGCCACCTCAAGGCTGCCGAGGCCGCCGGGCGCCTGACCAGCAAGCTCCGCACCTACCTGCGGCCGAGCGTCCTCGTGGTTGATGAGGTCGGCTACCAGCCCCTTGAACGCACCGAGGCGAACCTGGTCTTCCAGGTGATCTCCAAGCGGTATGAGAAGGGCTCGATCATCCTGACCTCGAACAAGACCTTCAGCGAGTGGGGCCAGGTCTTCGGCGACGAGGTCCTCGCCACCGCCATCCTCGACCGGCTCCTGCACCACTGCGACGTCATCTCGATCAACGGCAACAGCTACCGCCTCAAGAACCGCCTCCAGGCCATCGACCGGGATACCGACGTAGCTTGAGCGGTTGACCCGTCTCACCGAAGTTTGGCTGCTACCTGAGCTGCAAAGCGGCTTCAAGCTGTCACTGGAGCACGGAGGCCTTATCGTCGCTCAGAGCCTGGTAGACGGTCACGATCTCGGCGACAGCGTCGACTTCGATCGGTCCGGTGATCCTCAGCCAGACCAGTTCGGGCAGGTCATCGGAGCGGTCGAGTCAGCCGACCGCCTCGGCGGGCCAGGGCGACGGCAGCTTCGGCAGGTGGATCAGGGAGATCCCGTCAATGAAGATGGGGGCCAGTCCGGGTTCCCACGGGCGGACCGAGCGGAGATCGGACAGCGAGATCACTACATCGGGCTTCCGCGGCCCCCCGCCCAGCCACACATCCAGCGTGTTCTCCTTGCGGTCCTCGTTGGACTCGTCCAACGAGATGCGCTCGATGAAGTAGTTGATGCAGGATTCCAGCATCCGTGCCGCATTCGTGCATCGGTTCTTGAAGGCGTCGGGTGCCCCATGTTCGTCGACCACGGCACGAGCCTACGATGAGCGGAACGGTCCACAGGAGCACTCTTCAGCACCCGGTCACACCTCGTTGAGACGGGTCAGTGGTGCACAGAAGTCCGTACGCACTGGAGCACTCAGATCAGTACACGGACAGCGGGTCGACGGGCGGGATGGCCAGCATGGCCGCTCTGTCCGTCTCCCAGCGGTCGAGGGGCCGGGCATCGATCGTGCGGTGCCTGCGGCGATTGGCGATCCGCAGCCAGGCGGCCAGCTGGGTGTTGAAGTCGCCAGGGCCGGTGAAGGTTCGACCGGGCAGGAAGGACGTCTCCAGGTAGCCGTTGGCCCGCTCGACCAGGCCCTTCGCCTCCGGATCCCGGGGCCGGCAGAAGTGGATCCTGGTGGCGAGCAGTCCCGCCAGGGCGGCGAACTCGCTGGTCGGCCTGCCCCTGCCGACGCCCGGCTCGTTGTCCCAGACCAGCGTCTTCGGGACGGCGCCCCAGCCGGTCAGCAGCCGCCAGTGCCCGTCGATCAGATCGTTGGTCTGCCGTGAGGGCAGCATCCTGGCGGTGATCATCCTGGAGTAACCGGCGACGATGACCAGCACCGGAGGACGCCCGCTCTGGCCGTAGCCGAGCGGGATGTCCGCCTCCGGGAACCACAGATCGCACTGGGCCAGCTCGCCGGGCTCGTAGACCGTCCGCGAGACCGGGTCGACGGGAAGGTAGGCAGGCCGTAGCTCGCGTACCCGCTCCCGCAGGATCGTCAACCCCCGCTCCCAGCCGATCCGCTCGGCGATCACGGTGGCCGGCATGGTCGGGGTCTGCTGCAGCAGCTCGCGGATCCGGTCCTCGACGGTGTCCACCGCGGAGCCCTTCAACGGCCGCTGGTAGACCGGCGGCCGGTCCGAGCCCAGGGCCCGCGCCACCGTGCCCCGGGAGATCCCCAGCTGCCGGGCCACAGCCCGCGCCGATAAACCCTCGGCCCGATGCAGCCGCCGGATCTCGGCCCAGTCCTCCACCCCGATCACCTCTTTCCTCCCTGACTCCCGCTACCCATGAAGTCAGGATGATCAAGAGATCACGAAGTGACCCGCTTTTGATCCGCTGTCCGTGGTCCTCGTTTCACCCGTTGCGTGTGCCACGAATGCGAAAGGAACCGTATGTAGGAACAGTTCTGAAAGCAATGCTGTGCAAGAGATGAAGGTCTTGGCCCTTCGGAGCCGCCCTGTGGGGGGAGGCTTCAAACCGCCACATGCTGCGAAAGCGGCGACGTGATCGTGGTGAGCGATGTGGAAAAGGCGTCCGGGAGGCGTCAGGTGGGGATCAGGAAGACGAACGCAAGTGAACCACTGCTGAAGTGTCGTTAGTGAAATCTAAGTGGCATCAAAACCGGGAGCCTGCGACGGAGTCCGGGATAAGTCTGGCGGGAGCCCGCGTATTGGCCAGGCGGTGTCCGGCATGGAGGTGGCGTGATCCTGGTCTGCTGCTCTTGCATGGAACGCGGGAAGGCACGTCCCGACACCGCCGCCGAACACGGCGGCAAGAGGGAGCACCTCAAGTGGCTGAACCGCAAGGGGCTGAGTACCGTCGCGGGGCGTGTTGGCGGACCGGTTCGTAGTAGTGACGAAGCCTCTGTAATGGGGGTGGAGCGAAGGGGCCGGGTCATCCGTGGCTGTGTGTGTCTGGTCAACCGGACGTTCTCCGGGAGGAGCCGATGGACAAGCTGAAGTCACCGGGCAAGTCGTTTGATATCTCGAAGTGGGAAGTTCTGGAGGCGTATCGGGAGGTCAGGAGAAACCAGGGAGCGCCAGGTGTGGACGGGCAGTCAATCGATGACTTCGAAAAGGATCTCAAGGGGAACCTCTACAAGATCTGGAATCGGATGTCATCTGGGACGTACTTTCCACCTCCGGTGCGAGCGGTGGAGATTCCCAAGCAGCACGGCGGCGGCACAAGAATGCTCGGCATTCCCACTGTCGCTGACCGCGTTGCTCAGACCGTGGTGGCACGGCATCTCATGAGACGGGTGGATCCTGCATTCCATCCGGACTCTTACGGATATCGACCCAACCGGTCGGCTCTTGACGCTGTGGAGACCTGTCGGCAGCGGTGCTGGAAGAAGGACTGGGTCATTGATCTGGACATCCAGAAGTTCTTCGACACCGTCCGCTGGGACCTCGTCGTCAAGGCCGTGGAAGCTCACACTGACGCCGTTTGGGTGAAGTTGTATGTCGAGCGGTGGCTTCGCGCCCCGCTGCAACTACCCGACGGCACCTTGCGGAAGCGGGACCGGGGGACCCCACAAGGGTCGGCGGTCTCGCCCGTCCTCGCCAACCTGTTCATGCACTACGCGTTTGACCTCTGGCTCGTCCGGACATACCCCGGCGTCCAGTTCGAACGGTATGCCGACGACGCGGTCGTGCACTGCGTCAGCGAGCGCCAGGCCCAGCAGGTCCTGGCCGCCCTCGCGGACAGGATGGAGGAGGTCGGGCTGCGGCTTCACCCCGACAAGACCCGGATCGTCTACTGCCAGGACGGCTATCGGCGAGGCTCGTACGAGCACACGTCGTTCACCTTCCTGGGGTTCACGTTTCGGGCCCGCGGGGCGCGCAGCAGGAAAGGGAAGAACTTCACCGCCTTCCTGCCGGCGATCAGCAAGGACGCCCTGATGAAGATCAGCATGGAGATCCGCTCCTGGCGGATCCACCAGCAGATCAACCTCACCTTCTTCGACCTCGCCCGTCGGATCAATCCGATAGTGCGGGGTTGGATGCAGTACTACGGCGCGTTCTACCGCTCCGCTCTGCATCCCCTCCTTCATCGCATCAACGCCTACCTGATGCGGTGGATCCGCGCGAAATACAAGCGACTGCGGGCGTTCAAGAAGGCCCATGCGTGCTGGCTGCGTGTGACCCGCCAGTACCCGAGGCTCTTCGCCCACTGGGCATGGACGCCCCGAGCCTGGCGATCAGGATGACAAGAGCGGAGTGACGGGAGACTGTCACGCTCCGTTCTGTGGGAGCCCGGGGGTGCGATTCCCCCGGGCGACCCGACCGACAGGGGTCAGCCGGACGACCCCGACAGCCCCAACCACTCCATCGTCTCCTCCCCGCGCGAGCGGGGGTCAGCCGCGGCTGGTCGGCGGCGACCAGATCGAGGCGAACTCCTCCCCGCGCGAGCGGGGGGCAGCCGTCACAGACCGTCACAATGGGGCGGCCCCAGCGCTCCTCCCCGCGCGAGCGGGGGTCGGCCGGGCAAGCCCCCGTTCCACGCGTGGTTCCAGATCTCCTCCCCGCGCGAGCGGGGGTCAGCCGCCGTAGTAACGCAATCCGCCGGATGTCCGGTCCTCCTCCCCGCGCGAGCGGGGGGCAGCCGGAGGTCCTCCCCGTGCAGGCGGGGTCAGCCGTCGTCCGGCAAGTGGGGGTTCGACGGGAGCCGGTCCTCCCCGCGCCCGCGGGGTCAGCCGTCAGACGCACCCCGGTGTGGTGGGTGTGTGTGGTCCTCCCCGCACCCGCGAGGGTCAGCCGACGCACCGCGACCGGCATGGGCGAAGGCACATGCAGGGGTCAGCCGCCGGTCTGCGCGGTCACACTGACCTGGTTGTCCGGACAACGCATTGAGGGTGGGCTGCATCCGTTGGTAGCACGACGGCACCCCCATCACCGGTGACTCCCAGCAGGTCCTGGCCCGCGAGACCGTCTGTCTCCTCGACGTCCCGCCCCACAAGACCGGCACCGCCTTCACCAAGCCGGTCGACCCGATCCTCTGCCAGGCCGTCGATGCCTGGCAGGCCGTCCGCCCGGATCAGCCGAAGTTCACCGACCGCCGCGCCGGCGAGCGCGTCGACCTGCTGTTCACCATCCGGGCCTGCCGCGTCCGCTGCGCGGAGGTCGTCCCGCGCCTGCGGGGTCCCCCGTCGGTCCTCCCCACCAGCACGGGCCCGCCGCGAACTCGTCAA
Organism: Kitasatospora sp. NPDC017646; assembly: GCF_044329365.1. Classification (NCBI taxonomy): domain Bacteria; kingdom Bacillati; phylum Actinomycetota; class Actinomycetes; order Kitasatosporales; family Streptomycetaceae; genus Kitasatospora; species Kitasatospora sp. NPDC017646. The sequence continues at coordinate 32,894 of NZ_JBIRJC010000035.1, read as the reverse complement.
ACACCGACCATGCGCCGTGACACGATGAGAACCCGCACCTTGACACCACAACAGCACACCACGTCGCGCAACCAGTCAAGAAACAGCAAAGCCGCTGCTGCGCCGCAGGTCAGAAAGCCTCCTTCCCGCACCCGCGGGGGTCAGCCGCGACTGGTGAAAGGGACTCGGCTCGCGAGGTGCTCCTTCCCGCACCCGCGGGGGTCAGCCGGAGATCTGACATGGCCGCCCCGCGTCACGCCCCTCCTTCCCGCACCCGCGGGGGTCAGCCGTCGGGGTGGTGAGTTCGGGAGTTCACCGGCTCCTCCTCCCCGCACCCGCGGGGGTCAGCCGGCCATGAGCGCCGAAGCCGTCGCCGACGCCAACTCCTCCCCGCACCCGCGGGGGTCAGCCGGTGTACCTTCCGCACGCCCCGCCGGTCCATTCCTCCTCCCCGCACCCGCGGGGGTCAGCCGGGCCAGGACACCGGCACCGGCGGCATCATCAGCTCCTCCCCGCACCCGCGGGGGTCAGCCGCCCGCGCAGTAGGCGACCACCCCGGTCCCGGCCTCCTCCCCGCACCCGCGGGGGTCAGCCGCCGGGACCCGTTCCGGGCCCTCGCTCGATCGGCTCCTCCCCGCACCTGCGGGGGTCAGCCGCCTCCGGCGAAGCGGGCTGAGCTGCCCCGTTCCTCCTCCCCGCACCCGCGGGGGTCAGCCGCCCCGGTTCCTGTACACGCTCGCGGACCCTCACTCCTTCCCGCACCCGCGGGGGTCAGCCGGCGGCCTGGAAGCTCGCCAGGAACCTGGGCCACTCCTCCCCGCACCCGCGGGGGTCAGCCGGCGCTCCGCCTCCGCGACGATCTCCGCCATCGCTCCTCCCCGCACCCGCGGGGGTCAGCCGGCCGCGCGGGCGTCCACGTCGCCGACCTCCTCCTCCCCGCACCCGCGGGGGTCAGCCGATACGGCAATGCAGCTCATCGCGGTTTCCGCGCTCCTCCCCGCACCCGCGGGGGTCAGCCTCCCGGGCGGGGCGCTTTCTGCTGTCTGGGGCCCTCCTCCCCGCACCCGCGAGGGTCAGCCAGTTGCCCACGTAGTGGCGGCGGTCAGCGGCCGCTCCTCCCCGCACCCGCGGGGGTCAGCCGGCCTCTCCGGCACCGAACCTCACTGCTGATCACTCCTCCCCGCACCCGCGGGGGTCAGCCGTTTGACCGCCGCCAGTGCAGATGTCGGCGGCGGCTGAACCGTGACCCACTTTGGACGGTTGAGTTCTGACCCTCGCGTCGTCGGTGGTCTTGTTCAGTCGTTGTCGGTGGTGCGGGTGCGGCCGAGTTCGCGGCCCCGCATGCGGTAGGACTCGCCCTTGAGGGAGTGGACCTCGGCGTGGTGGACGAGTCGGTCGATCATGGCGGCGGCGACGGTCTCGTCGCCGAAGACCTCTCCCCAGCGGCCGAAGGGCTTGTTCGAGGTGACGATCACACTGGCTCTTTCGTATCTGTTCGAGATGAGTTGGAAGAACAGGTTCGCGGCCTCGGCCTCGAACGGGATGTAGCCGACCTCGTCGATCACGATCAGCGGATAGCGGCCGAGCTTGACCAGTTCGTCCTGGAGCCGGCCGGCCTGGTGGGCGGCGGCGAGGCGGTCGACCCACTGGGAGGCGGTGGCGAACGCGACCCGGTGTCCGGCCTGGCAGGCCCGGATGGCCAGACCGGTGGCGAGGTGGGTCTTGCCGGTGCCCGGCGGCCCCAGGAAGATCGCGTTCTCCTTGGCCGCTATGAAGTCCATTGTTCCCAGATGGGACAGTTGTTGGCGCGTCAGGCCGCGCAGGTGGGTGACGTCCAGCTCTTCGATGGTCTTGATCGCGGGGAAGCGGGCAGCTCGGATGCGGCCCTCGCCTCCGTGGCTGTCGCGGGCGGAGACCTCGCGCTGCAGGCAGGCGACGAGGTATTCAAGGTGGGTCCAGGACTCGGCCTGGGCGCGTTCGGCCAGGCGCTCGGCGGCGTCCAGCAGGGCGGGGGCCTTCATGGCGCGGGCGAGGAAGGCCAGGTCGGCGGCGGTCTGCCGGCCGGTGCGGGCCGCCTCGCTATCAGGCTTGACCGCGTCGGTCGTGGTGGTGCGGGCCATCAGGCGCCCTCCTCCCTTCCGGCGCCGCCCTCGATGAGGGTGAACATGCGGTCGTAGGTGCCGAGTTCGCGTTGTTCGACCTCGATGCCGAGGCTGTCGGGGGCCAGGAGGGCGGTGCGGGCGGTGGCGACGCGGGCGGCCTGCTGGTGGATCACCTCGCCGCGCAGGAGGTCGGCCGCGGCGGCGTGTTCGGGGTCGGTCAGGCTCTGGTGTTTGGCCCAGCAGCGGGTGTGGCGGGCCACGATGTCGTTGCCGGCGATGACGGTGATCTCCTCGTTGTCGGCGCGGACCATGACGGTCTTGCCGATGGCGCGGGGGTGGACGGAGTAGTCGTTGGTGTCGACGCGGATGTAGTGGTCGCGGCCGATGCGGGTGTGGAAGCGCCACCAGTTGGGCGGGGCGACGGGTGGGATGGTGAGCATCGCGGCGCGGTCGCTCTCCCAGCGATCCACCGGACGGGCGTCGATCGAGCGGTGCCGGCGCCGGTTGGCGATCTGCAGCCAGGCGGTCAGCTGGGTGTTGAAGTCGGTGGGGCCGGTGAACGTGCGTCCGGGCAGGAAGCTGGTCTCCAGGTAGCCGTTCGCGCGCTCGACCAGGCCCTTCGCCTCCGGGTCGCGGGGCCGGCAGAGATGGATCCTGACCGCGAGCAGGCCGGCGAACGCGGCGAACTCGCTGGTCAGTTTGCCTTTGCCGACGCCCGCCTCGTTGTCCCAGACCAGCGTCTTCGGGACGGCTCCCCAAGCGGTGAGCAGGCGCCAGTGGCCGTCGATCAGGTCGCCCGTCTGGCGGGAGGGCAGCATTCTGGCGGTGATCACCCGCGAATACCCGCAGACGATCACCAGCACCGGCGGTCGGCCCGACTGGCCGTAGCCGAGCGGAATGTCCACGGCCGGGAACCACAGGTCACACTGGGCGAGCTCACCGGGCTGGTAGACCGTGCGGGAGACTGGATCGACGGGCAGGTAGGCCGGTCGCAGCTCGCGCACGCGTTCCTTGAGGATCGTCAGCCCGCGCTGCCAGCCGATCCGCTCGGCGATCACCGTGGCGGGCATCGTCGGGGTCTGCTTGAGCAGCTCGCGGATGGCCGGCTCGACCGCGTCCACGGCCGAGCCTTTCAGCGGGCGTTGGTAGACCGGCGGCCGGTCGGTGGCCAGGGCCCGTTTCACCGTGTTCTTCGAGATGCCCATGTGCCGGGCGATCGCCCGGATCGGCATCTCCTCGGCCCGGTGCAGTCGACGGATCTCAGCCCAGTCCTCCACGGGAATCACCCTCTCCTCCTGACCCTCGATGGGGATCAGGATGATCAGACGATCGCAAGAAGGGTCGTATCTACTCCGGTGGGTCCCGTTTCATCCGCCGTTCAGCGGTCACAATTCGCCCGTCGCCGAGAGCAGACCGTCCTTTGTCTCCTCCCCGCACCCGCGGGGGTCAGCCGATGAGCGCGGACCAGAGCGCCCAGGCGACGAACTCCTCCCCGCACCCGCGGGGGTCAGCCGTCGACATCCAGGTGTCCGGGCCAGCGGCGGCGCTCCTCCCCGCACCCGCGGGGGTCAGCCGTTCCTGGCGGACGTCGAGAACCTGGGGATCAACTCCTCCCCGCACCCGCGGGGGTCAGCCGCAGCAGTTCCGCGACGGCTGTCAGGTGCTCAGCTCCTCCCCGCACCCGCGGGGGTCAGCCGTTCCGGGCCCGTAGGTGTCCCGCCCTGGCGGCCTTCTCCCCGCACCCGCGGGGGTCAGCCGGTCATGAGCGACCCGGCGACCCGGGCCACCGTCTCCTCCCCGCACCCGCGGGGGTCAGCCGGCCCGCCAGGCCGCCAGCCGAATCGCCGTGCGCTCCTCCCCGCACCCGCGGGGGTCAGCCGGAGAATGTAGCTTGACCACTCCCTATGGCGCTCTCCTCCCCGCACCTGCGGGGTCAGCCGCCTGGCCAGCGAATTTGCCGAGCTGCGCAGACCTCCTCCCCGCGCCCGCAGGGGTCAGCCGCCGAGCACCGAAAACCTCGAACGCCTGAGCAGGTCCTCCCCGCACCTGCGGGGGTCAGCCGCGCCGTCGAAGCGGAGGACATCGCGAAGCTGTCCTCCCTGCGCCCGCGGGGGTTAGCCGGTGACGACACCGTTGTCCTCCGCCGAGGTGATGTCCTCCCCGCGCCTGCGGGGGTCAGCCGGTCAGGGAGGGAACGATCACCTCCTGGCCGAGGTTCTCCCCGCGTCTGCGGGGGTCAGCCGTCGACCAGCCAGTAGCCGGCCCGGCGCTGGTCCTCCTTCCGGCGCCCGCGGGGGTCAGCTGGTGGGGCGGAGGAGTCGGCTGCTCGCTCGTGGGGATTGCTCCATGGTGCCCTGGTTGGTGAGCTCAGTAGCGGGCCGGGCCGGACTGGCGTGCTCGCACAGCGGTAGACGTCAATCCGTATCGAGCACCCAGGCACCATTGCCGGTAGCGACCAGGAAGGGGCCCGGTCATGCGGCACCTCTGACAGGGGCGGGCTGCGGCTGGCGGGCGGTGCGCAGGGGCATCGCGTGGCCGCGGGCGACGGCGAGGGCGGCTCGGTGGCTCTCGCGGAGCCGGCGGGTGCGGGCGGCCTCGGTCAGGGCCTGCTCGTCCTCGACCGGCGGGCGGTGGGCGTGCTCGGGTTCCCGGAGCTTGTTGTAGTGGCGGCGCAGGATCTCCTCCCGGGCGGCGGCGGCCTCGTCGAGGGTGGCCTGGCGGGCGGCGGCCTGCTCGCGCATCTGCTGGCGGAGGTGCTGGTAAGACGGGCTTTCAGCGAGCGGCGGCACCACCGGCGCCGGGGCCAGCTCCGCCCGGTGCTGGACGGTGGCGGTGGCCGGGGCGCTCTCGGGGGCCCGGGAGGGGGCGGCCGAGCTGACGCGGATGTTGAGGGCGCGGACGGTGTCGGGGCGGGCGCCGTTGATCTTGGCCAGGATGGCGCGCTGCTCGAGGCGGAGCTTGGTGGCCCAGGCCGGGGAGTCGCAGGTGACGCGCAAGGTGCGGGTGTCGGCGTTGAACCCGGCCGGGTACCAGTGCGCGGCCTGGTCCGGGCCGACGAGCTGAGCCCAGTTGTCGCGCATGGTGCCCTGGGCGGTGCCAAGCGCCCAGCCCTGGGAGGATGCCATCGCGGGCACGACGGCTGCCAGGGCGGAGGGCTCGCGGGCGTCCCGGCCGGCACGGGCGATCTGCTGGCGGGACGGCGCGTTCTTCTTCAGCGGGGCGTTGCCGTTGAGGCGGGCAGCGCGGCGGGCGGCGCGCAGCGCGGTGCGGGCGAGGTCGGCGCCGCCGGGCGCCTGGTCGGTGGTGTTGGTCATGCGGGGGACCTCCGTTCCGGGGGCGAAGTAGTCGGTGGCGCTCAGCGGGTGACGCCGAGCTGGACGTATGGGCTGGCGGCCAGGGCGGCGTAGCGGGCGACGATGTCGGCGCCGAACAGGTCGACGGCCAGGTCGCCGGCGGTTTCCATCCGGGCGGCGGCAGCGGCCGGGAGGTAGTACGCCTCCTGCCGGTCCTGCTCGGTCACCGGTGCGGCGGTGGCGGTCGCGGCCTCGCCGAACAGTCCGGCCAGGAACTCCAGCTCGCCGGTTCGCTCGCGCACTGCGGCCACGGTGGTGTCCTCGACCCGGGCCGCCGCGTCTGCCACGACCTGCTGGTCGTGCCGGTCCTGCTCGATGTCCTGGCGCAGGGCGTGCGCGATCAGCGAGTGCGGGCGCTCCGGGCGCCACAGCACCCCGGCGCACCCGTACTGACCTGCGATATCGCCCAGCCAGGCCACGACGCGCTCCTCGGTCCAGCCCCGGTCGGCCAGGTCGTTGAGGATCCACCGCAGCTGGTCGTGGCTGGCCTGGCGCACCCACGGCAGACGCCGGTACGCGGCCCGGGCGAGCCGGTCCCCGGCCGCCATCATCGCGGCTGTGACGACCTGCCCGAGCACCGTGCGACGCCGCTCCCCGGCGGGCTTGGCCGCACGCTTCCTGGTGATCGAGCTCGTGTCACGGGCCGCGCCCGTAGTTTTTGAATCACCTACGGAGGAAGAGCTGACGTAGGGGGTGGTACCGCCCTCCATTGGGGTGCAACGCGAGGTGCTGACGGGCTGCCCGGTACGGCTGAGACGAACGGTACGGCGGGTGCGGCGGAGCTTCTTCGCGGCCTTCTTCCCCAGCTCCGCGATGACCGACCGGCCCTCCTCCGAGATACCGGTCATCCGCCGCTCCAGACCCTCACCCGCGGTGCGGATGCCGAGCGCCCGGTCATAGGAGACCGGGATCAGGCGCTCGTACTCCGACGCCAGGCAGTCCACTCGGGTCTGCCCCTCCTGCATCGGCAGCCGGGTGCCGATCGAGCGCCAGGCCAGCAGGCCGGTCGTCCGCAGGATCTCCAGGTGGTACTGCACGGTCCGCTTGCTGCACTTCAGCTTCCGCATCAAGAACGCAATGGTTGGCCGACACGGCGTCAGCTCCGACAGCACCTCCACCAGGCGCAGCGTCGTCGCACCGAACTTCGGACCGTGAGTCGGAACGTAGAGGCCGGCACCGTGCACCCAGTGCGCGGCCTGCCGCCAGCTGTAGCCGTCCAGAGCGATCCGGCCCGCGGTCCCGGACACCATCTGGTGATCCTGCGGCGTCCACCGCTCCCGAGGGGGGACTACCGGGGCGACGCCGGTCGACTCTCGGCGCTGGCCGGGAACGACCGGACCCACACGGTTCGGACCCGATCGGGGGACACTCGGGACACCACCCATAAGAGTGATGTGCGTCACATTGTCGGCAGCGTGCGCGGCGGATTCGACAACCAGTCCGCCAACCGGTCCGCCAACGAATGCCAAGGCAGGAGCGGGGGAGAAGATCTCTCCCCCCTCCCGGATCCCATCACCCGAGCTCAAACCGGGGACACCATGATCGACAATCGTGGGTCGGTGAGACTGGAAAGGGCTTGTGAGCTGCTGCAAAATGGCAGACGCCTCCTACTGGACCTGCACGTGCAGGAAAGTGGACCGCCCCGCATCAGCGGGTCGGATGGTGCGGACCCCTCGGGGACCGCGAAGACCGGCCCCTCACGGGACCGGGCAAGACGCCCCTTCACGGGGCGGAACTGGATCGGCGGCCTCCTTCTAGGTGGTGGATCTGGTTACAGCCGAGGCCCTTGGCGGGGCCCCGACTGCGGGTTGGCTCCTGGCTAGGGAGCCGGTTGTTGATGACCTCTTGGCGGAGGTCAGATTTGGTGCAAGACCGCTGGTGGTCGGTTGGTCCCGATCTCCAGCAGGCCCGCTCAAGGGTTGGTAGCCCGAGAGCAGGTTGGTGCAGGTGGCCACGTTGATCCGGGATGGAAAACCCAGGGGAGCGGCCAGCGGAGCTAGACCCGTGGAACGGTCCGGCGCCGCAGACGAGGGCTAGGTCACGGAACACCCCCGCCTTGGGGGCCGCCGTGGCCAGCCACATACACGACGACGGCACCCCGCCGGAGCGAGACCTGGGAACTCCCGGTCGACTCCACGGCGGGGTGCCGCGTGTATGAGGGGGTGCCGTTGCGGGTACCCTGCATCACGTCACCACCCCTTACGTGGCTGACCGGGACGGGCCCCTGGCCGGGCGCCGACCCACTTGAACGCCGTCCGGACCCTCGGGTCCGGGCGGCGAAGTCCTTTTGGATCACTGGCGATGCCACCCTACCCCTGTGGACAACGCGCGGAGTAGCCGTCAGTTCACCGTGTCGATCCGGACCTTTGACGTTCAGGCAGGTGGGTCACGCGGCCCTGGTCTCGCCAGTCGCGATGCAGTGGTCAGCGTGTTCCTTCGCCTGCTGGGAGATCAGCTGGTAGTCGAGTCGGTCCTGCGTACTGGCGTCCGACCAGCGGTTGCAGCCCCGGCACTGCCAGGTGTACGCCTCCATCCAGCAGTCAGTCAGGACGAGGACCTCGTTTCCGGCCTGGGTCGTGAACTGGCTGGCGATCTGCATCCGCATGATGTCCTCCGGGTTCGGTCAGGGTTGGATGGTGCAGAGCACGGCCGTGGCGTCGTCGTGGGCCTTGCCCCGGAACGTGCCGGCATCCGTCGTCGCCTCAGCGGCGCGGGTCGCGTCGATGATGTGCGTCGGTCCGTTAGACGCCAGATCGGCCATGAACCGATCCCATGTCCAGCCGTATCGTTCGGGGAGCCGGCTAGCGCCGTCGGACAGCACCGCAACGGCGCTGACCTCCGATACGGGGATCGATGCAACCACCGCCCGGTCCGCGGCTTCCGGCTTCGTACTGGCAACCCAGAAGCCGCCGTTGTCGTTATTCCGGAACCCTCGGACGGCGTCCCGGGTGTACGACGCGAGGTGGGAGGTCCGGTCGTCGACCACGACCTGGATGCTGCCGTCGGTTCGCTGGACAGCCACCGGCGAGTCGGCCAGGGAGAGTACCTCCAATACGCCGCCGTGCGCCCGGACCATGGCGACGGTAGACGAGGGGCTGTCGGGGTTGGACATGTCGCACGTTTGGCCGTGGTCGACGACCAGGTCCTGGATCGCCTCCCGCAGGATCTCGCGCAGTTCCCCGTCGTTCGTCAGGAGAGCGGAGGAGAGGCGCGCCGCCAGCTGACGCACGTACCAGGCCACGGAATGGATGCAGCCGGTGGGCGCCCCCGTTGCGGTCGCTCCGTCGAGTACGACCGCGAAGCCAGCGCCCGTGACGACGGCGTCCTCGTTGACTCCGCCCGGCGTCGGGGCCGTGGCGTGGGTGATCTCCAGGTTAGCCATGATGCGTGCTCCTACTCGGGCGCGTCGAACTCGTAGGCGAACGTGTGGCGGTCGCCAGCCATGACGGACTGGAAGACCTCGATGGGTCGGTCCCCGGCGAAAGCAATTCGGTGTAGGTGCACCACCGGGACGCCAGGGCGCAATTGCAAGGCAGAGACCTCGGCCGGAGTGGGCATCTTGGTCTCCAACTCCTCGCGGAACCGGGTCAGGTGAAACCCGCGCTCCTCGAGCCGGGCGTAGCCGCCGCCCGGGCCGGTATCTTCCTCGCGGATGCGCGTGCCAGCCACGGTCTCCAGCTCGTAGTAGCTGTCGGCGAGCTGAGTGGGGGTCTGCTCGATCCAGGTGCGGCGGCGTCGAACGAAGACTGGCGTGTCCGCGGGGATGCCGAACCATTCGGCGACCCATTCGGGTGCCGGTACGTCGGCGAGTTCGAGGACCTCCTGGCGCCACTTCAGGCCCATAAGCTCGACCTCGGCTTGGAACGGGGCTTTGCCGGCGGTCCGGAGGTGGCGGGCGTAGCGGTCCGACCCCACTCGGATCATCGGGGGGCGCTGGACGACGAAGACGCCGCGGCCGCGCTGCCCTTCGACCAGGCCCTCGCTTTTCAGCACTGCGATGGCCTTGCGCGCCGTCTGAGGTGCGGTCTTGTACTGCTCGACCAGCTCGCTTTCGGATGGCAACTTCTCGCCTGCGGCGATTCGCCCGGCCTTGATGGCCGCCCGCAGGTCGTCAGCGATCTGCCGTGATGGCGGTCTCGGGTCGGTGGGGTCGATACTCATAGACACATCCTAACCTCGGTAGAGAGGTATTGAACAACCCCCACGCAGAGTGCTACGTTCGTCACGTCGAAACCTCGATAGAGAGGTAGCGGGGTAGGGATACGGCTGCTATGGCACATCCTCTGACCTGCGATCTTCCCAAGGAGTCTTCGACATCCAGCGGTCGCCGCCCACAGGTCGGGTGCCGGGTAGCTCCACCAAACCCATGCGACTGCCTCGCGGCAGTGCTGATGCGCTGTCCGCTCTCCAGGGCGCCGGGATCTCCCGTGCGGCCTGGCGGGCGGAGAGAGCACCGCGACGCGGCCCTCACCTTCTCCGTACAGACGAGGAGTACCTGATGACCACCTCGACCGCGATTCCCACCGCCCGAAAGCGCAAGAGCCGGACTCGCACGACCAACGTCTCCTCCCAGCCGGCGCTCCTGGTGTCGAAGCTGCCGCTCAACTCGGTCCAGCTCACTCACCGCGCCGAGGTCCTGGCCTGCCCGGCCTGCCAGACCTGGTGCCCCTTGACCCTGAACAAGGGCACCAAGGAGTGGAAGCTCGCCCCGCACCACGCCACGAAGGCCGGCACCCCCGGTGCCCGACGCTGCAGCAACTCCAACCGGCTGGTCATCATCGACGTGACGCTGGTTCGGTGGCAGGAGCAGCGCGTCGAGGCCAGCGCCGATGTCGCCGCCCGCCGGCCGACCAAGGTCCTGCGCAAGGTGAAGGCCCCGCTGCCCAAGGCGATCCACCAGCTCACCCCGGCCGCGCCCACCGCCGAGACCGCCCACGCCGCGTACGTCGGGCACCGCAGCCGCTGCGCGGCCTGCACCACCAGCAAGAAGGACGGCACGCTCCGGGTCAAGCACTGCGCTGACGGCGAGCGCCTGGCCGTCACCTACCTCCAGTTGCTGCGCCAGGAACCGGAACGCCGCGCCGCCCAGGCCCGAGCCGAGGAGGAGCAGCGGCTCGCCGAGCGCCGCCAGGCGAAGGAGCAGGTCAAGCAGCGCGCCGCCGAGTGGCCGGACGCGCGGGTGGGCTTCCTGCTCGCGAAGCGCCGCCGGGCCCAGCACATCACCGGCCGTCTCGTCGAGCCGATCCAGGGCGCGGCGGTGCCGGTCGGAGCCCGCCCGATCGGTGCGGTGCGCAGGGCGGAGGACGTGCTGGCCGAGAGCCCCATCCGGAAGCGCCGGCAGCTGTCCGCTTGACCAGCATCACGCCGGGCTCAGCCCGGTTCCAGAACTGAACAGCACTCCATCAGCCTGCGGCGGCCCGGAATCTCCGGGTCGCCGCTTCGCATGCCCGAACACGCCACCAGCAGCGTCACCCGTTCCGAGGAGACCGAGATGCACGACACCCACAACCAGCTGCTCGCCGACGCCTACACCTGGTACTCGACCGGTCTGCGTGACCGGGTGCAGGACCTTCTGGATGAGACGGGCCTGGCCACCGGCAGCGACACCGTCGACGACATCTGCGGGGAGCTGTGGCTGCACGCGGCGGAGTTCACCGCGACCCGCTGTCTCTCCTTCACCGAGGTTCTGGATCTCCTGGATTGGAGCGCCGACGTCCTGGTGAACCGCCTGCGCAACCAGCCGGCGCCCATCCTCGCGGGCCGGCTCGGCACCGCCGCCGACCCGGCCGACATCGCCGAGGTCGTCACCAACGCGGTCGGCGAAACCGACTACCGGCCGGCCGCTCGCCCGCAGCGTCCCGCCACCACCAGCTTCGCCTTCGCACACCTAACCGCGCTGCGCTCTGCCGCCTGAACAGAGCTCTTCTCCTGCGACGCTGCCCGTCGCCTCCGCCCCGGCCTGCCGGTGCGGGGACGGCGGGGGGACGGCAGGAGCTGCCCTCAAAAAGCGACGGCCCCGGGATTGCCCTCCCGAGGCCGTCAACGTCGCGCCTAAGTAGGAGGCAACGACTGTGCTGCACAACATCATTGCACGCCCCGCCCTCAACCTCGCCCCGGGTGACAGCGACCCGGACATGGACGAGGCCCTGCGCCGCGTCCGCGGTGGCCGGTGATGACGGCCCGCAGCTTCGCCGGCGGCACGCCGGTGACCAAGCCCAGTACGCCGGCCAAGCCGAAGGGCGGCAAGCGATGACCACCACCTACGGCACCGGCACCGTGCCCGGCCTGACCGCCCAGGAGCCGATCCTGCCCGCCCCGCGCCCCGGCCTGTACCTGGTCCCCCGCCTCGGCGGGATCACCGCGCACCTGACGGCCGACCAGGACACCGTGCAGACCGTGCGGGCCCTGGCGCTGACCGTCCTGGTCGCCCACGGCGTCGACCTGGAGACCGCCGAGTCCGCGCAACTGGTCCTGTCCGAGCTGATCGGCAACGCGGTGCGCGCCTGCGGGGACCACGTCCCGCTGGTCGTGGAGATCTACCGCTCCCGAGGAGTGGACGCGGTCGTCACCGTCCACGACCCGCTCGCCGGCGCCGGCCCCCGCCGCACCGACACCACCCCCGACAGCGACGAGGCGGAGTCCGGCCGCGGCCTGCTCCTCCTCGACATCCTCGCCCCCGGCTGGACCGTCACGCCCTCGCCCATCGGCAAGGCGATCCGCTGCCGCATCCCCGCGGCCGGCTGACCAACCACCCCTCCCCACGCTCCCGCTGCGCCCCGGACCCCGGCCCGGGGCGCAGCGGGAGCTCCTGAACTTCCCGGCCGGAGGCCACCATGAAGCACCGCGCCCGCATCTCCACTGACGCCCGCCGCGCGTACTACTGCGCCGACAGCACCCGCCGCTGGATCGCCCGGTGCATCGGCCCGCGCCGCGTCGGCGGCATCTACCGCGGCCCCTACACCGGCGACACCCCCTACGAGGTCCTGGCGATCGACCCGGGCCCGCGCGAGGGCTGGCCGACCTGGCAGATCACCGTCCGCACCGTCGGCGAGGACCGGATCCGCCGGCACTGCACCGCCTGGGACCACGACCGCGACGTCGTCATCAAGCAGCCCGAGGACGAGAACTTCGCCCAGGCCTGGGCGGCCTGGCAGCTGACCCACGACCCCGACCCGTGGACGCCGCGCGAGGCGGACAGCCCGGACTGGCAGCACGTCCTGGACGAGATCGCCCACCCGGTGAGCACCGCCGCGTTCCAGAAGCTCGCCCACACCGCCCGCATCAGCTGACCGAGAGGAGCCCGCACCATGAGCAAGATCATGCTCACGACCGCCGCCGAGACCGACTGGCGGAGGCGCGCTGTCTGCGCCGAGGAGGACCCGGAGCTGTTCTTCCCGATCGGCAACACCGGCCCGGCACTGCTGCAGATCGAGGAAGCCCGGTCCGTCTGCCGTCGATGCCCGGTGATGGAGGAGTGCCTGACCTGGGCGCTGACGGCCGGTGAGGACGCCGGCGTCTGGGGCGGGATGTCGGAGGACGAGCGGCGGGCGATGAAGCGCCGCGCCGCCCGCAACCGCGCCCGCACCGCCTGACCCTCGCAGCGGTTGCTGTCGTTCGCCCCCGCCCCGGACGCCAGCGCGGGGGCGTTCGACGGTGCCCGACGCACCGCCCCGATAAGAGAGGACACCTTCGATGGCGCTTCCTACCTGGATGCTCACCCACACCGACACCTTGAAGCCGGTGCCACTGGCCGCGCTTGGCCAGCTCTTGGTCTGGCTGGACAGCACGGAGAACAGGGTGGACTGGAAGGCCGCCCGCCTGGCCCGCGAGATGGACCTGATCGAGGCCGAGCGCGCGCTGGAGGAGGCGCAGTACGGGCGGGAGAAGGCCACCGCCGAGCGCGTCGTCCAGCTGCGCGAGCGCGTGGCCGACGCGCGCGGCCGCGCCGGCCTGGCCGCGCTGGTTGAAGAGCTCGCCGAGCGGACCCGGCTGCGGATCGCCGCGACCGCCAACCACCCGGGCACCGACGCCGACGACAGCGTGCTGCGGGCGCTGGCCGTCGACCTCAACCTCGGCATCCGCAACCTGATCGACGCCCTGGCCGACACCGAGCACGTCCACCACCCGGCCGAGGCGCACCGCAACGCGGCCGCGGCCCTGACCGAGCTGACCTCCGCGCGCCGGGCGGTCGAGGCCACCGGCGCTGCCCGCGACCTGCGTCGCTGGGCCGAGGCGGTGAAGCTCGCGCTCGACGTGACCAGGCTGACCGCCATCCCGGCCTGACCGATCCCCATCACGCGCAGTTGAGAGGAGCCCCTGTGGCGACCCGACGCACCCCGGCCCGACGCTCGGCGGGGACGAAGACCACCACCACGAAGACCACCACCGCGCCGGAGGCTGTTCCGGCGCCCCGCGAGCCCGAGCTCGACCAGGCCGCCGCTTCCACCCTTGTGGAAGCCGCCCAGGCCGAGGCCGAGCAGCTGCGTGCCACCGCGCAGGCCGAGGCCGAGCAGCTGCTCGAGGCGGCCCGCCAGCGGGTGGCCGACGCCGAGCAGCACGCCGAGCAGATCCAGGCGCAGGCCGAGGCCGTCCTGGCCGGCGCCGAGCAGCAGGCCGCCGCGCGGAGCGCCGAGCTGGAGGAGCGGTTGCAGGCGGCGCGCGACGAGCTCACCGACGCGGTCAAGCAGCGCACCGCGACCGAGCAGTCGGTTGCCCGGTTGCAGCGGCTGACGGAGCAGCAGCTCCAGGGGGCCGAGCAGACGGTGGCCCGGGCCCGGGCGATCGCCGAGTCCGACCTGGCCGCCGCTGAGCAGACGGTGGCCCACCGGCGCGAGGTCGCCGCCAAGCTCCACGGCGAGGCGCAGGCGGAGGCCGGCCGGATCGTGGCCGCCGGCCGTGAGCGGGCCCAGCAGCTCATCGCCGAGGCCGAGCTGGCCAAGAAGCAGGCCGAGGCGGAGGCCGCGGCGAGCACCGCGCACGCCGAGCAGCTGGTCGCCGACGCCAGGCAGCGCGCCGAGGAGCTGGTCGCCGCCGCCGAGCAGGACGCCGCCGCCCGGCGCGAGTTGGCGGCGAAGGCCCGTGAGGAGGGCCGGGCCGACGCGGAGGCGTTGCGCGAGCAGGCCCGCGCGCAGGTCGAGGCCGCCGCAGAGGAGGCGGCGCAGTTGCTGGACGAGGCGCGGGAGCGGGCGGACGGGATCGCGGCGCAGGCCGAGGTGGAGGCCGACCAGCTCCGCCAGGAGGCGGCCGAGCTGCTGGCCGGCGCTGAGGCGCAGGCCACGGACGCGGTTGCCGAGGTGCGGGCGATGGCGGAGGCGAAGGCCTCCGGCGAGATCGCCAAGGCCCAGAGCGAGGCCGCCCAGCTCCTGGTCGCCGCCAAGGACGAGGCCTTCCAGCTGGTGGCCGCTGCCGAGGGGCGGGCCCGCGGGCTCGACCTCGCCAGTGGCCGGCAGCAGGAAGCGGCCGAGCAGCGGCTGGCGGCGATCCGTCGGGAGGCCGAGCGGGCCGAGGCCCTGGTCGCCAAGGCCCGGGTGCGCCAGAAGTTCGTCGACCTCTGGGGGCCGAGGGTCGCGCTGGGCGCGACGATCGTGCTGACCGCGTCCGGCGAGTTCGCTCTCGCTCGGCTGTCCGGCTGGCCCGCGGGGATCGCGTGGGCGCTGCCCCTGTCGATCGACGTCTACGTCGTCCAGAGCTTCCGCCGTCACCGGGACGTGCTGGGGGCGATCGTGCTGATGGTCGCCGCCAACGCCGTCTACCACCTGGCCAACGCCGGCTTGTTCGGCGTCGATGTCCACGGGCATCCGAAGTGGTGGCTCATTGTGACCGTCGCGGCGATCGCGCCGTGGGTGATGTGGCGCCTGCACCACATCACCCAGGAGGACGAGGACGGCTCCGACGAGGCCGGACCGGACGCCGGTGAGAGTGAGACCGGCGAGGGCGAGGGTGAGATCGACGGGCCGCTGTACGTCGGTCTCACCGATGGCCTCGCCGCCCTCCCCGCCGGTCTCACGGCTGACGTGAACGGAACGCGAGACCGGGTTGAGACCTGGCCCGGCCTTCATGAGACCGAGGCCGGTGAGACCGCCCCGGTGATGAGACTGGTTGAGACCGGCGACGGCGAGCGTGAGACCCGCAGGTCAGAGCGTGAGACCGATGCTGAGACCGGGCCGGGCGCGGCGCTGGTGAAGCGCACCGGTGAGACCCGGCGCCGCTCCGCGACCCAGGAGCTGGAGATCGAGGGCGAGGTCACCGCGCTGCTCAGTCTCATGTACCGCCGGGGCGACAAGGACGCGGTCTCACTGGACGACGCGATGAAGGTCATCGGCAAGTCCCGGGCGACGGCCGGGCGGCGGCTTGAGACCGCCCGGGGCCGCTTCAAGCAGACCGGCTGAGACCGGGCCGGTCCCGCGAACCTGACGGTGCGACGGACGAGCGGCCCGGTCCCCGCCGGATCGTCACTGAGAGCAACACATGTGGTCGGCCGCTCCGGTGGCCACCAGGGCGCGGGATTCGCCCTGGTGGCTTTCCGAAGGTGCCGACGGCACCGAGCACCACCGTAGCGACCCGTGCATCCGGCCGGAGCCCGGGTCGGTCAACTTCCCCTTCCTGGAGGACCCCATGAACCAGCACCACAAGAACGGGTGGACGTCGGAGCACCTGCTCCGGCCGCAGGGCACCAACCTGTACGCCGCCCAGCAGCGAGAGCGGCTGCGGCAGATGGCCAACGAGGTCCAGGCGCTGCTGCACGAGTACAAGTCGGCCCTGGAGAACATCCGATTCGAGGGTGACAAGCCCATGGAGGCGAAGGTCCGCGCATTCCGCGCGACCCGGCCGATGGCCGCCCTGGAAAAGCACCTGCGCGACGCGGTGAACGCGGCCGGAAAGATCGACGCCTCCTACAACCGCTTCTACGTGGAACTCCCGGTCAAGCGCGAGGCCCGCGCGAAGGCGAAGGCACTCCAGAAGGCCAACAAGGCCGGGACCCAGAACGCGCAGGGAATCCAGGCGGTGAACACGGCGGCGAACCTGCACGGAATTTCCGCCGGGCTCGCCGAGAACCCGAACGGAAACGGCGCGGGAACGCCCCAGGATCAAGCTACGGCGACGTTCCTGGATTTCCTGAAGGAGGCATGAAATGCCGCTCACTCCGGGGCAGCTCGCCCACTGGAATGCGCGGGTCTTGGCGGCCGGAACGAATGCGGAACGGGCGCCGGTCCTGTGGGACCTGGCCCGCGTGGTGGCCGGCAAGGACGAGGCCGCCTGGGCGGACCTGGTGCGCCTGCTCACCCAGTGGACGCAGGCCCGCGCCGGCTCCTGACGACCCTGTCGGCGGGGTGACTCTTCGCGCTCACCGAAACCGCCGCGATGCCGCGATCCGGGGTCTCCACGTGCGCGCACTGTGCGCGCACGCGAGAGACCCCGGATCGGTAACGGACAGTGACGAACGATTGGAGGCGGCCCGATGGCCGACGACACCACCGGGGGGACCGTGCACACCCTCCCCGGACTGAGCCTGCCGGGGGTCGTGGGCGAAGACGGCCCGGGCGACGGGCTGCCCACCCTCGCCCCGCTGACCACCGAATTCGCGCCGCCCGCCTCCCTTTCCGTGGAGGAAGGCCCTGACCTTTCCGGCCGGGAGGAATCCACCGCCACCGGAATGGAGGCCGCCCCGGCCGCCGGGTCCGGCTCCTTCGCCGGGACCGCCGCCATGTCCACCGTGATGATGGCGGGAATCACGGTCGCCGCCCTGCGCGGCGCCTATCACGCCGTCGGCTACCTGAAAGCCCGAGCGGAGCACTTCAAAGCCGTCCGGGACCAGCAGAGCGCCGCCGCCGGAAAGGCGAACACGGAACTCGAAAAGGCCCGCGTATCCGCCCTGGCGGCGCAGCAGCGGGGCCGTTTCCAGTCCGGCCCGGAATTCGGCCGGAGCATTCGGAATGGCGGCCCGAATTCCCCTCAGAATTCGGGCCGGATTAATGGCCCGGTGCCTTCCACGTTCCGCTCCACCGGGCCCACCGGGCCGACCGGTCCGCAGCCGAAGAAGCCCGAGACGGGCCGTGGAGGCGGGCAGGGCGGCGGCCCGGGGCCGGGTGGCAGCATCGGGCCCGGGCGGGTCCAGGAGGCCCGCAGGGGCGCCCTGGAGGCCTCCGGGCGAAATAGCCGTCTGGAGCGCAATTCCGGGCCCCAAAACGGGCCCCAAAGCGGCCCCCGGAACGGTCCCTTGAACTCCCGTCAGGACCGTCCTGGCCGCCAGCTCGCCGGGCCGGACACGATCCGCGGAGCGACCCGCCAGCGCGCCGCCGACCGGATCCTGAACGGCCCGAAGGACCGGCCGCCCGGCCCCGACCGGAGCAAGCCGGACCGGCAGACCAAGGCCGACCGGCAGACGCGGCCCGAGCGGCCAGCGGCCGGGCCGGACACCGTGCGCGGCGCCGCGCGGCGCCGGGTCGCCGACCGGATCACCACCGGCAGCTGGAAGCCCACCGGCGCCCACAACGGCGGCGGCGCCACCCCGGACACCATCCGCGGCGCGCTGCGCAAGCGGGCGGTCGACCGGATCCTGAACGGCAAGAAGCCCAAGGAAGCGAAGGACGGCACGACGGCCGCGGCGCAGCCGGCCACGCCGAGCACCGAGCTGGCCGTGCGGCCCGGGACGCCCGGCACCGGAAGCGGCCCGACGGGCGCGGCCGGGACAGCGTCGGCGGCCGGCGCCCGCAAGGGTCGCCGCTTCCGGCGGCTGTTCACCCCGGGCGGGGCGCCGGGATCGCGGCCCTGGCGGGTGCGCAGGCCCGGCACCACCGCACCCGGCAGCCCGGAAGGCCTTCGGGCCCGAAAGCGCCAGGCGAGCCAGGAACGCAAGGCCCGCAAGAGTCAGGAACGCCAGGAACGCCGGGCGCGGCAGACCCGCGAGCGGGCGGAGCGCACCAACACCCGCCGCTCGCAGAAAGCCCGCCGCACCGGCCGCGCCACCGGCACGGCGACGGGCCAGGCGGCCGGGACGGGGACGGACGGGTTCGGCCCGCCGCCCGGCTGGTTCCACAGCCCGGAGCACAAGGTGCGCCGCTACGACCGGCCCGACCCCGACAAGGCCGCCCCCGCCATCGGCCGCGGCCAGGCCGCCCTGCCCCGCGCCCCGTACAGCAACCCGCACACCCGGCCGGGCACGACCCGCCCCAACCCGATGCCCCCGGCATCACCGACTGGAGGACGACCCGTGACCATCCCCGCGCCCAGAGCGGCGGCCGGAGCCCAGTACGCCGGCGACTCGGATCTGACGATCTACGACGTCATCGAGGCGGATGCCGACATGGCGGAGGAGATCCTCGCGGGCGCCGACGACGCGCGCGAGGCGGCGGAGGGCTGCGAGAAGCTGCTCGGCCGCCTGGAGGCCCTGCACGCCAAAGTCCTGGCCCTGAAGGTGCCCGGCGTCCTGGAGGGCCTGGTCGCCTCCCTCATCGAGAAGGCCGAGGAGGTCAAGGCGAAGGCCGACGCGGTCGCCGAGAAGATCCCGGCCGCCGCCGAGGCCATCGCCGTGGCCGGGACCAACGCGGCCCGCCGCGACCAGCAGGTCGCCGACACCACCCGCGACATGGGCCACGCCGCACCCGCCGAGCGCGACTACCACCAGAAGTAAGGAGGACCCGCCTGATGTCCGACACCGACCTCGCGCCGGTCACCAGCCACGCGCCGGCCGCCGTCCACGACGCCCCCACCGACCGGCCCCCCGGCGGCGAGGTCGCCTCCACCGGCGGGGCGCTCGCCGCCGCCGGCGAGGTGATCCACGACGCCGTCAGCTACGGCGTCGTCATCACCCAGCTCGCCATCGCCGCGGCGCGCCTGGCCCACCTGTCCGAGAAGGTCACCGGCACCTACGAGTACGTCGAGAGCTGCGCGACGTCGGTACAGCGCCTCGCCGACCAGGCCGCCGGGATGAACGTCGACCGGGACACCGTCGGCGAGCACCGCGACGCCGCCGCGGTCATGCTCTCCGTCCTGGAGGAAGCCGAGGCCATGGCCACCGCCACCGCCGAGCTCTCCACCCTCTTCCAGCAGACGGCGGATGCGCACGAGGCCGACTACGGGCCGGTCGACGACGCGATCGCCAACAAGGAAGGCGAGATGGCCGACCGCGAGTTCTACGCCAACCGCTGACCCCCTCGGGGCGGCCGGTGCCGCCCCGCCAGGCCGGTGCCGGCCGCCCCTTCGCACCCCCAAATCCCCGCCGCTTCCCCGGCGGCACCCGCGAAGGAGCACCCCCGTTGATGTCCCTCGGCCCGCTGCGCGGGCGCATCGCCGTCGCCCGCGGCTACGTCGGCCGCACCGCCACCCTCGCCGGCACTGCAGGCCTTGCGGTCGGCGCCCTCACCACCGACACCCTCCCCTTCGCCGTCACACTCGCCGGCGCCGGAGCCGCCACCGCCTGGGGCCTGGCATGGTCCGCGACCCTGCCCGCAGGCCGCGTCCGCGACGCCGCCACCGCCCTCTACCTCGCCTCCCCCGTCAGCGCCGCCGGCCTGCTCGTCACCGAGCACCTGGTCCACGCCAGCCCCACCTGGTGGGAGTTCGCGCTGGACGCGCTCTGGGCGGTCGCCACCTGGAAGGTCCGCCCGGCCCGCATGGCCCGCGTCCTGGCCGGCCGCGAACGCTCCCTCACCCCGCAGGCCGTCCAGCAGGTCCAGGAGCAGCAGGCCGCCGACCTCGCGGTGGCCGGCTCCAACCACCCGATGTCCCTGTGGTGGGCGCAGCGGGTCGCCGTCGAGGGCGGTGTCGCCCCCGGCACCGTCCTGACCGACGTGGAGCGCACCGGCGAGAAGTCCATGACCGCGCTGATCCGCGCCGCAGCCCCCGGCACGCCGGTGCCCACGATCTCCATCACCGCCCTTTCCGCGCTCCTGGACTGGGACGAGGAGGAGATCACCGTCACCAAGGTCAAGGGCCACGGCGCCGGCATCCGGCGCCTGTACGTCGGCATCGCGCCGCAGCAGGTCATCGACCCCTACACCAACTGGGTCCAGAACATCGCCCCCAAGGGCATGCCCGGCACCCAGATCACCGAGATCCGCAAGGTCCCCGTCACCAACCTCACCAAGGAACTCCCGTGAGCGGCACCATCTACGAACTGACCGTCCAGGCCCCGCCCGGCGACATCATCACCTGCGACCCGGCCCGTCTGGCCGACGCCATGAACATCGACGACCCCTCCCGGCTGTCGATCGAGATCATGGGCAGCCGGGCCCTGGTCACCATCTACCCCTACGACCCGCTCGCCGACGTCCTCATGCCCGACCCCGACTGCCTGGTCATGGACGTCACCGGCCGGATCTGGATCGGCAGCTACCACAACGGCCGCCCCACCAAGCTGCGCCTGTACGACCCGAAGTCCGGCTCGGCGCAGCGCATGCTGCTCTTCGGCACCACCGGCGCCGGCAAGTCCACCGGCGGGCAGATCATCCTCGCCGCCATGAAGCGCTCCGGCGTCGGCGTGTTCTACGCCGACCTCAAGGGCGGCCAGTCCGCACCCGAGGCCCGCGACAACGTCGACTGGTGCGTCTACACGCAGGAAGGCGCCATCGCCCAGCTGCGCACCTACTGGAACATCATGAAGGAGCGCGAGCGCCGCTACGCCGAGGCCGGGCGCTCCAAGTTCCTGATGAACCGGCCCGATCCGCTGATGTACATGGTGGTGGACGAGGCGAACCGGCTGCTGGAGAAGGGCGCCCCGTACCGGGACGAGGCGACGTTCTACATCAAGGACATCGGCCGCACCGGCCGGAGCCTTGGGATGGGGATCGCGCTGTTCGCCCAGGCCGGCCACCTCGAGGAGCTCGGCGGCTCCGACACCCTGCGCTCCATGCTCAAGGAGGGCGAAGTCATCCTCCTGCGCTGGACGTCGAACCTGATGCGCCAGCTGGTCTCCGACGGCCTGCTGCCCGCCGGGCAGAAGCTCGCCTCCATCCCGAAGTACGCGGGCGCCGCCAAACTGGTCTCCCAGTTCGACACCACGGTGGAGGACGAGGACCGGCCCGGCACCCAGGGCAGCGGCTACCTGCTGTCCGGCCCGTCGCCGACGGCGCGGATGCGGTTCTTCCGCGTCGGCTCCCCGGTGCCGACCGAGGGCCTGGACCCCGAGATGCTCGCCCTGTACGGCGACGGCCCGCACCAGGTACTCGAAGAGGAGTCCTGGGAGGCCGCGGGCGAGGCCTACGTCAAGAAGCTGGACGGCCTGGAGGCCTACCAGCTGGCCTGCCCGGAGAAGGTCGACGACCCCGAAAGCGGCGGCGCAGGCGGCCGGGGACGGGCCGGCAACGGCGGGGGAGGGAACCGGGGAGGCAACGGCGGTGGTCGGGCGCGCAGCGCACCGGTCCCGGTCATCCCCACCCCGGAGCGCGAGCCGCGGCCGGCCTCCCGCCTCACCCTCGCCGACCGCGTCCAAGCCGTCCTGGAGAACACCGACGGCGAGGACCTGGACATCCACGAGATCCTCGCGGCCGTCAACGCCGACGGCGGCCGCCAGGTCGGCCTCGGCAGCGTCCGCAACGCCCTGCGGGGCCTGCGCGAGTAAGGGCGGGACGGCGAGGGCTCAGCAGTAGTCCTCGTCGTCCACCAGGTACACCCGGCCCCACTCGTCGGTGCGGGCCTCGTAGATGAACCCGCCGATCACGACCCCGGCCACGCGGATCTCCAGGCCTGGCTCGTAGTCGTCCGACAGGTGCACCACCCCGTCGTCGTCCGTGTACGCGTCGTAGATCACGTTGTCGTCCGAGACCACCTGCTCGAAGACGAACCCCTCACGCCGGATGAACCCCACGCCGTGCACCCTCTCTCCCGCTCCACCGTCTGCCGGCCACCAGCCTGACGCACCGTCGGCCCGCCCGGCAGCCCTTCAACCGCACCCGTTCCCACACGCCGCCAGGAGCCAACCGTGATCGTCACCGCCTCCCTCACCGCCGTGCTCGGCATCGTCGTCGTCGTCCTCTACCGGTTCGGCCGGCTGCGGATCCTGCCCAGCCTGACCGTCGGCGCCTTCGGCTTCAGCCTCGCCACCACCGGCGCCGCCCCGACGATCCAGGCCTTCCTCGGCGGCGCGGTCCACCTCCTCGCCAGCATCCGCTTCTGACCACCCGCCAACCGCCCCCGCACCGCCCGGGAAGGACCCCGCCCATGGACACCCGCCGCACACCCGCCGCCCCGCTCGGGCCCGTCGACCTGCTCCTCGCCGAGGCCGCCCACGACCCGCGCATGCGACCCCGCCCCTTCAACAACACCGCCGAGGAGACCGTCCGGGCGCTCACCGCCCTGCGGGAGGCGATGCAGCTGCGCCACCGCAGGGCACTGCCCGCCGCGCCCCGCCGGCCGCAGCTGCAGCCCGGCCCGCCCCACACCATCGTCATGGTCGACGAGGCCGAGCTCCTGATCGGCCAGGTGCGCAGCGGCAAGCAGTCCCCCGAAGCAGCCCGCCTGATCCGGGAGATCCTCGCCGCCGGCCCCACCCGCCGCATCAACGGCGACCGCCGCCTCCCCAAGCAGTAACCGCTCCCGGCCTCTCCCAGGGCCGCCGGATGCGCCCGCCACCGGCGCGGGCACATCCGGCGGCCCGAGAAGGCGCCGCGGCGCCCCGCCCACCCGCTTCCCCGAAGGAGACCCCGTGCCCGGCACCGACCACACCCCGAACCACGACTCGCAGGTCATCCTCCTCGAGCGCGGCTACGCGCCCACCACCATGAACGGGCAGCTCGTCGCCGTGCCGCTGAACGCGGACTGCGGGGACGCAACCTGCGTGCCCGCGATCGTCGACGGCCAGGCCACCGCCGTGCCCGTCTTCGACGTGAGCGCCCACCTGGACGCCATGGCGGCCCGCCTGGCCGACCACCGCCGGGCCATCGACGCCCTGGGCCCCGCCCCCGTCGCGGCCGCGCCGGCCGTCGACCCGGGCCTGTCGCTGGCGGTGCGCCAGTACGTCCTGTACGGCTCGATCGCCGCCCTCGCGGCCGGTGGCGCGGTGTGGATGCTCGGCGCCGCCGTCGCCGAGGTCGCCCCGCACGCCGGCCAGATCGGTGACCTCCTCAAGTGGGCCGGGCTCCTGGTCGCCCTGGTCGTGCTCGGCGTCTCCGGGCTGCTCGGCAAGCTGCGCTCCGTTGCGGCCGGCACCGGCGCCGGGGCGAGCGCGAACGCCGCCGGCGAGGGCGCCAGCGCGACCGGCACGGTGCTGGCCCTGGTCCACCGCACCCACACCACGACCATCGGCAAGCAGTCCGCCGGCTGGCGCGGTTCCATCAGCAACCACAACGGCTGACCAGCCGGTCCACCGGCCTCGCCCCCGGCCCGCCTGCGCCCGCCCCGCCACTCGGCCAGGCGGGCGCGGCGCGTCCGGGGACGTCGCCGGCCGACCGGCCGACCCCACCATGTGAAGGGAAAACCGCTGTGAACCAGCCCTCCGTCCAGCCCGCCCGCACCAAGACCTCCACCCCCGTCACGGGCGACTACGTGCTCTACCGCGACATCGACCGCTACCTCAAGGGCGAGAACGACCACACCCTGATCTGCCGTGTCCTGGGCGACTGGGGCCTGTACGCCCCGGGGAAGGTCAAGCTCCTTGTCCTGGCCAGCGGCGCGGTCATCGAGAAGGCCCCCGTCCTGTACACCCGGCCCTTCGACCCGGCCGAGTTCATGCACGACATCGACACCGCCCCGCTCACCGCGCTCGACGACGGCCGGATCATGACCGCCGCCGGTGCGTGGATCGCCGCCCAGCGCACCACCGCGGTGACCGGCACCGACACCCCCGCCCTGCCCGGCGGCGCGCAGGACTGACCGGCCGCCCGGCCTCGTCCCCGGCCCGCCTGCGCCCGCCCCGCCGAATCGGCCGGGCGGGCGCGGTGCGTCCGGGGGCGACGTCGGCCGACCGGCCACACCCCAATCCGATGTGCATCCGCCCCGGCGTCCGCGCCACCAACCCGAGAACAGGACCACGCCATGAACCAGCCCAGCCGGCCCAACCCGTTCGCCCCCTTCGGCCAGGAGCAGCCCGACCCGAAGGCCGGCGACGCCCCCGGCACGCTGCGTGCCGCCGCCGCCCAGCGCGCCCGCAAGCTCACCGCCCCCGGCAGCGTCCTGGACCGGCGCCGCCGTGAAGTCCTCGCCGCGCTGAACGGCGACTGGGACGACGCCCAGCCGTGGATCAAGGCCGTCGTCTACCTGCTCGCCCTCACCGCCGGCGTGCTGCTGCTCGCCGCCGCCGGCGGCATCCTCCTGACCGCGCTCACCGACCTGGTGAACGCGGTTCACCTGCCGACCACCCTGCCCGCCCACAGCACCGGCCTCGTACGGACCGTCACCGACCCCGTTCACCGCTACCTGGACTCCCGCACGGCTGGCATCCTGCCCGTCACGGGCACCGTGGCCTACACCCTGTGGAAGGCCACCGGCCTGGCTGCCGCTCTGATCGCGTTCGTCACCAGGGGCGCCACCGCGCGCCTGGCGTGGACCACCTGGTCGTGCGCCGCCCTCGCGATGGTCTGGGCTGGCACCGACCCCGCCGGGCGCCCGGTCGCCGTCGGCATCACCGCCGCCGCCATCGCCTTCGTCTCCCTGTTCGCCCTGCGCGGGCTGTCCTTCTCGCTGCGCCCGGTCATCTACAACATGCCCCGCAACGAGGTCGCCGCTCCGACCATCAACGTCACCATCCCCGCGCAGCCCGGTCCCGCTCAGGACACCGACCCGGCCCGGGAGCAGTAGCACCACCACGACCCGGGCGGTCCGGCGCGCCCAAGCGTGCCGGGCCGGCCGCCACCACACCCACCCATCCGCCCATCCGAAAGGGGCACCCGCCCGATGGCCTGGTCCATATCCCGTGACGCACGACTTGCCGAACTTCGCCAGCTGCACCACGCCCGCTCCGCGACCCTCGCCAACTCGGTGCCTGGCACCTTCGCCCACGACGGCCTGACCAAGGAATGCGACGCGATCTACGCCGAGATCAAACGCCTGGAGGCCTCCAGAGGCATCTCGCCGAAGGCCGTCCTCCTGGCCCTGGCGGTGCTCGCCCTGCTCGTCTACAGCCTCTCCCACTGATCCCGTCCGGGTCATCACGCTGACCACCGGCCCCACCCCGCAGCCCGGCACCCAGCCGGGCCGCAGGGGGCGGGGCCGGTGTGCGGCGCGGCCACCCGGCCGACACCAACACCAGGGAGCGACCATGTCCAAGACCGCCACCCCGACCTTCGCCAGCCTTGCCGAGCACCACGGCAAGGCGCTCGCCTACATCGCTGGCAGCGACACCGGCAACACCGTCCCCGCCGACCCGACCGCCGCCACCCCCGCCGAGCTCGTCCAGCTCGCCCGGGACGCCGCCGACACCCTCAACCACTGCCGCTTCTGGAACTGGGCCGAGGCGATGGAGGACGTCGCGATCCGGCTCGGCTACGCCCATCAGGCTGAGGACGACGCCGCGCGGACCGCCCTGCTGCAGGGCGCTGGCAAGGCGCTGCGCTCCACCGCCTACGACGCCGCGTGCGAGCTCGCGGACGCCAACGGCGACCCCCGCGACTTCTGACCAGCCCGGCCGGGACCGCCCGCGCGGTCCGGCCGCTCGCGTGCCCCCAACCAGCCCACCGAGAGGAAGCCGCGCCCGACTTCGACGTCAAGGTGATCAACACCGACGACTACCCGCTGATCATCACCGTCGACAAGAACAGCGTCGCAGACGTCCACGGCCGGATCCCGGCCGCCACCGTGGTCGGCATCCTGCGCCACCTCGCCGACCACTTCGAGCAGCAGGCCGCCGCCGACTGAGCCCAGGAAGGAGAGTGCAGTGCGCGCGATCGACCTCGACCCGACCGGCGAGCACCACGGCGGCACCCCGACCTTCCCCTGGAAGTTCGGCCCCGAGAAGGAGCGGCTGGCAACCCGCCGCCAGCTGCGCGAGATGGGCCTGCGCCCGGGCGGTCAGCCGGTCGCCGCCCAGGTCGTCTGTCGGGGCGGCAAACGCGTCGGCCATCTCTTCCCGGTCGCCGGCGCCAAGCCGGTGCGGCCGATGACCCCGGCCCGCGCCCTCGCCCTCGCCGCCGCGATGAAGGCGCGGATGACGTGCCCAGTCTGCAAAGTCACCTACGACTTCTGCCTGCCGCTGCGCTCGCTCGGCTCCTGCCTGCCGTGCAGCGAACTGTCCGACGAGGAGCGCGAGCAGCTCGCCGCCCTCGCCGCGGCCTGACGACCCCCCCGTTCCACCGGGCCGTGACGCTGCCCACCACCGTGCTCCGCCCCCTGGCCACCAGCCAGGCCGCGGCGGCGGGGCGCGGTGGTGCGCGGCGCGGCCGCCCGGCCGACATCCGCCACCACCCCCGGAGGCCACCGTGAACCGCCTGCTTCGCTTCCTGCCCGCCCGCCTGGTACGCCGCCTCGGCCACGAGCTCGCCCTGCACGACCCGGCCGCCCTGGCCGCGGCTCTGGAGGCCAACCTCGACGCTGCCCGCGGCCGAGCTCCGCTCCGCCTTGCGGAAAATGACCGGCCCGCTCGCTTTCCAGCCCGGGCTGGTCGACCTGCACCAGGAGAGCGCCGACATCGTCGTCTACCTGTGCAGCCTCGTGGCCGCGGCCGAGACCAACCTCGACCTCGACAACCCGGGCCAGTACGCGCTCTACCGGGAACTGCTCGACTCCCTGCGAACCGCTGAGGAGCTGCGCCAGCGCGTGGCGGCCGCCGCCTCCCGCGCCCTGCCCGCCGCCCCGAGCACCGCCGAACTCCAACACCTCTGACTCTCGTCCCGGGCCCTGACGCTGCCCACCACCACGCCCCATCCCCCGCGCCCACCAGGCCCGGGCAGCGGGGCGCCGTGGTGCGCGGCGCGGCCGCCCGGCCGACACACGAATCCGGAGGCACCGTGAAGACCGCCCACACCGCTCCCGCCGCCCGCTTCGCCACCGCCTACGCCCTGCTGCGCGCCAGCGCCGACGTCGGTGACCACTGGATTAACGCGGCACCCGCCGTGTCCAGCCACTCCCGCGTCCCGGTGGAGGTGGCCCGATGAAGCACCTCAACATCGAGCGCCTCGCGCTGCTGGGCGCGCTGATCGGCCTCTTCGGCGAGCTGCACCCTGCGCTCGATCAGTGGGCCCAGAAGTCGAATGACGCCTCCTGTAAGGGCATGTACGGGGACCACCTGGTCTACCGCGACGGCACGCCCGTCGGGCAGGAGACCGAGGACCGCACCGGCGAGCCGACCATGACCGCCACCGAACTCGGCCGCCTCAGCGTCGCCCGGCACGTCGCCTCGTACACCGCCGGCCAGCTGAACGGTCGCGGCCACCCGGGCGCTGGGCTACCGGGTCCCGACCGGGGCCCTGCTGGTCGGTGCCGCGATCAACGCGGCCACCCACGCCGTGATCGACCGACGCGAACCGCTGCTCTGGCTCGCCAAGAAGGCCGGCAAGAAGGGGTACATCGACCACTGCACCGCCGCCCGCGTCGCCGCCGACGGCACGGTCAGGGCCGAACTGTCCGGACCTGGCAGCGCTCTGATGGAGCTTGACCTTCTCTGCACCAAGGACCTGGCGCTCAGCTTGCGTTGAGTGAACTCGAAGTGAGGCATCAAGATCGGCTTGCGAACGGCTTCGCGTCGGCCCATTCCCAGAAGGCATGGCCAGCGTTGACCACCGCCTCCATGACAGAGAACAGTCCGGAGGGCTCAACGCCGGGCGGGACATCTACAGCGACGAAGCGGTCGCCGTTCCACTCGCTCAGCAATCCGGCAGCGGTGATCTCGGTCTTGACCCTCTCAGCAACTGGCTGAAGGTCGCTGGCAGGCAGATCAGGAATGAACAGGAACCGCAGCGTTCGATGCCGAGAGGTCCCGACCACGGCGCTGACATAGTCGTCGTCATTGAGGAGCACGGTGTCGCCCAGGGCGAGCCCGTAGACCGAGAACGGAACGCAGGCGACCTCGTAGGTCTCGTCGTTGATCGCTTTGAGCCAGAGCTGCTCGACCTGGCCCTCCAGTCCGAAGGGAGCCAGGTCGGCGCGCGCGATGTAGTTGGTCGCGGCCCGTCCGACCGGGTGCTCGTGGACGATGAACTGCATGACGGCACTCCCCAAGGCCAGCTCCGATGGCCTGCCATGATGCCGTAGCTGATCACTGCTGCTGTCGGCGGGGCCCGGGCAGCCCGAGCACCTCGACGTTCACCTTCCCCGCGTGCTGAAGAGCCGCGAGCGGTGACCGGTTAGCTCTCAGCGTCGAACCAGGACCCAATGTTGTTCCACATGAAGGGGGCGTTCCAGTCGGACTCGCCCTTCATCCAGCCGAGCATGGCCGCGATGACCTTGTCACGCGAGACAGTCCGGGTCTGGTAGTGCTCGGCAGGAACGCCGTCCCGGTATTCCAGCTGGAACGTGTTGTCCTCACGCATCCAAACCTGGACATACCAGTCTCCTGACTCCTCATCCACACGTTCGAGGATCAGGGCGCCGCCGCGCTGCAGGTTTGCTATCGCCGCACTCACGGTCGGCTTTGACGGTCGTTTGGCCAGCAGACCCATCCGACTTTTCATCACCACCATGCCGGGATCATGCCTCACCCGGCTGACATCCGTAGTCCAGAAAAGTGCAGCCGTTGCAGCTGGTCAGCTTCACCGTGGGTCCTCGCGGCCGGACTGCGGGCAATGTCAGCGCACCGCGACATCGGCAAGTCGGTGATCGACGTCGAGCGCGGCCCGCTGGCGATCCGGACCGGCCCCAATTCCGTTGACCGCTGACCCATGTCCATTGACTGAGAAAGAGGGACGCCGCCATGCGTACCGAGATCCACAACTTGACCGTCCTGGCCACCACCGCCCTGACCCTGATGGTGCTGATGGTCGGCCACAACCTGGCTGACCACGTGCTCGGCCAGAGCGATCGACAGGCCGCCCACAAGGGCGCCCCGAGCCGGGAAGAGGTCGCTGCTGGCGCAAGCCCGCGACGTGGCTGGGGCGCGTGCCTGGCCCACGTCGGGCAGTACCACCTGGTCCTGGCCGTCCTGCTCGGACTGACCTGGCTGGTCCTGCCGATGCACTGGAGCTGGACAGGCCTGACCGCCGGCCTCGCTTGGTCGATGGCGACCCACGCCCTCCTGGACCGGCGATTCCCTGTTCGCTGGATCCTGCAGCACACCGGCTCGCCCGACTTCGCCGAACTGCACAGCGCCGGCCTCAACGGCATGTACCTCGCCGATCTTCTCTGCACTAACGGCAGGAGTGTGGGAAGCCAGCTTCTATGCGGTGGGCGTGGGCGCCGGGGGCAGAACCTCAAGGACGACAGCCGTTCCAGCAACGGTTCGGTCTTCGTGCATGGTGATCACTTGGCCGGGCTGGAGATGCTGCCACTGCGAGGGGTCGAGGGGTGCGAGTCGCACCGAGGATCGCTCGCCGGGCCCCAGGAGGGGTGTGAACTCCACCCAGAGCGCGGCGATGTTGAGAGTCGGTTCGCCGGTCGGGGTTCGGTTTCCGATGTTCCACATCGGTCGCAGGACGCCGGCTCCGGAGAACGGCGTCTGCCGACGACTCTCGCTGGCCGGTCGGAGGGTGAGGTCGGCTCGGATGATGCCGTTGCGGGTCTCGATGCAGCGCCAATGGCACCAGGCGGCGCTCTTCTCCAGCCGCATCTGCTCGGCCGCCGTGGCCAGGGCTTCCCAGAAGCTGAGCGGAAGCGGGTGGACGTCGCCGAGTTCCTCCAGCAGTCCGAGGGCCACTTCCCACTCGTCGTGGGTGAGGTAGTCCCAGACGTCGTTGACCGTGATGTCGTTCTCGGTGGCGATCTCTTCGGGAACCAGCAGGGAGGCGGCTTCCAGCAGCTTGGGGACATCCATGACCTGATTCTGGACCACGGCGTCCTGGCTGCGGCTGGCGGTGCCCGGTGATGACGATCGAGCAGCTCGCGATGTTGGCGACGTTCGGTTCGACCTGGGCGGTGCTGGCCGTCGGTCACAACGTCGCGGACCACGTGTTCGGCCAGAGCGACCACCAGGCGACGAACAAGGGGGCGCCGACGGTGGAGGACGTGGCCGCCGGGGTGAACCCTCGCCGGGGATGGGCCGCGTGCCTGGCCCACGTCGGCCAGTACCACCTGGTCATGGGCGCGCTTCTCGCCCTGGTGTGGCTGTTCATCCCGCTGCCGCTGTCGGTGACCGGCTTGGCCGCCGGGTTCGCCTGGTCGGCGGCCACTCATGCCCTGTTGGACCGGCGCTGGCCGGTGCGCTGGCTGCTGCAGCGCACCGGCTCGCCGGCCTTCGCCGAGCTGCGGACGGCCGGGCTCAATGGAATGTATTTGGCAGATCAGGCCCTGCATTCCGGAGCACTGCTCGTCTCGGCGCTGCTGATCACCCGTCTGTGACCTGGGGTTCTTGATGAGGAATCACCGGGAGGCCGAGCGAGACGGGGCCCTGACGCTGGAAGCGTCGCGCCTGCTCGCGCTTGCTCCGCAGAAAGGTGAGGGTGAGGTCGAGCCCTTCGATCTCACCCTGCCAGCCCTCGGCGGTAGCCCGATCGCGTCGAGCGAGGAGATCTTGCTCCAGTTCATCGAGCCGCGGGATCATCTTCGGGTTGATCGAGAGCATCGGGCAGCGGATGCAGGCTTCTCTGAACTTGCGATCGCTACTCGAGGCTCTGTGTAAATCGCTGGCAGCTGGGTCCTCGCCGGGCAAAGATGCAGCCATGCGCCATGCCAACACCGACCCCGAGCTGATGGACCTGGTCCGACGATTCGTCACGCCCGGCCGGCGGTACCTGCGGCTGGGTGGAAGCTCGCTGCGGTTGAGCGGGCCTGAGCGTGAGTTGTTCGTGAGGGAGCTGGTCCAGGCTGCCGGGGAGATCACTCCCGCTGAACTCGGCATCCTTTTCGAGGGCGGCTGGCGAGAGTGCAGGACTGCCTCCTGGCTGGTTGCCGTGGCCGGCAGGACCGAGTTCCGCAGCCGCATCGGCGAACTCCTGCTGGCCAGCGGAGGCCCCTACGGCGGGTCATACTGCATCACTCTTGCCACTTTCGGCACCGGCGCGGACGCCGATCTGGTCTGCAGATACCTTGATCGCTACTTGCCTCAACCCGACCTCGTCTGGGACCAGACCTTTGCTCTCAGCACACTGCTTCATCTCGATGCCGTCCTCGGGACCGAGCGAGCATCCCGATACCTTGCCGCCGGTGGCCTGTGGCAGCAGTGGACCGATGCCACGTCGAACATGGTGCGGGATCCGCAGGAGTACCGGCAGGTCGTGGACCAGCTCTGTTCCCTCGCCAGCGAGTGCGCTGAACTCTTCGCCAGAATGAGGAAGTTCCATCGTGATTGGTGCAGGTCACCGGCCCTGGTGTGACGAGTCGTTGGGATGCTCGCGCAGTTCATCACGGTGATCGTCGCGGGGAGATCATCCGTCACCGGGCGACCTGGTGGTGCGTCAGTACCAGCAGGGCCCGCACCAGCGCGGTTGCGTGCCGCGGGTGCATGCGCACCTTGGTCAGGATCCGGAAGGTCTTCAGGCTTGCGAAGCCGTGCTCGACCGGCGCTCGCAGGCTGCTGATCAGCCGGTTCGCGACCTTCTTCGGGGACGAGAGGCGCTTGCCGCCGCTCGCCTTGAAGCCCGTGATGACCGCCGGCTGTTCCTGGGCCCCGTCGTCCAGGCCGACGAACCCCAGATCGGCCACCGCTCCCAGCTGAAACTCCCGCAGCCGCGCGCACAGCTTCTCGTAGCGGGCGGCTGCGATCTCGCTGCAGGCGCCGCGGCGGGCCGAGGAGATCCATAACAGCCGGCCCTTCGCATCGGTCAGGGCGAGAAACAGCAGGCCATGCGCCTTGTGCTTCCCTGAGTAGTTCTTCCGGTTCGCCCGCCCACTGCGCCGCCGGGTACGGATCAGCGTGCCGTCCAACAGCACCACGCACCCGCTGTCCTTGGCCACCTTCGCCAGCGCGCGGTCCAGGCGGGGAGAGCGTGCGGCCAGCAGGTCGATCACCTCCAGCACCCACCGGCGCACCGTGGAGACCGAGACCGCGTTGCCGCCGGCCAGGTCGGCCAGCCGCTCGTCATTGCGCAGGTGGGCCAGCACTATGACCGCGATCCGCCCGGCGTCCAGCTTGCGCCAGCGGGAGCGGATCTTCTTGCGGTGGGCGCGGATCAGGCCGGCCACGTAGTCGACGGTCCGGCCGGACAGCGGCAGGCGGACGCAGTAGACAAGGCTGACAGCGTCCCCGGCTGGGCTGGTGGTTTTGTTCATACACAGCCCAACTCCAGCCGAGGGCACCCGCGTTGCGGCGCAAATCGGCCGTTGTGCCGTGCCAGGCCGGTGGCGGGCTACCTGGGCAGGTAGCGTCCCGCCGGGGTTCGGGTGATCCAGCCGCGCTCGGCCAGCTTGCGCAGCTTCCCGCGCACCGGCTCCACCTTCGCCGGCACCGTATCCAGCCCCAGCTCACGGGCCACGTCCTTGGCCTGCAGCGGGCCGTCGCCGCCCG
>NZ_JBIRJC010000034.1:59138-69820 GCF_044329365.1 Kitasatospora sp. NPDC017646 | reverse complement strand
CCCCCCCCCCCCCCCCCCCCCCCCCCCCCCCCCCCCCCCCCCCCCCCCCCCCCCCCCCCCCCCCCCCCCCCCCCCCCCCCCCCCCCCCCCCCCCCACCCCCCCCCCCCCCCCCCCCCCCCCCCCCCCCCCCCCCCCCCCGGCCACCCACCCTCCCGAAAGCCCACCCCCCCCCAAACACCAACCCCCTCGTCAACGAGCCGCCCGCCGAGCCTCCCGAACCCGCCTCAGCCGATTCACCAACACCGGAGCGAAAGCCAACGCCTCCTCCCGGTCCAGCAACCCGTTCAGCACCTGGTAGTACCGAGTGGAGGAGAGCCCCAGCTCCTCCCGGATCGCCCGCTCCTTGGCCCCCGCCGTCCGCCACTGCCGCCCCTCCAGCGCCAGCACCGCCCGGTCCCGCTCACTCAGCTCACCCAGCTCGCCCACCGAAACCCACCTCCGCGCATCCCCCACGGACCTACGGAGTGTCATTCTCCCGCCGAACCCCGACACACTCTGCGCCCCGCACACCCACCCGCGCGGCAACTACGGTCGCCTTCATGACGAGCTTCGCCCTGAACATCCCCGCCGCCGACCTCACCCCCGAACCCCTCGACCCGTCACAGATCGTCTCCGGCACCCCCGAGGTGACCGGGAGGGTCCTCAGCGAGTCCCCCGACGGCCGCCAGCTGCGCGGCATCTGGCAGATCACCCCCGGCGTGGTCACCGACGTCGAGGCGGACGAGATGTTCGTGGTGCTGAGCGGCCGGGCCACCATCGAGATCGACGGCGGCCCGACCCTGACCGTCGGCCCCGGCGACTGCGCCGTCCTGCGCGAGGGCGACCGCACCACCTGGACCGTCCACGAGACCCTCCGCAAGGCCTACGCGATCACGCTTCCCTGACGGCGGAAGCCCCCGCTGAACCCAGGAGCCCCCGCCCGGGTCCTACTGCTTCCGGACCCGGGCGGCCTCCTTGACCGCCGCGTCCTGCAGCCCACCGAGCACCTGCTTCGGGTCCCCGGTCACCGCCTGCCCGATCCCCGCCTTGATCCGGTTGCTGACCTCGCCCCAGGCCGGGTCCCCGAACGGGTAGAAGCTCGCATTGGTCAGCCCGACCGCGAACTGCTTGAGGTCCGCGTGCTTGGGGTCCGAGGACATCTGGCCGAAGGCGTCCTGGGTGACCGGCAGCAGGTTGTACTGCTCGTCGAACTTCAGCTGGTAGTCCTTGGTGTAGACGAAGGACAGGAACTTCTTGATCTCGTTCTTGTGCCCGTTGGCCTTGAACGCCATCATCCAGTCCGCGACCCCGAGGCTCCCGGTCCGCCCGACGCCGTCCTTCTTCGGGATCGGCGCCGTCCCGAAGTCGATGTTCCCGGCGGACGCCATCCGCAGCAGCGTCGGGTGCCCGTTGAGCATCGCGACCTTCCCGGCCGCGAAGTCCTGGAACACCGGCGTGCGGTTCATCTTGCCGGGGTCCGGGTACGTCAGCCCGGTGTTCACCAGGTTGTTCTTCAGCCAGCTGAACGTCGCCTGGTTCTGGTCGCTGTCGATGGTGTAGTTGCCGACGTCGTCGGAGAGGCTCCCGCCACCGCTCAGCGTCCACAGCATCGACTCGGCCGGCGCCTCCTCGGGCCCCAGCGGGAGCCCGTACGGGGTCACCCCCGGCACCTTGGCCTTGATCTTCTCGGCCGCCGCGCGGAGCTCGTTCCAGGTGGTCGGCGGCTGGCTGATCCCCGCCTGCTTGAAGACCGCCTTGTTGTAGAAGAGGACGCGCGAGGACGACACGAACGGGATCCCGTACTGGGTGCCCAGCACCTGCCCGGCGTGCGAGAAGTTGTCCATGAACTTGGCCTGGGTGTCCATGGAGAGCACGTCGGCGGCCGGGTACAGCCGGTCCGCGGCGACCTGGTCCGCGAACCCGCCGGTCTGCAGCAGGTCCGGCGTCTTCCCGGCCGCGATCATGTCGTCGACCTTCCTGCCGATGTCGGTCCAGCTGTCCACCTCGACCTGGACCCTGATGCCGGGGTTGGCCGCCTCGAAGGCCTTGGAGACCTCGTCCCAGTAGTGCTTGGAGCTGGTCTCGGCGTTCTCCCCGTAGTCCGCGGCGACCAGTTTGAGCGTGACCGGCCCGCTGCCCTGCCCACTGCACGCGCTGACCGCGGTGAGCACCAGTGCTCCGGCCAACGCCGTTCCGAGCACACGGATGGAAACGTGGGCGCGCCTGTCCAACGCGGGTACCGCCTTCGGGGGAAATACGGCCGGACGAGGGAATCCGGCAGGGGGGAGCGCAAGACTGCCAAACCGCTCGTCCACTGGTCCACACCATTCGGTCCCACCCGCCGAGTAGTTACCGAAGTGCCCCGGTTCATTGCACGATGCGCAACAAAGGGTGAACGGGGCCCTCGCCCGGCCCCCGGCACAAAGCCCCGCACACCCCCCGCAGCCGAGACAAAGCTCACCCAGTATGGACCAGACCAATCCGACAACTGGACTAGACCTCTTCCACCCGACCAAGGGAAACTGTCCTCCGTGAAGCACGTCATCGCACTCGATGTAGGCGGCACCGGCATGAAGGCCGCGCTGCTCGCCCAGGACGGCTCCGTGCTGTTCGAAGCACGCCGACCGACCGGGCGGGAGCACGGCCCCGACGCCGTCGTCACCGCCATCCTCGACTTCGCCGCCGACCTGGCCGACGAGGGCCGCGCCCGCCTCGGCGCCGCCCCGGTGGCGGCCGGCGTGGCCGTCCCGGGCACGATCGACGAGAAGAACGGGATCGCGGTCTTCTCCGCCAACCTCGGCTGGCGCGACCTCCCGATGCGCAAGCTGCTCGGCGAGCGCCTGGCCGCCCCCGACGGCCCCGCGATGCCGGTGGCGCTCGGCCACGACGTGCGTTCGGGCGGTCTGGCCGAGGGCCGGCTCGGAGCCGGCCGGGGCGTCGACCGCTTCCTGTTCGTCGCCCTTGGCACCGGCATCGCCGGCGCCATCGGCATCGACGGCCGGATCGAGTCCGGCGCCCACGGCTACGGCGGCGAGATCGGCCACGTCGTGGTCCGCCCGGGCGGCCCGCGGTGCGGCTGCGGCGCCCGCGGCTGCCTGGAGACGCTGGCCTCGGCCTCCGCCGTCTCCCGCGCCTGGGCCGACGCCAGCGGCGACCCCGACGCCGACGCGGCCTCCTGCGCCGCCGCGGTGGACGCCGGGGACGACCGCGCCCGGGCGGTGTGGCAGAACGCGGTCGACGCCCTGGCGGACGGCATCGTGCTCGCCCAGAGCCTGCTCGACCCGTCCACGGTGATCGTCGGCGGCGGGCTCGCCGAGGCCGGCGACACGCTCTTCACCCCGCTGCGCACGGCGGTCCGGGAGCGGCTGACCTTCCAGATGCCCCCGGAGGTCGTACCCGCGATGCTGAAAGACACCGCGGCATCGCTGGGAGCAGGTCTCCTCGCCTGGGATCTGCTCTCCGCGACTCCTCCCCCTCCCGCATGAGGGGGCTCCCCGCCCGGCCTTCGCAGCCTCACGGCGGCCGAGCCCTGACCGCCGCCCACGGGCAGGTCACCAACAGCAGCGTCGCGACAGCGCTCGGCGCATTCGAAGATCCGGGACGTCCTTCCCGACAAATGGAGGTGACCGCGTGACCACCGCGGACCGTGACCGTACTGCCCTGGCCGGCGCCCGACTGGTCCTGCCCAGCGGCGTCGTCGAGGGCGACCGCCTCGCCGTCGAGGGATCCCGCATCGCAGGCTTCGGCGGGGAGAGCGAGCCGGGCGACCTCGACCTGACCGGCCACACCGTCGTCCCCGGCTTCGTGGACCTGCACGTCCACGGCGGCGGCGGCGCCTCCTACGCCTCCGGCATCGCCGAGGAGGCCCTGCTCGCCGCCCGCACCCACCTGGAGCACGGCACCACCACCACGATGGCCTCCACCGTCACCGGCGAGATCGACGAGGTCGCCCGCCAGGCCGCCGTGCTCTCCGAGCTGGTCGAGGACGGCATCCTGGCCGGCATCCACTTCGAGGGCCCGTTCATCTCCCACAGCCGCTGCGGCGCCCACCGCCCCGACCTGCTGCGCGACCCCGACCCGGCCTTGGTCCGCAAGCTCGTCGACGCCGCCCGCGGCCACGCCAGGATGGTCACCCTCGCCCCCGAACTCCCCGGCGGCCTCGACTCGGTACGCATGCTCGCCGACCTCGGCATCATCGCCGCCGTCGGCCACACCGACTCCGACTACACCACCACCCTCGAAGCCATCGACGCCGGCGCCACCGTCGCCACCCACCTCTTCAACGCCATGCCCGCCATCGCCCACCGCGCCCCCGGCCCGATCGTCGCCCTGCTGGAGGACGAGCGCGTCACCGTCGAGCTCATCAACGACGGCGTCCACCTCCACCCCTCCGTCCTCGACCTCGCCTACGGCACCGCCGGCCCCCGCCGCGTCGCCCTGATCACCGACGCCATGGGCGCCGCCGGCATGGGCGACGGCCTCTACCCCCTGGGCCCCCTCCAGGTCCGGGTCGAGGACGGTGTGGCCCGGCTGGTCGAGGGCGGCGCGATCGCCGGCTCCACCCTCACCCTGGACGTGGCCTTCAAACGCTCGGTCACCGTCAACGGCCTGACCCTCGGCCAGACCGTCGAGTCGCTCTGCGCCGCCCCGGCCCGCCTGCTCGGCCTCGCCGACTCGATCGGCTCGCTGGAGACCGGCAAGTTCGCCGACCTGGTCGTGGTCGACTCTTCGAGCTACGACCTGGTCGCCGTGATGCGCCACGGCCGCTGGGTCCTCGGCGGCGACAGGTTCCCCACCGTCAAGTCCGTCTGAGCGGATGCCGACGGCCGCCCTCCCCCGAAGGGGCGGGCGGCCGTTGACGTCTGCGGGACGGGTCTCAGCCGCTCGGCTCGACGGTGATCTGGTCGATCAGGATCGGCCCGGAGGGCACCGTGAAGCTGACCGAGTTCGCCCCGGCCTGGAACTGCGGGAGTATCCAGGTGGTGTACCAGGACGACGCCGGGTCCTTGCCGGGCGAGTAGTTCTTGTACGTCAGACCGTTCGGCCAGTCCTTGCCGTTGACCGACGCCGCGCCCTTCACGTCCGCCCCGGCGTTGTTGTAGTGCACGGTGAGCTTGTACGTCCCGGCCGTGGCGACCTGGCCGTTCCAGGTCACCGAACCGCCCTGCTGGAGCGTCAGGTAACTGCCGTCCGCGGACTTGGCGCCCTTGACGCTGTTGCCCGACGGCGCGTTCTGGCCCTGCAACTGGCCGGCGTCCTCGGTCGACGGCCCGTTGGTGGCGCCGGCACTCGCCGAGGGGGAGGCCGTCCCGCTGGCCGTGCTGCCCGCCGGGGTGGTGGGCGCCGGCGGCGCGGCGGTCGTGGTGGTGCCCTTGGCGCCCTTGTCGCCGTCCGGGTCCCCGGTGGAGAGCGCGATCCCGGCACCGATCGCGATCGCCGCGACCACGGCGACCGCGCCGATCACCGCACCCTTGCTCCGGCCGCTGCTCGGCCGCTCGTCCCCCGGCTGCGGCCGGGAGTGCTCGGCGTAGCGGGACTGCTGGGTGGTCCCGCCGTACTCGCCCTGCTGAGGCGGAACGCCCGGCTGCCCGTACGGGCCCTGCGGCGGCACCCCCGGCTGGCCGTACGGCGGCTGCGCCATGCCCGGCTGGCCGTACGACGGCTGGGCGCGCGGCGGGCCGTACTGCGCCCGCCCGACCTCCATCGGTCGGCTGTACGGCGTCCGGGGAACTCCCTGCTGCGGCTCGGCCGGCTGTCCGGTGGAGCCGTCGGCCGGGCGGTAGAGGTAGCCGAACGGGTCGTCGTCCTGTGGGGCACCGCCCCCCTGGCCCTCGGGCACTCCGTTGTCGCCGGCGGTCGTCACGGTGGTCTGTTCCCCCATCCGGTGCGCGCCGCCGCGCTGCGGGCGGCGCAGATCATGGACGCTGTCGTACCGCGCACCCTACCTGCCGTACCTGACAGCGGGAAAAGAGCCCTTGACAACCCGTGGGTAACCTGCGCGTCCCCGAGTGGTCGGCACCCGACCGATCCGCCACCGCCCGGCGGCCGCCGTCAGCCCGCGCGCCGGTGCGAGCGCTCGCCCCGCGCGCCCCGCACCGCGCCGCCCCGGGCCCGCTTCTCGTCGTACATCCGCTCGTCCGCGGTGTGCAGCACCTCCTCGATGCTCATCCCGCAGCCGGCCCAGCCGATCCCGAGGCTCACCCCGACCCGCATCGCCCGTCCGTCGATCCGCATCGGCGGGATGATCGCGTTGCGCAGCCGGTGGGCCAGGTCCTTGGCCTCCTCGCGGCCGATCCCGTCGGCCAGCACCACGAACTCGTCGCCGCCGAGCCGGGCCACCGTGTCGCCGTCCCGGACCGCACCGCTCAGCCGCCGGGCGACCTCGACCAGCACCGAGTCGCCCGCGTTGTGCCCGAACCGGTCGTTGATCGACTTGAAGCCGTCCAGGTCGCAGAAGAGCACGGCGAGCCCCTTGTCCACCGGCGCCGCCGGCCCAGAGCGGAACGGCGCGGACCAGGCCTCGCCGCCCGGGCCGTACTCGGCCGGGACCACGGCGTGCACGTGCTCCCCGTAGCCCGCTCCGAGTCCGGGCGGCGGGCCGCCCTCGACCGACCCGTAGCCGTGCACCGGCCCGGTGTACGGGTCGCCGCCCTCCAGCCCCTCGTGCGCCGTGTGCGCGCTGTACGAGTCGGCCGGGTAGCCGTAGGGCTGGGG
This sequence comes from Kitasatospora sp. NPDC017646, assembly GCF_044329365.1. Taxonomy (NCBI): domain Bacteria; kingdom Bacillati; phylum Actinomycetota; class Actinomycetes; order Kitasatosporales; family Streptomycetaceae; genus Kitasatospora; species Kitasatospora sp. NPDC017646. The sequence goes on along the minus strand of NZ_JBIRJC010000034.1, from coordinate 63,126 downwards.
GAACCCCGCCTCACCGGACTTGGCGGCGGCGCCGACCGGCTGGGGCTCGGCGCAGAGCCGACGGGCCAGCCGGGCCTTGAGCTCGGCGCCGTTGGGCAGGCCGGTGAGCGCGTCGTGGCTGGCCCGGTGGGCGAGCTGGAGTTCGTGGCGCTTGCGGTCCTCGATGTCCTCGACGTGGGTGAGCAGGAAGCTGGGGCCCTCGGCGGCGTCCGCCACGATCGAGTTGCGCAGGCAGACCCACTGGTAGCCGCCGTCCCGCCGGGACAGCCGCAGCTCAGCCCGGCCGCTCTCGGCGCTGGTGCGTTCCAACAGGGCGCGGTCCTCGGGGTGGACCAGGTCGGCGAAGCTCTGCTGGCGAAGCACCGCGCGGGGGCGGCCGAGCAGTCGACACAGCGCGTCGTTGACCCTGGTCAGCTGGCCGCGTCCGGCGCCGTGCAGTTCGGTGATGGCCATCCCGCTCGGCGCGTACTCGAAGGCCTGCCGGAAGCTCTCCTCGCTGGCCCGCAGCGCCTGCTGCTCCTTCTCCAGCCGGGCCAGCGCCCGCTGCATCTCGGCCCGCAGCCGGGCGTTGCCGATCGCGATGGAGGCCTGGAGCGAGAACATCTCCAGCGCCTCGCGGGTCCACGCCCCGGGCCGCTTGCCGCTGCGCGGGCGGTCCACCGAGAGGACGCCGAGCAGGTCGCCGCCGGCGCTGTACATCGGGGCGAGCAGTCCGTCGGCGGGGTGCCAGTCGTTGGCGTAGACGGGCAGTGGGCCGTCCCCGATCCAGCGCGGGATGTCGCTGGCGACGGCCCAGCCGCGGTCGTACGGGAGGAAGCGCAGGGTGCCCCAGTGGTCGCTGACGCCGAGCAGCCGGTCCCAGGACTCGCGTGAGCCGACCTGGCCGAGCAGCACCGAGGGCCCGCCCATCGGGCTCTCCTCCAGCTCCCAGACGGCCGCCACCACGAGGTCGCCGTCCGGCCGGACCAGGCTGACCGCGGCGGCGTCGAAGCCGAGTCCGTGCACCGCGCCCTCGACGACGGCCTGCAGCGTGCCCGCCAGGCTGCGGGCAGCGTTGAGGTCCGCCACGACCCGGTGCAAGGTGCGGAGGGTCGCGAGACGGACGTACGGCTCCGACTCGGCTTCCATGCGGGGGCTCCCCGGCTGCTTCGGATAGTTCTTGATTGGTTATCGTCCGATTGCCAGAAGAACTGAATCACAGGGAGCACAGCGTTCGGCACGCTCGGTCAGCAATAGGCCGCCACTTGTGACTTAAATCACACGAGACTAATGCACCCTTAATCAGTTCATCCGCCCCATAGCGGGACATAAAGCGCTATCGGAACATTTCTCGTGGTCGACCGCACGGACCGCGCGCTGAAGCCCACTGCGCCCGCCGGTCCCCCTGCTTCACTCGTGGGGGTGAGTGCGGTCCGACCGGACCGGTCGCGCGGCCGGTGGTCCTACGACCACGGTCCGATGCCGTTTCCGGCGAGCGACGACTACCGTGCGGTACGTGCATCCGTCCCCGCAGCCCGAAGCTGCTCCCCACGCCACGCCCGACGAGTTCCGGGCAGCACTCTCCCAGCTCGCCGCCGGCGTGAGCCTGGTGACCGTCCACGACGAGGAGGACGGCGAGGACGTCGGCATGACCGCCACCTCCTTCCTCTCGGTGTCGCTGGACCCGCCGCTGGTGCTGATCTCGGTCCGCGAGGACTCCCGGATGGACGAGGTGCTCTCCCGGAACGACACCTGGGCGGTCTCGGTGCTCGCCGAGGGGCAGAAGACGCTCGGCTCCCGCTTCGCCATGAGGGGCCGGCTCAGCGACCGGCTGCTGTTCGCGGACACCCCGCACCACCGCGGCGCGCACACCGGCGCCCCGCTGATCGAGGGCGCGCTGGCCACCGTCGAGTGCCGCACCGAACAGCGGATACCCGCGGGCGACCACATCCTGCTGGTGGGCCGCGTCCTGGAGGCCGCCGTCCCCACCCCCGGCGGGCAACCGCTGCTCTACTTCCGCGGCGGCTACCGCGCCCTGGGCTGAACCGGGCACCGCCGGACCGGGCAGCGCCGAACCGGACAGCGCCGAACCGGCGGGCCGGGCTACTCGCCGCGCGGCGACCGCCGCCCCTGCTTCAGCTCCGAGCGGTGCCGCTTGTCGGTCAGCCGCCGCTCGACCATCCCCCGGCTCGGCCGGGTCGCCCGCCGGGCCTTCGGCGGCGGCGCGCACGCCTCGCCCAGCACCGCCGCCAGCCGGGCCCCGGCCGCCTCCCGGTTGCGCCACTGCGAGCGGAACTCCGAGGCCTGGATCACCAGCACCCGGCCGTCCACCAGCCGGTGGGCCAGCCGCTCCAGGGCGCGCGTGCGCCACACCTCGGGCAGCGCCTTCGAGGCGGCCACGTCGTAGCGCAGCTCGACCTTGGAGTCGGAGGTGTTGACGTGCTGGCCGCCGGGGCCGGAGGATCGCGAGAAGCGCCAGACGAGCTCGGCGTCGGGGACGACCACCGACCCCCGTACGCGGATGGGCTCGGACATGGGCCCATCATCCCGCGCGCGCCCCGCCCGGTCACCCGGTTATCCGTGATCCGCCCGCCCGCCTCCGGGCACCCGGGGCGGGCCCCGGTTATCCACCCGCGCACCGAGCCCCGACAATGGCGTACGTGATCGAGCTCGGCTACTCCCTGTCCAACCGCTTCCCCGACCCCCCGCAGACCGACTACCGCACCGCCCCCGTGCGCTCGCTGCGGTACGACCTCTTCTGCGGCGACGTCTACCTGGACGCCGAGGGCGCCGAGCTCTCCACCCGCTGGGGCTGGGTACCGGTGCTGGACTTCGCCTGGGCGCTGTGCGACATCGTCGAGCAGCTCGACCGCGACCCGGACGGCTCCCGGGCCGCCCGGGTGCAGACCGCCGACCTCGACTTCACCCAGAACACCGAGCTGCTGCGCTTCGCCCGCCGCTTCAACTGGGTCGAGATCACCGCGACCTGGCTGCGGGACGAGCCGGCCGCCGTGGTGCGGCACAGCGAGCTGCGGCGCGAGGCCCGGGACTTCCTCCAGGACACCCTCGCCGACCTGTTCGACATGCACCCGGACCTGGCCGACAACCCGAACATCTGGACGCTGCAGGGCCGCTTCCCCCGGGTCTGACGCCCGGAACCGGTCGGCCCGACCACCACTTTGCCCGTTCTTTGCCCGGGTTTGACACCTCACGAAGAATTCACGGGATCCACGGAACCAAGCCGTCGGAGTATTGCGTTGTCCCGGGAAAAGCGAACGAAGGGACTGCAATCGCCATGCCAGTGAGCCTCTCCAAGGGTGGCAACGTCTCGCTGACCAAGGAGGCCCCCGGCCTGTCCGCGGTCAGCATCGGCCTGGGCTGGGACGTCCGCACCACGACCGGCGCCGAATTCGACCTGGACGCCAGCGCGATCGTCCTGAACGCGGACGGCAAGGTGCTGTCCAACGCGCACTTCGTGTTCTTCAACAACACCAGCACCCCGGACAACACCGTCGTGCACACCGGCGACAACCGGACCGGCGAGGGCGTGGGCGACGACGAGTCGATCAACGTCAACCTGTCCGGACTGCCCGCCGAGGCCGCGAAGATCACCTTCCCGGTCACCATCTACGACGGCGTCACCCGCGGCCAGAACTTCGGCCAGGTCCGCAACGCCTACATCCGCGTGGTGAACGCGGCCGGCGGTGCCGAGATCGCCCGCTACGACCTCTCCGAGGACGCCGCCACCGAGACGGCGATGATCTTCGGCGAGCTCTACCGCAACAACGGCGAGTGGAAGTTCCGCGCCGTCGGCCAGGGCTACGCCTCCGGCCTGGCGGGCATCGCCCAGGACTTCGGCGTCCAGATCTGACGCCGCACAGCCGGGAAACGCCCCGGGGGGGGGGGGGGGGGGGGGGCCCCGGGCCCCGCCCCCCGCCCCCCCCCCCCCCGCCGCGCCCCCCGCCCCCCCCCCCCCGCCCCCGGCCCCCCGGCCGGGCCGGCGACGGCG
>NZ_JBIRJC010000034.1:0-59128 GCF_044329365.1 Kitasatospora sp. NPDC017646 | reverse complement strand
GGCTCCGCCGCGGGCGGGGGGGCCCCCCCCCTGTACTGGGGCGCCCCGACGGCCCGCCCCCCCGCGGGTAACCGCGGGGGGGGGGCACGGCGCCCGTACCGCCGGCCCCCCCCCGCGGCGTTTCCCGCTCCGGTGCTCAGCGCGAGGCGCGCAGCTCCGGCAGCTCGATCAGCTCGGTCTCGTCCTCGGGCGTCAGGTCCACCACGGTCGGCCCGTCCTGCTCCGCGTCCTCGGCACCGACCGGCTGCTCCGGCTGCTCGGCCCGGGCCTCCGAGGCGCCGTTTCGGACCTCCCGGGCCTCCTGGGCCTCGGCCTTCGCCTTGGCGGCGACCGCCTCGTCACCCACCACGTCCGCCAGGTCCGTGCGCTCCCCCAGCTCGGCGACGCTGCCCACCGCCGGCGTCGGAGCGGCCGCCCGAACCACCGCGCCCGTGCCGCGGCCGAAGAAGCTGAAGCCCGGTCCGCGGGTCTGCCCGGACTGCGCCGGACGCGGCCGCTGCCGCTCCACCGGCGCCGGCGCGGTGGCCGGAGCGACCGGCGCCCCGCCGAGCTGAGCGACCGTCGCGGTCAGCGCCGGGCGCAGCGGCGTGGGCTGCACCGCCGTCCGGCCCGCCGGGGCCGGGGCCGGAGCCGGAGCCGGAGCCGGGGAAACCTCGGCCTGGCTGGTCGGCGCCTGCGCGGGGGTGGGCACCGAGGGCGCCACCGGGGCGGGCACGGACACCGGCTCGGGCGCCGGCACAGCCGCCGCGACCGGGGCCGTCGCCACCGGAGCGGTGCGTACCCGCAGCGCGACCTCCGCACCCGCCGTACGCTCCCGCTGCGCCTCCTGCTCGGCGGCGCGCCGCTCCAGCATCCGCAGCACGGACGCGGCGCGGACGAAGGCGGCCGGGCTGGCCGGGTACTTGGGACGGCTCGCGGCGAGCGCCCGCTGGGCGGCCTCGGCCTCCTTGAGCGCCTGCTCGGCCACGGCGACGGCCCGCTCCTTCAGCAACCGGGCGATCTCGGTCTCGGCCTTGGCGAGCCGCGACTTCTCCGCCGTCAGCCGCCGTCCGAACCGGGTGGCCCGCTCCTCGGCGACCTCGGCCGCGTACTCGGCCTCGGCCAGCTGCTCCTCGAACCGCTCCTCGGCCCGCATCCGCTGCGCGGCGGACACCTCGGCGGCCGCCCGGGCCGCCTTGTCCCGCTGGCGCAGCAGCACCGCGAAGCCGAGGGTGGCGATCAGTGCGGCGATGCCCACCGAGCGCACGAGGATGGTGTCCTGACTGAAAAGCAGAGCGGCCAGTGCGGCTACCAGCAGTACGCCGGCGGCGGTGGGGGGAAAGACCCGGCCCAGGACGGAGGAATGACGGTGGCGTCCGCGAGACATGCCAAGAAACTAGCGTGCGAATTGGGGGCGTGTCAGCCCAGGGTCCCCTTCCGCCCTTGACAGTGCGCACTTTTTACCGCACGTGGCCGGCTTTTCACTCAAGATCACGAAAAAAGCCCTGCTCAGCGATGCCCGGCGTGATCCGGCGCGATCCCACGCGACCGGAGGGTGGTCCGCGATGACCGGGGCGCTCCGTCAGTGGTGCGAGGCCGCCGGACCGCTCGGGTCGTCGTGGTTCTCCGGCAGCTTGCAGACGTGCTGCACCCACAGCGCCGCCGCGATCACCGCGGCACCCGCCAGCACGGCGAGCCCGGCGGTGACGGCCTGGTCCTTTCGGGCCGACACGTCCAGCTCGCCGAGCAGGTAGATCCCGGCCCCGGCGTAGATGCCGGTGACCACCGAGGAGACCAGCGCGCTGGCCTGTCCGAGCACCACGGCCCGGGCAGCCAGCAGCGGGTCGACCCGCTTGGCGCCGGGCTGCCGCTCGCGCACCGCCTTCAGCCGGGAGCGCAGCGAGATCGCGGTCGCCAACAGGATCACCGCCACCGCCGCCAGCACCACCGGCGCCGCGGCGGGCACGGCCGGCAGCGTGTCCAGGGAGGCCCACAGCTTGGACCCGGCCCAGGACAGCGCCGTCGTCGCGGCGGTGATGCCGATCAGCAGGCGGAGGCGAAGCAGCTTCACGCGGAGGAGGTCCTTCCCGGGGTCACCAGAGCCGACCGCCCGCCCGGTGGCCCGGTACGGCGGCGTCAGGCCACCGTACCGGGACCGGACGGGCGGACATCTACTCGTACGGCCGGGGCCCCTGACCGAGTTCCCCGACCGCGCGGCCGGCCGGCCGCGCGCCGTCCTGCCGGCACCGCTCCCGTGCTACTCGGGCAGCGTCAGCCGGATGTCGTCGCGGCGCTTCACGCCCTGCGCGTCCGGGCCGCCGAGCGCCGCCAGCAGCGCGGCGACCTGACCGTGCCCGGGCACCTCGGCCTCGGGCTGGGCGTCCAGCCACGGGGCCAGCACGAAGGCCCGCTCGTGCGACCGCGGGTGCGGCAGCAGCAGCTGCGGGTCCTCGCTGAACACGCCCTCGTAGGTCAGGATGTCGACGTCCAGGGTGCGCGCACCCCAGCGGACCTCCCGGACCCGCCCGAAGGCGTCCTCGATCGCGTTGCCGCGCTCCAGCAGGTCCCGCGGGGGCAGCGAGGTGCGCAGCACCACGACCGCGTTGTAGTAGTTCGGCTGTTCCTCCGGCCCCCCGACGGCCTCGGTCTCGTAGACCGCCGAGACGGCCTTGATCTTCAGCCCGGGGGTGTCGGCGAGCGCGTCGACGGCACCCTGGAGGGTGTCCAGCCGGTTGCCCAGGTTGCTCCCGAGCGCGATCACCGCACACCGCTGGCTGTGCAGCGTGGTGTCGGCGGAGTCCACCCGGCTCTCCAGGTCGAACGCGTTCGGCGCGGCGATCGGGTCACTGCTTTTCATCGAAGAAGTCCCTCTGCATCGGAAACCAGGCGCGCGGTGGGGGTCATGCGCGGCCCCGGTGGATGGTCACGGTCACGTCATCGAACGGCACGGTGATCGGGGCGTCCGGCTTGTGCACCGTGACCTCGACCTCCTCGACCGCGTCGTGCTTCAGGCACTGGTCGGCGATCCGCTGCGCCAGGGTCTCGATCAGGTCGACCGGTTCCCCGGCGATGATCGCGGTGACCTCCTCGGCCACGATGCCGTAGTGCGCCGTGCGGGTGAGGTCGTCTCCGGACGCGGCGGGGCGGGTGTCCAGGTACAGCACGAGATCGACCACGAAGGTCTGGCCCTCGACGCGCTCGCGCTCGAAGACGCCGTGGTGGCCCCGGGCTCGCAGCCCCCGCAGGGTGACGCGGTCCAGCAAACGAATCACTGCTCCCAGTCGGACGGGCCCCACCCGGGGAAAGGCATGGACGGGCAGGGCGAAGGCGGGCAGCACGCCCGCCACTCCGTTTCGAATCTACCCGCGAGCGCGGACAACGCCTGACCGTCCTACCCGGCACGAACCGTCGCCACGCGCACCGGAATGGCGATTGACGTGAACGTTCGGTGACCACTCGGAAATTCCCCGGCAACCGTCCGGCAGGGATTTCCCGCAGCCCCCGGAATCAGTCCTCGTCGTCCTCGTCGCCGCTGGTCAGGACGGGTGAACCGTGGTGCGACCAGAGCTTCCACCCGGCCGGGGTACGACGGAACAGATTGCTCGACACGACCTTTCCTCCGACCAGCGGCCCGAGTTCGCCCTCCTCCTCCGCCTCACCGCCGGAGAGGATGTTCTCGGTGCACGTGACAAGGGCCACATCGCCGTGGACCTCGGCCTCGACATCGGTCAGGAAGAACTGGATGTACTCCGTGTTCATCATGATCAGCATGTACGAGCGGGTCACCTGCGCCCGCCCGCGCAACACCGGCCAGCCGGGGTGCACACAGACCACGCCGCCCTTGTCGTCCGCGTGCTCGGGCCCCAGCCAGGCCTCCTCGACGGCCTCGACGTCCCCTCGCTCCAGCGCCTCGTAGAACGCCCGGTTCGCCGCGAGCACCGCCTCCAGGTCCATTTCCCGGGCCCTTCCGGCCGTCCCGCCGCTCAACCTGCCGTCACCTGTCACAGACCCTCCCTCACCCCTGCCGCGCCGCGCGCTGCCAGGCCGCGACCACGCGGACGGCGTCCGCCGTACCGGACACGTCGTGCACCCGTACCGCCCAGGCTCCGGCCTGGGCCGAGAGCACCGAGACCGCGGCGGTCGCGTCGTCCCTCTCACGGGCCGGGCGCAGTTCCCCGGTTTCCGGGTCGGCGAGCAGCGTACCCAGGAACCGCTTGCGCGAAGCCGCGACGAGCACGGGACGGCCGAGCGCGGTGAGCGCGTCCAGCCGGCCGAGCAGCGCCCAGTTGTGCTCGGCGGTCTTGGCGAAGCCGAGCCCCGGGTCGAGGACCAGCTGGTCCTCCTTGACCCCGGCGGCCAGCAGCGCCTCCATCCGCCCGGTCAGTTCGGCGACCACGTCCCGTACGACGTCCTGGTAGACGGCCAGCCGGTCCATGTCGGCGGACTGCCCGCGCCAGTGCATGACCACGAAGGGCGCGCCGGTCCCCGCGACCACCCGGGCCATCGCCGGGTCGGCGAGGCCGCCGGAGACGTCGTTGACGATCGCGGCACCGGCCTCGACGGCCCGCTCGGCGACCGAGGCCCGCATGGTGTCCACGGACACCACCACCCCGGCGGCGGCCAGCTCGCGGACCACCGGCAGCACCCGGCGCAGCTCCTCCTCCTCGGGCACCCGCTGGGTCCCGGGGCGGGTGGACTCGCCTCCGACGTCCACCAGGTCCGCGCCGCGGGCCCGCAGGGCCAGCCCGTGCGCGATCGCCTTGGCGGGGTCGAACCACATCCCGCCGTCCGAGAAGGAGTCGGGCGTGACGTTGACCACGCCCATCACGGCGCAGCGGTCGAGCCGCGGCAGTCCGGCCGGCAGGGAGAAGGACGGCGAATCGCTCATGCGCCCATTATCGAACGGGGCCCCCGCCGAGGATTCTCGGCGGGGGCCCCGGACGGTGTCGAGGTGCCTCAGGCGGCCTCGCCGACCTCGCGGGTCGACGGGACGGGCATCAGGCCCTCGCGCTGGCGCTTGCGGCCGAAGCGCGGCATGCCGAGGGTGATGAAGGCCTCGGCCTGCATCGCGGCGAAGCCGATCCGGGGCAGGTCCCGGGTGCTCGGGAAGACCAGGAAGCGCGGCTCCCACTCCGGCTGGAACTTGGCGTTGAACTTGTACAGCGACTCGATCTGGAACCACCGCGACAGGAACACCAGCAGTCCGCGCCAGGCGCGCAGCACCGGGCCGGCGCCGATCCGCTCGCCGCGGGCCAGGGCGGAGCGGAACATCGCGAAGTTGAGCGACACCCGGCGGATGCCCATGGCACCGACCTCCTGGAGGGCGGCGACGATCAGCAGCTCGTTCAGGCCGGGGTCGGCGGCGCGGTCGCGGCGCATCAGCTCCAGCGAGATGCCGTCCGGCCCCCAGGGCACGAAGTGCAGCACGGCCTTCAGGTCGTCGCCGCTCTCGCCCTCCTCCGGGGCCTTGTGGGCGGTGACCACCACGCAGTCGTCGTCCAGCGGGTCGCCGAAGCGGCCCAGGGCCATCGAGAAGCCCCGCTCGGTGTCGGTGCCGCGCCAGCGGGCGGCGGCGTCGGCGATCCGGAACTTCTCCTCGGCGCTGAGCTCGGAGACCCGGCGCACCTTGCAGGAGTAGCCGTTGCGCTCGATCCGCTTGACCATCTGGCGGACGTTGCGCATGGCCCGGCCGGCGAGCGAGAAGGTGCTGGTGTCGACGATCGCCTCGTCGCCCAGCTCCAGCGCGTCCAGGCCCGCCTCACGCGTCCAGACCTCGCCGCCGACCTCGCTGCAGCCCATCACGGCCGGCACCCAGGCGTGCTCCCGGGCCTCGGCCATGAACACCTTGATCGCGCCGGGCCAGGCCTCGACGTCGCCGACCGGGTCGCCGGAGGCGAGCATCACGCCGGAGACCACCCGGTAGGAGATCGCGGCCTTGCCGGTGGGCGAGAACAGCACGCTCTTGTCGCGGCGCAGCGCGAAGTAGCCGAGCGAGTCGCGCTCGCCGTGCCGCTTGAGCAGCTCGCGGACCTTCTCCTCGTCCTCGGCGGTGAGCTCCGGCTTGGGCTTGCCCGGCCGCAGCGCGAGGTAGGCGGTGGTGAAGGCGGTCAGCAGGCCGAGGCCGCCGAGCAGGTAGGCGACCAGGTCCGACATCCGCTCGTTGGTGTAGCGGACCGGCCCCTCGAAGCCGAAGAGTCCGTACCCGACATGCTGCAGCCGCTCCAGCAGGGCCGGGTGTCCGACCTCGTACCGGGTGCGGGTGCTCACGATCAGCAGGCCGAGCAGCACGCTGAGCACGCCCATGACGACCAGGTTGACCAGGGCGCCCCAGCGCGTCCGCGGGTCGGCCTTGGCGTAGAACTCGCGCTGGTGCACCAGCATCACGGCGAGGACCAGCAGCGAGACGACCGCGGGGCCGATCTGGTGCCAGCGCACGATGTGCAGCGCGGCGCTGACCGGCAGCAGCACGCAGACCGCCCGCCAGGCCCGCCGCTTGCGCCGGCGCAGCGCGTGCGCCACCGGCACCAGCAGGATGCCGACCATCAGCGTGCCGACCGCGGCCAGGCTGGTGGTGCCGCCCGGCAGCTGCCCGGCGAAGGTGTGCATCTTGGTGTGCCGCAGCTTGGGGAACACCGCGCTGGCGATGTCCACCAGCCCGATCAGCAGACAGGCGTAGCCGACCGCACCGGGGAGCCAGGCCCTCGGGACGGCGGCCGCCTGGTTGCGCAGCGTCTGCAGGCCGCGCCGACGGCGCGGCGGCTGCTCGGGGCTCGGCTCAACGGACACGGGAACGCTCATGGAAGCTCAGCGTAGAGGCTGCGGTGCGGTGTCCGTTCACTCCGGGGGAGCACGTGTGATGGACCTTCATGCCTATTCCTTCATCAGGCAATGCGCACACCAAGGACCCGGAAAAGGACGGTAATCCGGGGCCGTGGGCGCGCTGCGGGTTGAGCCGGGGGTGGGAGCCGTGGACCCGCCGCCGCGTGGCGGGACGGGACCCTCCGGTGCGCGTTACGTACGGTGGACGCCGCATTCTAGGGCGCCGGTTGCCCCCGGTCTCCCCCCGCCCTCCCGCACCGGCCCGGGCGCCCGGACAGCCTAGCTGCGGTGGCCCGACCTGACGGACCGCCAGACGATGAAGCCTGCACCGACAGTGTCCCACCGGAAGGCCGACGGCATGGAACTGACCAGCGAAGCGCTGGTGAACTCGCTGCTCGCACTCGGAGCCGTAGCCCTGGTCACCACCCTGTGGGTGTGGCCACGGCTGGCCAGACAGCGCCCGCTCCCGGTGCTCGGCCGGATCGGCCTTCTGACAGTCGTTCAAGTCTCGATCCTCGCGGTCCTGGCGCTGTCGGTGAACAACTCCTTCGGGTTCTACACCTCCTGGCACGACCTGCTCAACCCCGGCGGCGCGAAACTCGCGCTGACCGGCAACGAGAACCACAAGGGCGGCACCCCCGTCTCCGATCAGCTGGTCCAGCCGACCAACGAGGGCGGGCTGGAGACCATCACCAACCTGCCGAAGGGCGCGCCCGAGGAAGTCGGCAAGGTCGAGTCGGTGCGGGTCAACGGCAAGGAGACCGGCTTCTCCGACCAGATGTTCGTCTACCTGCCGCCCGAGTACTTCGACCCGAAGTTCGCCCTGGTCCGCTTCCCCGTCGTGCTGGGCCTGGCCGGCTTCCCGGGCACCTCGCTCAATCTGCTGCACGAGCTGCCCTTCGCCCAGACCGCGATCGACCTCCAGCGCTCCGGCAAGATGCCTCCGAGCGTCCTGGTGATGGCCCGCCCGGCGGTGGTCCCGTCGCGGGACACCGAGTGCGTGGACGTCCCCGGGGGTCCGCACACCGAGACCTGGTTCGCCAAGGACGTGCCCGAGGCCGTCCGCAGCGCCTACCGGGTCGGCCGCACGGCCGGTTCCTGGTCGACCTTCGGCTACTCCACCGGGGGCAGCTGCGCGCTGCGGCTGGCGATGCGCTTCCCGAACGTCTTCGGCAGCGCGGCGAGCCTGCACGGCGACTTCACGGTGCGCCAGGACCAGTACACCGGCGGGGACCTCTTCAACGGCGACAAGACGCTGACCCAGCAGCACGACCTCGGCTGGCGGCTGCAGAACCTCCCGGCCCCGCCGCTCAACCTGCTGGTGGTCTCCACCCGCAACGAGTCGGACTACCCGCAGACCGTCCAGTTCGTCGACCAGGCCACCCAGGTCGCGGCGGCCAACCCCCAGTTCAAGGTGGAGTCGCTGTACCTGGACGACGGCGGGCACAACTTCGACAGCTGGACCAGGGAACTGCCCGCCTCGCTGGAGTGGCTGGGTTCCCACCTGGGGTGACGGGCGAGCTGGCGTCCGAGTGATTACCCGCCGGTCGGCCCCGCCCGGCCGGTGGTTCGGGGGGACGTATCGCGACCGCCCGTCCGGTCCTCCCGGCGGGCGCCGCCCCGGATCCGCGCAGGAGGCACCGTGCTGAGCACCCGATCGCTCTTCGACGAGATCTACCGGAACGACCAGGCGTACCAGCTGTTCTGCAGCATCGCGGCCGGTGGCGAGGACCAGGGCGGTTGGGAGAACGAGCGGATCGCCGCCCTCACCCGGGACCCGGTGCTCGCACCGAAGATCGCCCGGCACGGTGCGGACGAGCGCAAGCACGGCCGGATCTTCACCCAGCTGCTGAACCAGCGCGGCCTGCCCAAGGTGCCCGTCCCGGACGAGGCCGACTACTGCATGCTGCTGGAGCGCCAGGGCGTCGGCCTCTCCCACGAGCGGCTGAACGGCGACGCCCCGCTGAGCGACCGGGAGATCATCACCTACCTCGCGCACAGCCGGGTCACCGAGCAGCGCGCCGCCGAGCAGATGCGCCAGCTGGTCAGGGTGTACGGGGACAACCCGGAGCTCGGCCGGGCGATGCGGATGATCTCCGCCGACGAGGACGACCACCTCGCGTACTGCCACGAGGAGCTGCTGCGGCTGACCGCCGAAGGCCACGGGCCGTACGTGCGGCACACCCTGGAGACCACCGCCCGCGGCGAGATCCGCACCCACCGGGACGTCGGGCTCGCGGTCACCGCCCGGATGGCGCGGATCCTGCGCTGGTCGCGCTGGCAGCTGGCCGTGGTCACCCTCGGGGTGCACGCCCTCTACCTGTACGACCGGGCCTTCGGCTGGCGCCGGATGGTCATGCTGCGGATGCCGGAGCGCCGCAACGCACTGGGCACCCCGGCTCCGCCGCACGCGGAGCACGACGTGCCCTGAGTCGTAGCCGGACTGCCGAAGGACTGCCGGACGATGCCGCTGCCGACCGAGCCCCTACCGACCGATGATGAGGCTCATCGCCTCGGCCCGGGTGGCCGGGTCGCGCAGCTGGCCGCGCACGCAGGAGGTGATGGTCTTGGCGCCGGGCTTGCGGATGCCGCGCATCGACATGCACATGTGCTCGCACTCGACCACGACGATCGCCCCGCGCGGCTCCAGGATCCGCATCAGCGCGTCGGCCACCTGGCTGGTCAGCCGCTCCTGGACCTGCGGGCGGCGGGCGTAGACGTCGACCAGCCGGGCGAGCTTCGACAGCCCGGTGATCTTGCCGCTGGTGGACGGGATGTAGCCGACGTGCGCGACGCCGCGGAACGGCACCAGGTGGTGCTCGCAGACCGAGGTCAGCTCGATGTCCTTGACCAGCACCATCTCGTCGTGGCCGAGGTCGAAGGTGGTGGTCAGGACGTCCTCGGGCTCCTGCCACAGACCCGCGAATATCTCCTTGTAGGCCCGCGCGACCCGCGCCGGGGTCTCCAGCAGACCCTCGCGGTCCGGGTCCTCCCCGACGGCGAGCAGCAGCTCGCGGATGGCGTTCTCGGCCCGCTTCTGGTCGAAGGTCCCGACGGCGGGCGGACCGTCGAGCGTCACCGGGTCGATCATGCGGGCCTCGCTTACTTGTGGGAAGACTCTGGCTGAACAGCACGGATGCCGCGCCTCCAGGGTACAAACCCGGGTGACGCGGCATCCATTCCCCACTGGGGGTCCCCTGCGGGGGCCCGATCAGCCCTCGGTCGGCGGCTCGCCGGTCGGCAGCGGCGGGAGCTTCACGATGTCCACCGGAGCGGTGTCGGAGACGGCGGCGCCGTTGGTGAGCGCCAGCTCCTTCGGCGACTGCACCGGCGGCCGGGTGGACGGCGTGCGACGGGCGGAGCCCGTCCAGGCCGGCCGGGCCGGGCGCTTGACGACCGGGGCGAAGATCTCGGCGATCTGCTCCTTGTTCAGGGTCTCCTTCTCCAGGAGCTCCAGGACCAGGTTGTCGAGCACGTCGCGGTTCTCGACCAGGATCTCCCAGGCCTCGTTGTGCGCGCTCTCGATGAGCTTCTTGACCTCTTCGTCGACCAGCCCGGCGACTTCTTCCGAGTAGTCGCGCTGGTGGCCCATCTCACGGCCCAGGAACGGCTCCGAGTTGTCGGTGCCGAACTTGATCGCACCGAGGCGCTCGGTCATGCCGTACTGGGTGACCATGGCCCGCGCCGTGGCGGTGGCCTTCTCGATGTCGTTCGAGGCGCCGGTGGTCGGGTCGTGGAAGACCAGCTCCTCCGCCGCGCGGCCGCCCAGCATGTAGGCCAGCTGGTCGAGCATCTCGTTGCGGGTGGTGGAGTACTTGTCCTCGTCCGGCAGCACCATGGTGTAGCCGAGGGCCCGACCGCGGGACAGGATGGTGATCTTGTGCACCGGGTCGCTGTACTGGCAGGCCGCCGCGACCAGGGCGTGACCGCCCTCGTGGTACGCGGTGATCTTCTTCTCCTTGTCGGACATGATCCGCGTGCGCTTCTGCGGACCGGCCACGACGCGGTCGATCGCCTCGTCCAGGATGCCGTTGTCGATCAGCTTCTTGTCCGAGCGGGCGGTCAGCAGCGCGGCCTCGTTGAGCACGTTCGACAGGTCGGCGCCGGTGAAGCCGGGGGTGCGCTTGGCGACGGCCGACATGTCGACGTCGGGCGCGATCGGCTTGCCCTTCTGGTGCACCTTGAGGATGTCCAGACGGCCCTGGAGGTCGGGGCGCTCCACCGCGATCTGGCGGTCGAAGCGGCCCGGGCGCAGCAGCGCCGGGTCCAGGATGTCGGGGCGGTTGGTCGCGGCGATCAGGATCACGCCGCCCTTGACGTCGAAGCCGTCCATCTCGACCAGCAGCTGGTTGAGGGTCTGCTCGCGCTCGTCGTGGCCACCGCCGAGGCCCGCACCACGGTGCCGGCCGACGGCGTCGATCTCGTCGACGAAGACGATCGCCGGGGCGTTCGCCTTGGCCTGCTCGAACAGGTCGCGGACGCGGCTGGCGCCGACACCGACGAACATCTCGACGAAGTCGGAGCCGGAGATCGAGTAGAACGGCACCCCGGCCTCGCCCGCGACGGCGCGCGCCAGCAGGGTCTTGCCGGTACCGGGCGGGCCGTAGAGCAGCACGCCCTTGGGGATCTTGGCGCCGACGGCCTGGAACTTGGCCGGCTCCTGGAGGAACTCCTTGATCTCGTGGAGCTCCTCGACCGCCTCGTCCGCGCCGGCGACGTCGGCGAAGGTGGTCTTGGGGGTGTCCTTGGTGAGCAGCTTGGCCTTCGACTTGCCGAACTGCATGACGCGCGAGCCGCCGCCCTGCATCTGGTTCATCAGGAACAGGAAGACCAGGACGATGATGACGATCGGCAGCATCGACAGCAGCAGGCTGACGAAGGTGCTCTGCTTCTCGGGGCTGACGGTGTAGCCCTCGGTGAGGGAGCTGCTCCTGTCGTTCATCTGTGACTGCAGCTTGTCGGCGATCGCGACGCCCTGGTCACCGATGTACGAGGCCTGGAACTTGCTGCCGGACGGGGCCTTGCCCGTGCCGGCGGGGGACAGCGTGGCGCCGTCCTTCAGCTGGATCTTGATCGTGTTCGAGTCACCAGTGGTGATCTGCGCGGACTTGACATTGTGCGCGTCGATCGCCGCGACCACCTGACCGGTGTCCACCGTCTTGTAGCCGTTCGAGTCCGAAACGACCTGCATCAGTACGATGACGGCGAGGACGGCCAGCACGATCCACATGATCGGCGCACGGAAGTATCGCTTGACGTCCATCCATGCGGGGCGTTGCCGCCCCGTCCCTCCTGCCACTCAACGGCGCCGGGTGGCTGTGGGCCGCGGCGCATCCGAATCGGTGCTCATGTGAAGAGCGGTTTATTGGACCGTACCGCAGTCGGACCCACCGATGGCGGGAGCGCGGCGACACGGCCGTCGTTCTTTGTCCCCCGGTCCAACGGGCGGGAACGACCAACTGTTCCCGCCCATAGCCCGAACGGGCCCTCAGCCGCCGTAGACGTGCGGGGCGAGGGTGCCGATGAAGGGGAGGTTACGCAGCTTCTCCGCGTAGTCCAGGCCGTAGCCCACCACGAACTCGTTCGGGATGTCGAAGCCGACGTACTTGACGTCGATCTCGACCTTGGCCGCGTCCGGCTTGCGGAGCAGGGTGCAGACCTCCAGCGAGGCCGGACCGCGCGAGCCCAGGTTGCCCAGCAGCCAGGACAGCGTCAGACCCGAGTCGATGATGTCCTCGACGATCAGGACGTCCCGGCCCGCGATGTCGGTGTCCAGGTCCTTCAGGATCCGCACCACACCGGAGGACTTGGTGCCCATGCCGTACGAGGAGACGGCCATCCAGTCCATGGTGACCTGCGAGTGCAGGGCCCGGGCGAGGTCGGCCATGACCATCACGGCCCCCTTGAGGACGCCGACGATCAGCAGGTCCTTGCCTGCGTAGTCCCGGTCGATGCGCTCGGCCAGCTCCTGGAGCTTGGCGTCGATCTCGTCCTTGCTGATGAGCACCTTCGCGAGGTCAGCGCCCATGTCGTTCTGGTCCACCGGGGATACGTCCTCAAACGTTCGGGGTCTGTGTGGCCGGCGGCCGGCTCCCCCTGGACATGCCTCGCCCTCAGTCGCCCTGCCGCCGAAAGACCAGCGTGCCACACCGGCGGGTGGCCTCGACGCCCCCGGGTAGGTGCAGCGGTCCCTGGCCGCGCCATCCGGTGACCAGCAGGTCCACCGTCTCCAGGTGCCGGGCGAACAGGTCCCCGGCCGGGCAGCCCGCGCGCAGCGCGGCCCGGCGCAGCACCCGGCGCCGCACGGCGGGCGGCAGTTCGGCCAGTTTCACGGCGTCCAGGGCGCCCTCGCCCGTGCGCAGGTCGCGCTCGGCCAGGGAGGCCCACTGGTCGAGGGCGTCGGCGTCGTCGCGGAACAGCCGGGCGGTGCGGGCCAGCGCCTCCACCACGCCGCCGCCCAGGTGCTTCTCCAGCACCGGCAGCACCTCGTGGCGGACCCGGGAGCGGGTGTAAGCGGGATCACAGTTGTGGGGGTCGTCCCAGACCGGGATCGCCTGGGCGGAGCAGGCCTGCCGGGTGGCCGCCCGGTCCAGCTCCAGCAGCGGCCGGCGGTAGCGTCCCTTCTGGGCCGGCATCCCGGCCAGCGAACGGGAGCCGGAGCCGCGGGCCAGGCCCAGCAGCACGGTCTCGGCCTGGTCGTCCCGGGTGTGGCCGAGCAGCACCGCGATCGCGCCGTGGCGCTCGGCGGCCTCGTCCAGCGCGGCGTAGCGGGCGTCCCGGGCGGCGGCCTCCGGGCCACCGGAGCGGCCGACCAGCACCGGAACGGCCTCGACCGGGTCCAGGCCCAGCGAGCGCAGTCGCTCGGCCACCTGGGCGGCGCGGTCGGCGGAACCGGGCTGCAGGCCGTGGTCGACGGTGACTGCGCCGACCCGCAGGCCGATCTTGGGGGCCTCGAAGGCGGCGGCGATGGCGAGCGCCATCGAGTCGGCGCCGCCGCTGACGGCGACCAGGACCAGCGGCGAGCCGGGGGCGGCAGGGGTGCGGGGCAGCCCGGAGGGATGGCGGGCGGCGTTGCCGATCAGGGTGGTGCCGACGGCGGCACCCACCAGCGGCGCCCCGGCCGGGCGCTCGCGGGGCTCGCGCACGGGCGCGGTGAAGGTGGTACCGGCCTCGGCGGCGAGGTCGGTGAGCGTGCGGCGAACGGCCAGGCGTATCGCGGCGACGGCGGGGTGAGGGCCCACGGCGGACGACTCCTCGAGGGAGGGGGACAGGACTGCGGCGGGCGGCCGGGACCGCGCGCCTGCATGAGCGCCTCGTTACCGGGCGCTCACAGATGGTGGCAGAAAGTGGCGACCCGCTACGCCACCCGCGCCACCGGTACGACCCCCGTCCCACGTTCGGGTGAATGGAGAAACGTATCTTCACCCACCACCTGCCTGATTGGACCACTCGTACGAGCGGGTTTGACCGCCACCGACCGGCAGCGGTCCCGCCGCGCGCCGGGATCCCCCGATCGGGGCCGCACAGGGCCTCCCGGGGCCCGGCGGGCGCGGAAGCTCCTCTCAGCGGCCGACCCGGGCGACCCAGGCGGCCGGGTCGTGGATCTCGTCCTTGGTCGGCAGGGTGTTGGGGGACGTCCACACCCTGTTGAAGCCCTCCATGCCGACCTGCTCCACCACGGCCCGCACGAACACCGCGCCGTCCTGGTACTGCCGCAGCTTGGCGTCCATGCCCAGCAGCCGGCGCAGCACCAGGTCGAGCCGGTTCGCCCCGCGGTCGCGGCGCTGCTGGAACTTCTCCCGGATCTCCGCGACCGTCGGCACCACGGCCGGGCCGACCCCGTCCATCACCACGTCCGCGTGGCCCTCCAGCAGCGACATCACCGCCGTCAGCCGGCCGAGGATCTCGCGCTGCGCGGGCGACTGGACGATCTCCAGCAGGTTCCCCGCCGGGGCGCCCTCCCGGCCCTCCCGGTTGCCCGCCCCCGGCAGCCCCGCCCCCAGCGAACCCGCCGCGTCGCGCAGCCGCTCCAGCAGCGCTCCCGGGTCGACGTCCGTCTCCGCCAGGAAGGACTGCACCTCGGACTGGATGTGGTCGCGCAGCCACGGCACCGCGGTGAACTGCGTCCGATGCGTCTCCTCGTGCAGGCAGACCCAGAGCCGGAAGTCCGACGGGTCGACGTCCAGCTCGCGCTCGACGTGCACGATGTTCGGCGCCACCAGCAGCAGCCTGCCCGGCCCCGGGCCCTCCGGGCCCAGCCGCGGCTTGTCGAACAGCGCCGCCGGACTGTCCGGGGCCTCCAGCAACGGCTCGGCCGGGGCGAAGGTCTCGTACTGGCCCAGCACCTTGGTCGCCAGGAACGCCAGCAGCGCCCCCACCTCGATCCCGGTCGCCTTCTCCCCCACGGCACCGAACACGCCGGCCGCCGCGCTGTTCGCCCGCCGGGCCTGCAGCTTCTCCACCAGTGGCTGGACGACCGTGCGGAAGCCCGCCACGTTCGCCCGCACCCAGCCCGGACGGTCCACCACCAGCACCGGCGTGGCGGTCGCCGCGGCCAGACTGCTCGACCGCATCCCGGTGAACGCCCGCACGTGCTCCTCGGCCTCCAGCGCGTGCCGGCGCAGCTCGGCGACCACCGCCGCCGCCTCCGCCCGACTCACCTCCGGCCCCGGCCGCACCAGCCTGGTCGCCGTTGCGACCGCGAGATTCCAGTCGACCATGTCAGCCCCGCCGCTCGCGCTCGTCATGTCCTCACCGTACGTGCTCCCCACCACCAACGGCAGCCACCCGCCATGAACACCCTGCCCGCCCCCGACCCCCCTCGAACCCGCCACCGGTGACGGCGGTCGAGGACGCGGGGAGCACCACCGGGGAAAGCCGGAACACCCGCCCCGCCCGGCGGCGGCCCGGCCGGAGTGCCCAACGGAGGACGGCCGCCGGACCCGCGCCGGGCGCCCCGGGTCCCGACCAGCGCGGTGGCCGCCGCGCCGCCCGGCGAGCCCGTGCCACGCCGGGCGGAGGCCCCGACGACGCACACGGTGCGGCACCGCGGCAGGCGGGGCCGTCGGCGGATGCGCCCGGCCGCCCGTTCCCCGCCCGCGCGCGGCACCGACCTGGCCCACCGGGCGGCGCCACGGTCGGCGAGGACGTCGGCCGCCCGCAACGAGGGGTCAACGGCCTTGCCGCGCAGGGCGTTGCGGCGCGGCCGCCGCCCTCGTGGCGGCGGCCGCGGCTCTGCGCGGGTCAGTGACAGCCGCAGGAGGCGAGGTGGGCGGCGATGCGGTCCATGGCGGCGCGGGTGGTGTCGACCGGGACGGTGGAGGGGGTGCGGCTCATGACGGCGAAGGTGAGGAGGCGGCCGTCGGCGTCGACGACGGTGCCGGCGAGGGCGTTGACGCCGCTGAGGGTGCCGGTCTTGGCGCGGACCAGGCCGGCCGCGTCCGCGGCGCCGGAGCCGGAGTCGTAGCGCTTGCCGAGGGTGCCGGTGAAGCCGGCGACCGGGAGGCCGGTGAGGACCGGGCGCAGGGCGGGGTGCTGGTCGGAGGCGGCCAGGGCGAGGATCCGGACCAGGACGGCGGGCGGGATCTGGTTGCCCTTGTTCAGGCCGCTGCCGTCGTTGAGGACCACTCCGGTCATCGGCACGCCGAGCTTGGCCAGTTCCTGGGTGACGGCGCTCGCCGCCCCCTCCGAACTGGCCGGCTGGTGCGCGGCGAGGGCGACCTGACGGGCGATCGCCTCGGCGAGCTGGTTGTCGGAGTTGGTCAGCAGGCGCTCGACGAGCCGGGCGACCGTCGGCGAGTCGACCTTGCCGAGGACGGGGGCGTCGGCGGCGGCCGGGGCGTCGGCCGGCCTGGCCTTGCCGTCGACGGTGACGCCCTGGGCGGCGAGCAGCGTGGCGAAGGTCGCGGCGGCCGCGGCAGCCGGGTCGAGGACCCGGTCCGGGGCCTCCTCGGCGCTCTTGGGGTCCACCCTGCCCTCGTCCGCCATCAGCGGGACGACCAGGGCGATGTTCTGGTTGTCGGGGGGCTGGTGATGCGGGTCGCCGGTGTACAGCGACAGGTCGTAGTCGAGCTTGACCCTGCCGGTGCCGGCCGCCTTCAGGGCGGCGGCGGTCTGCCGGGCGAGTTCCTCCATCGAGGCGGGGGCGGTGTCGGCGTCGACGGGCCGGCCGCCGAGTTGCACCTGGTCGGCGGGCAGCGCGGTGAGCGTCGGGTCCCCGCCGCCGACCAGGGTGATGGTGCCGGGGTCCGCGCCGCGGACCACCCGGGTGGTGAGCCGGGTGTCGCCGGGTATCAGGGACAGGGCCGCGACCGTGGTGGCCAACTTGGTGGTGGAGGCGGGGGTGGCCGGGACGTTCTCCCCGGAGCCGTACAGGAGTTGGCCGCCGGCGGCGTCCGCGACGGCGATGGCCACGGTGCCGAGGTTCTTGTCGGAGACGTAGGGGGCCAGCGCCTGCTGGAGGCCCTGCGCGGTGGGGACGGCGGCCTCCGGGCCGTTCTCGGCGGTGGCCAGCACGGCGCCCGTCGCGGCCGTCGCGACCGCCGTGGCCGGGGGCGCGGCCGGAGAACCGCCGCCGCTGGGTGTGCCGGTGGGCGGCTGCGCGTGCGCACCGCCCGCTCCCAGCGCCGTTCCGGCGACCAGTAGGGCCGCTCCCAACAGTCCGGCGGCCGTCCCCCCGCGACGGCGCGCCGCCCCTCCCCCTGCTCCCACCGACCGGCCCCTTTCCCGAGCACTCACTCCCGTAGGAGACACTTGGATTCTGTCAGTCCCTACCTTGGAGGAACCGTTGGAGTTCGACGTCCTTATCGAAATCCCGAAGGGCTCTCGCAACAAGTACGAGGTCGACCACGAGACCGGCCGTCTGCGGCTCGACCGGATGCTCTTCACCTCGACCCGCTACCCGGCCGACTACGGCTACGTCGAGGGCACGCTCGGCGAGGACGGCGACCCGCTGGACGCCCTGGTCATCCTGGACGAGCCGACCTTCCCGGGTTGCCTCATCAAGTGCCGCGCCATCGGCATGTTCCACATGACCGACGAGGCCGGCGGCGACGACAAGCTGCTGTGCGTCCCGGCGACCGACCCGCGCTGGGAGCACCTGCGCGACATCCACCACGTGTCGGAGTTCGACCGCCTGGAGATCCAGCACTTCTTCGAGGTCTACAAGGACCTGGAGCCGGGCAAGTCCGTCGAGGGCGCCAACTGGGTCGGCCGTGCCGAGGCCGAGGCCGAGGTCACCGCTTCGATCAAGCGCCTCGCGGAGCAGGGCGGCCACTGAGCCGTCGTTCCGATCTCGTTCGCTCCTCGTCCGATCGGGGCAGTCCGAGGCAGGTCGGGACGGGTTGTCGGGCCGGGGTCCGCGGATTCGTCCGCGGACCCCGGCCCCTGCCGTCTCCGGGAGTGCTCAGTCCTCCAGCCGGAAGCCGACCTTGATGCACACCTGGTAGTGCTTGATCCGGCCGTCCTCCAGGTGGCCCCGGACCTGCGAGACCTCGAACCAGTCGAGGTTGCGCAGCGTCCGGGAGGCCCGTTCCACCCCGTTGCGTATCGCGGCGTCGACGCTCTCGGTCGAGGACCCGACGATCTCGGTCACCCGGTACACGTGGTCGGTCATGGCGGACTCCCTCAGCTGTGCGACGGCCCCCGGTCCACCGTGCACCGCCCCGGGGCGACCCGCACCCCGACGGGGGTACGCCGGGGCCGCCGGGGCGTGTCCGGCACCTCCTAGAAGGCCGCCCGCACCTCGCCGACCGGGGCGCCGCCGCCGAACAGCGGGGCCGCGCCGATCCGCTCGACGGTGTCCTCCGCGCCGGTCACGCCGAGCCGGCGCAGCGCGGCCGCCAGCACCGGGCCGCGGGCCCGCTCCGCGCCGTCGTCGATCTTGAAGGCGAGCGCCCGCCCGTCCGGCAGCGCGACCACCTGGACGGCCTCGGCGCCCATCTTGGACAGCGCGCCCGGGACGGCCCGCATCAGCCAGGTGTCGGCCCGGCGGGTGCCGGCCACGTACTCGGGGTGGGCGCGCATGGCGTCGGCGACCCGGCGCTGCGCGGTCCCCGCGGCGGCCAGCACCAGGCCGCGGTAGCCGCGGGCCAGGCCGGTCAGGCTGACTGCCAGCAGCGGGGCGCCGCAGCCGTCCACGCCGGTGTGCACGGGGGTCTCGCCGGTGCCCTCCGCAAGGGCCTCGCGGGCCAGCTCCTGGATCGGGTGCGCCGGGTCGAGGTAGCTCCCGGTGTCCCAGCCGTTGGCGACGCAGGCGGCCAGCCAGCCGGCGTGCTTGCCGGAGCAGTCCATCAGGATCGGGGCGCGCCGCCCGCCGACGCCGAGCAGCAGCTCCGCCTCGGTCTCGTCCAGCGGGAGGTCGGCCGGGGTGCGCAGGGCCGATTCGTCGAGGCCGGCGGAGCCCAGGATGGTCCGGACACCGTCGAGGTGAAACGATTCGGCAGAGTGGCTGGAGGCCGCCAGCGCCAGCAGTTCGCCCTCGATCGCCAACCCGGCCCGCAGCGTGGCCACCGCCTGGAACGGCTTGGCCGTCGAGCGGGGGAAGACCGGCGCGTCGGGGTCGCCGAGCGCGAACTCCACCGAGCCGTCGGCGGCGAGCAGGACCAGGGAGCCGTGGTGGCGGCCCTCGGTGAAGCCCGAGCGTATGACCTCGGCGAGCACGGGCGGGGTGGCGGACTGGGACATCGGGGTGCCTTCCGGGGGCGAGGGTCGGACCGGGAGGAAGCCGGACCCCACCCGCCCCTGACGACTCACCCGGTCAGAGCGGCCTCTCCGAGAGCAGGTCGTCGACCCGTGCTTCCCCATCACGGTACCTGCGGGTGATCTCGGCATTGCAACCGTCGGCCGTCCGCAGCAGCAGCTGGCGGCGTCCGGACACCTCGCGCTCGTGGGCGCGCAGCCGTTCCAGGGCGGCCAGCAGCTCCTCGGCGGGGTGGGCGGCGAGGTCGGCGAGCTGGACGTCGCCCATCAGCGCGTCCGCCTCCAGCTGCGACTCCTGGGTGCGCGGCGGGCCGAGGGTGACGTGCCGGGCCGAGCGCCGCACGGTGGAGGGCGCGTCGGTCAGGATGGCCGGCAGCCGGTCCAGCAGGTCGCCGGGCTCCCCGCCGGCCACCGGGGCTCCGCTCCCGTCGCCGCCCGCCCGGGCGGGGTGGGCGGCGCCGCCGGGGCGCCGGTCGAGCTCGGCGCGCAGGATGTCCATCCGCCCGTGCAGCAGCCGCCGCAGGTAGGAGAGGTCGGCCTCCTGCTCCATGGTCTCCCGGCGCAGGACCCGCAGCTGGTCCAGGCCCAGCCGCTCCAGGTCGGGCTCGCCGTCCGGGCCGACCGCCCAGGAGGGGGCTCCGGGGGCCTGCGCCACCTGCCCGGATCGGTTCCACGCCGCGCTGCTCGCGTCCATCATCCAGCCCACCTGCCGTCGTCCGATCCCGCCCGCCCGCTCGCGGCACCCCGTCCCTGCCGCCACTCCGGCCCGTCCCCCGACGGGCTCGCGCGTCCCGTCCGTTGGCACGCCCGGGAGCCCCGAAGGGGTTCCGCTCCCCGGCCGGGACCACCCACCGGGCGATCCCGGCAGAACGACTGTCCTACCGGCTCGACCGCCCGGCCGAACCCCGGCCCGGTGCGGCGGACCTCCAGGCGCACCGAGCCCTCCGTACGGTCCCCCAGCGTGCCACCCCACCCGGCGCGCGCGCACCGCCCGTGCACCCGAACGGCCCCCTGGCGAACAGGGGTGGCTGATATGACCAGGGCTTTCCGCTGGAAGAGCAGCGCCCGAACCTGCGCAGGCGCGCGCTGCACGGCGTGCGTCAGTCATATGCACGCCCCTGGCGTGCGCTCCTCGTACGCGCTCCTCTCGTGCGCTCCTCCCGTCCCTCCTCGGACGCGTTCCGGCCCCGCGGCCCGGGCGTCCAGGGCCGATTCCCCGGAGCCCCCGCCGGGCCGTACCGCGCTCCGGCACAATGGCGGCATGCGAGCAGTGGTGCAGCGAGTGACCGAGGCCCGGGTGACCGTGGCCGGAGAGACCGTCGGTGCGATCGAGGGGCCCGGGCTGTGCGTCCTGGTCGGCGTGACCCATGAGGACACCCCGGCCAAGGCGGCGCAACTGGCCCGCAAGCTCTGGACGCTGAGGATCCTGCCGGTCAACGAGGAGGGTGTGGAGCAGAGTTGCTCCGACATCGGCGGCCCGCTGCTGGTGATCAGCCAGTTCACCCTCTACGGCGACGCCCGCAAGGGCCGCCGCCCCACCTGGACCGCGGCCGCCCCCGGTCCGGTCGCCGAGCCGCTGGTGGACGAGGTGGTCGCCCAACTGCGGGCGCTCGGCGCCAAGGTGGAGACGGGCCGGTTCGGCGCCGACATGCAGGTGGCGCTGGTGAACGACGGCCCGTTCACCGTCCTCGTCGAGGTCTGACGGCTGGGGCCAGGGCCCCGCAGGCCCGAAGGCGTTACTGCGGGACGATCACGTCCTGGGTGCCCGGAACCGTCCCGGCCAGCAGCACCGCGTCCACCGGGACGTTCCGCTTGACGATCGCCAGCGCGATCGGCCCCAGCTCGTGGTGCCTGGCCGAGGAGGTCACGAAGCCCAGCGACCGCCCGTCCGGGTCGGAGGCCAGCCGCACCTCGGTGCCGTGCGGGGGCAGCGTCTCCTCGGTGCCGTCCAGGTGCAGGAAGACCAGCCGGCGCGGCGGGCGGCCCAGGTTGTGCACCCGGGCGACGGTCTCCTGGCCGCGGTAGCAGCCCTTCTGCAGGTGGACGGCGGTGCTCAGCCAGTCCACCTCGTGCGGGATGGTCCGGTGGTCGGTCTCGAAGCCGAGCCGGGGCCGGTGGCCCTCGATCCGCAGCGCCTCGTACGCCCAGACCCCGGCCGCCGGGCCGTACCCGGCGGCCAGCTCCGCCAGTTCCGCGCGCGGCACGAACAGGTCGCGTCCGTGAGGGAGTTCGCGGACGGCGGCGGCACCCTCGACGGAGCCGGTGGAGCCGGCCGGCAGGTGGACCACGGCGTAGTCGGCGGTCGCGTCGGCGACCTCCACCCGGTAGAAGAACTTCATGCTCTCCAGGTAGGCGACCAGCGCGCCCTGGGTGCCCGGCTCGACGTGGGCCCAGGTGGTGGTGCCGTCGTCCACCAGGTAGAGCGCGTGCTCGACGTGCCCGTTCGGGGAGAGCACCAGCGCCTCGGTGGCGTGCTGCGGCTCCAGCCCGCTCACGTGCTGGGTGAGCAGCAGGTGCAGCCAGGAGAGGCGGTCGGCGCCGGAGACGGTGACCACGCCGCGGTGCGAGAGGTCGACGAAGCCGGTGCCTTGGGACAGGTTCCGTTGCTCGCGGAAGATGTCGCCGTAGTGGGCGGCGACGCCCTCGTCGGCCCCCTCGGCGGGGACGGCTCCGGGCAGGGCAAGCAGCGGACTCTTCACACCGGTCATACCGGCCAGCTTACGACCGGCCGTCCGCCTGCTTCGCCGTGCAGTCGGCGCAGCGGCCGAAGATGGCGAAGTGCTTGAGGTCGGTGTCGAAACCGTGCTCCTCGCGCAGCCGGTCGATCAGCGGCTGGGCGATCTCGGTGCCGGTCTCGGTGACCTCCTCGCAGTCCCGGCAGACCAGGTGCAGGTGGTGGTGGCGGCCGGCCAGGTGGTAGGTCGGGGCGCCGTGGCCGAGGTGGGCGTGCGAGACCAGGCCCAGCTCCTCCAGCAGCTCCAGGGTCCGGTAGACGGTGGAGATGTTGACGCCGCTGGCGGTCTTGCGGACGTGGCAGAGGATGTCGTCGGGGGTGGCGTGGTCGAGGACGTCCACGGCCTCCAGCACGAGCTGCCGCTGGGGCGTGAGGCGGTAGCCGCGCTCGCGCAGGTCGGCCTTCCAGTCGCCGGAGAGCTGCCAGTCGGTGGTGCCGGTGTCCGCCACGGTTCTGTCCCTGCCAAGGTCGGGGGTCCTGAGGCAAGTGTAGGGACCGGCCGGGGGCCGGTCCCTACCTCGTGCGCGGACTGTGCGACGCCTACTTGAAGAAGGCGATGCCGTCGTCGGGCAGGTCGTTGATGTCCTTGATCAGCTGGGCCGGGCTGAGCACCTTCTTCAGCTGCGCGGACATGTACGGGCGCAGCGGCACGTTCGGAGCGGCCTTCTCGCCGACCCAGAGCAGTTCGCCGTTGACGAAGCCGTACAGCCGTTTGCCGCCGGAGTACTCCGGGGAGCCCTCGATCCGGGCCACCGCGTCGGTGGAGACGTCGACCTGCGGCTTGCCGTCGGCCAGCTCGCCGTACCAGATCTCGACCGTGCCGTCGTCACGGACGGAGGAGATCTCGATCCCGCGGGCGCCGGTGGTGCCGTCGTGGTTGCTGGTGATGCGCCAGAACGCGTGCTCGTTCTCCAGCGGACGGACCTTCTCGCCCTCCTCGTTCAGCACCCAGGTGCGGGAGCGGAACTCCAGGAAGGGGCGGCCGTCGTGCCGGATCACGATCTCCTGGCCGAAGTTGCACTTCTCCGTGCCGGGGAAGTCGTAGACGCCCGCGCCCTCCCAGGTGCCGAGGAGGAAGGCGAGCGGGACGACGTCCTTGTGGAGGTCAGAGGGGATCTCGATCATGTTCCTGGTCGCTGTCGTGGTCGGTGCGGTCTGCCTCAACCGTACGGCAGGGTCAGCGCTGGCCCTGGTACAGCTTCATCACCGAGAAGATGGCGAACCAGGTGATCAGCACGGCCATGAGGGCCAGCAGACCGTCGAAGAACATTTCCAGACCGGACACGGGGGGCTCCCAGGCGGCGACAGTTGTGGTGGATTTTGCGGGCTCACTCTATCCGTCGTGCTCCGGCCGGTCGCGGTGAGCCCCGCCACGTCGGGTTTCGCGCCCCGCGCACGGGCGCCGCCCAAGGTTTCCCCAAGGGATTCCGGGATGACCTCGGACGGGGGTCACGCGCCCTCTAAGGTGGCGCCATGTCGAAGAAGCTCGTCATCAAGGTCACCGCCGGGGCGGACGCGCCGGAGCGGTGCTCGCAGGCCTTCACGGTGGCGGCCGTGGCCGTCGCCAGCGGGATCGAGGTCTCGCTCTGGCTGACCGGGGAGTCCTCCTGGTTCGCCCTGCCGGGGAAGGCGGCGGAGTTCGAGCTGCCGCACGCCGCCCCGCTGCCGGACCTGCTGGAGTCGATCCTGGCGGCCGGCTCGGTGACGCTGTGCACCCAGTGCGCGGCCCGGCGCGGGATCGAGCAGAAGGACACCGTCGAGGGCGTCCGGATCGCGGGCGCGCAGGTCTTCGTCAGCGAGATCACGGCGGACGGCGTCCAGGCGCTCGTCTACTGACCCGCCCCGCCTACTCGGACTTGTCGCGCTTGTCGTGCGGCTCGTGGTCGGGGCGGTCCCGGTCGTGGCCGGGGTCGTCCCACTTCGGGTCGTCCCAGCGCGGGTCGTTCCACCAGTCGTCCTCCGGATCCCGCTTGTTGGCGAACACCGCGGCGGCCGGCGGGATGACCATCGCGACCACGCACAGGCCCACCGCGGCTCCCACCGAGAAGAACCGCACCACGCCCCAGGCCAGGACGAACAGGCCCACGCACACGCCCATCATGGCGTAGTAGTAGCGCCGCCGGCGCCTCGTCTGCACGTCTTCCACGGTACGGCCGAGGGCCCCTGCGCGGCAGGGGCCCTCGGTGTGATCGTCCGTCCTGGTCAGACCGCGATCGCGACCTCGACGGCGGTGCCCTGGGAGGCCACCACCTGACGGTCCACGGTCTGGCCCGGGACGAGCGCCCGCAGGGTCCACTTGCCCGGGCGGGCGAAGAACCGGAACTGGCCGGTCGCCGAGGTGGGCACCTCGGCCGTGAACTCGTTGTTCTCGTCCAGCAGCCGGACGTAGCCGTTGACCGGCTCACCGTCGCGGGTCACCGAACCCTGGATGATCGTCTCGTTCGCCACGTCAACTCCTGCCAGGTCCGGGCCGCCGGCCTTCGCACCGCACATGTCTGGTATTCCCTTCTGACTTACGGGTCGAGCCGGGGCTCAGTTGCTGCCGAGCTCGATCGGCACGCCGACCAGGCTGCCGTACTCGGTCCACGAACCGTCGTAGTTCTTGACGTTCTGCTGGTCGAGCAGCTCGTGCAGCACGAACCAGGTGAGCGCGGAGCGCTCGCCGATGCGGCAGTAGGCGATGGTGTCCTTCGCCAGGTCGATGCCCTCGGCCTCGTACAGGGCCTTGAGCTCCTCGTCGCTCTTGAAGGTGCCGTCGTCGTTGGCGTTCTTCGCCCACGGGATGTTGCGGGCGCTCGGCACGTGGCCGGGGCGCTGCGACTGCTCCTGCGGGAGGTGCGCCGGGGCGAGCAGCTTGCCGGAGAACTCGTCGGGCGAGCGGACGTCGACCAGGTTGAGGTTGCCGATGGCGGCGACCACGTCGTCGCGGAAGGCGCGGATCGAGGAGTCGGCGGCCTGGGCGGTGTACTGGGTGGCCGGGCGGGCCGGGACCTCGGCGACCAGGTCGCGGGAGTCCAGCTCCCACTTCTTGCGGCCGCCGTCCAGCAGGCGGACGTCGCCGTGGCCGTACAGCTTGAAGTACCAGTAGGCGTAGGAGGCGAACCAGTTGTTGTTGCCGCCGTAGAGGACGACGGTGTCGTCGTTGGCGATGCCCTTGGCGCTGAGCAGCGCCTCGAAGCCGGCCTGGTCGATGAAGTCGCGGCGGACCGGGTCCTGGAGGTCCTTCTTCCAGTCGATCCGGACGGCGTTGCGGATGTGGTTCTTGTCGTACGCGGAGGTGTCCTCGTCGACCTCGACGATGACGACCTTCGGGTCGTCCAGGTGGGCCTGGACCCAGTCGGCGTCGACCAGGACGTCGCTGCGGCTCATGGTGATGTTCTCCATCCGGGGGCGGTTGGCGGAAGGTGCTGCTCAGCAGGTGCTGCAGGGGTGCCCGAGCGGGTGCGGTCCGACTCCCGTCCGAAATCCCGTCCGAATGACGGGACGGAGGAGCGAGCCGGGGCGACCGGGCGTGGACGTGCGGGGTACGGCGGCGACCACCGGCCCGAAGAGCCGGGCGAGGTCACCGGAGAGATCGGCGGCGGGCTTCAACTGCCCTGCCAGGACGCCGACTCAGCGCATTCGACACAGACAGGCGGCCACGCGGCACAGGTCGACCGCCCGCCGCTTCGTGAGATCCGTCTGTCGCTTCATGCCGACGATGCTAGGGACACCGGCGGCCTGCTGTCACCAGCGTATCGAATACCGAGATCGAAACGGTCGAATACTGGGATTCAGCCTTCGCGCACTCCGGCGGGCCCGGGCCGGACGCCCGGCGGGGGCCCACAACGGGCGGAAACGGCACCGCTCCGCGGGTCGCGCTGGACAGCGCGTCTCGCGGAGCGGAACGGCGACGGAGAAGGAGGAGAAGAAGGGGAGCGGAGCCGGAGCGACGGCGGAACGGCCCCGGGTCAGCCCAGCAGCTTGACGCCCTTGCCCTCGAAGGACAGCTGGAGGCCCTCCGGCAGCGGCGTCACGCCGTCCTTCGCGGCCAGCTTCAGGCCGGCCGGCATGGAGTCCAGGGTGAAGCTCGCCGGCTCGACCTTCCGGTTGGCGAGCCCGGCGAACATCTCGGCCAGCGAGCTCAGCTTGAGGCCGTCCACCGTGACGGTGTTGCCCTCGTTGTGCACGGTGGCCTCACCGACCGAGACCGGACCCAGCGAGGCCTTGACCTTGCCCGGTCCGCCGTACGACAGGCTCAGCCGGGAGTTGGCGCCGCCCGGCAGCGGGGCACCGCCCATCAGCTGGGAGGCCGGGGGCAGCAGCTGGGCGAGGTCCTGGTAGGTGATCACACCGCTGCCGGTACCGCTGTCCATCGTGGCACTGTTCAGGCTGTCGCTCACCTCGACGCCCGAGAGCCTGGCCTTGAAGGAGTGCAGCCCCACCTGCTGGCCGTTGTTCCGGACGGTCAGGCCGTCCGAGGAGATCCGGACGTCGTCCAGCTTCTTCGAGACCACCTGGGTCAGGAACGGGAAGCCCTCGATCGTGACGTCCGGCCGTTGGCTCATCTGGCCGCTCTTCACCAGCCGGTCGGCGGCTTCGTCCTCGGCCACGCCGACCGCGATCCGGTCCGCGCCCACCAGCAGGCCGGCGAGCACCGCCAGACCGATCGTCGCCTTCAGCCATCCGCGCATCGTGTCCCCCGTCGTCGCCGGTCGCCGTCACGTCCGGAGCCGTCCGGACGCGGCTCCTACCGCACGACCGTACGACGTCCCGCCCCGGAAGGTGGTTCCGGGGCGGGACGCGGTCGTGACGTACCCGGCTCAGCCGGCCAGCAGGTCGGTGGCCATCCAGATCAGCGGCGCGGCCACGGCCAGCGGAAGCGCCACGCCCGCCGTCATGTGCACGAAACGGGACGGGAAGTCGTACGCCGCGACCCGGCGGCCGATCAGCGCACCCAGCCCGGCGAGCGCACCCAGCGCCACCGGCGCGCCCACCAGCAGACCCAGCAGCACCGCCGCGACCAGGCCCAGCACCGGGCCCAGCTGCTTCGGGCCGGGCAGCGGAGCCGCCGCCAGCAGGGTGGCCAGCGCCACCGCGCCCACCCCGGCCGGCACCCACTCGGCCAGCAGCAGCGTGGTGCACAGCGCCGTCACCACGGTGGCCGATCCCAGCACCGTCAGCGCGTAGAACCGCTCCTTCGGATCCGACGGACGGAACGTCTGCAGCACCAGGACCAGCAGGAAGAACCCGCCCAGGGTGCCCACCACGGCCGCCGCGTCGCCGTTCGAGTCCACCAGCAGCACGGCCGCGTCCGCGGTGAGCCCGGCCAGCGCGGCGAGCAGGATCCCCTGGCGGGCCGGCCACATGCCGTTCAGCCGGAACCAGCCGGCCGCCGTCAGCAGCTGCAGCAGCGCGACCACCAGGGCCAGCGCCACCTGGCCCAGCGCGGCACCACCGGCCAGCAGCGCGGCCGTGCCCGCGGTGATCAGAGCCGGCTGGAGGCCCGGGTCGATGATCGGCGAACCGGTCCGGCCGCCCGGGGCGGCGGTCGGCGCCGCGAGCGGGGTCGGCTGCGCCGGGAGGGAGCCGTACGGCGGGGCGGCTGGGGCGTCCGGGCGCTTGAGCGTCATGGTCGGCGGGTCGAAGCCCGCTCCGTCGACGGGCGGCGCGGCGGCGGGCATCCCGGCCGGGGGCATCCCGGCGACGGGCGGCGCGGCCTGCCGCGGGGCGGGCTGCGGCGCCGGGGCCGCGTGCCGCGCCCGCGAGGGCTGCTGCGGCGGCTGCGGCTGCTGCTGCACCGGAGGCTGCCCGCGGTGCTGCGGCGGGGCGACCGGCATCGCACCGGAGACCCTCACCGGCGGCAGCAGCGTGGTGGCCGCCGCGTCGTCCAGCGCCGGGACGGGCGGCAGCAGGGTGGTCGCCTCGGCGTCCTCGAACGCGGGCACCGGCGACATCAGGGTGGTCGCGTCGGCGTCGTCGAACGCGGGCACCGGCGGCAGCAGCGTGGTCGCCGCCTCGTCGTCCACCGGATAGCCGTACGGGTGCTGCGGCGCGTGCCGCGGTGGCTGCTGCGGATGCGGATAGGGCTGCTGGGGCTGCTGCGGCCAGTTGCCGTAGCCGCCGCCGTGGTTCGGGTTGTTCATGTCCGTCACGCCGCTCAGCCTCCCGCGAACGGCGGGAGGACCTCGACCGTCCCGCCCTCGGTCAGGGCCACGGTCCCGTGGTCCCGGCCGCCCACCTGCGCGCCGTCGACCAGGTACGAGCAGTGCCCGAGCAGCTGGATGAACCTCGGCCGGTCGGCGTGCCGCTCCTTGGCCGCCGTCAGCGCCTCCGCCAGGGTCGCCGCCTCGTACGGCTCCTCGGCCAGCCCGGCCTCGGACTTCGCCGCCGCCCAGTAGCGGATCGTCCCGCGCACCCGGGCACCGCTCGCGGGCTCGGTGGTCGCGCCCATCGGGCCACCCCTTCCGTTCGTCCTCGCCCGGCCCCGGTGGCCCGGTCCGGCTCGCCACCGGAGTTCCCGCCCGACCACCCGAACGATGGACCCGGGCAGCGCCGCCGATGTGCGTCCCATGATGGCGTGTCCGCCGGTCCGAGCGGCAACCGGCCTGGCCGGACGGGCCCTGGGCGGCGCTCGAAGCTGTGTCCAGGCTCACCCGGCGCGCGCCCGGATTGGGCGAACCGCCGGATTCGCCCACTCCCGGTGCGGGGGGCGGTCGGCTATCCTCGTGCACCAAGAGGGATCCGGGCAGAGTCGCCCCCGGGTCCTTTTGTGCTTTCAGGACGCCAGTACGGACGTTCGTGCGATTCGCCGGCCCACCCCCGGCGCGCCGCAGGAACCGCCCCGCCTCTCGCGGCACAAGGACGTGCCGGCCGGCGGGGTGTCGCCACCCGGCGCCGGGCCGCCACCCGGGACCGGACAGACCGGAGGGTTTCGCGGGATGAGCAGGGCAGGAACGGTGCGCCAGGGGTTGCGGGACCCCCGGTGCGCCGTGCGCTCCCCCGAAGCCGCCCGGGCGTCCTTCCCCCTCCCCTCAGCACCTGCGTCCTCCGGCTGCGGCGGCAGCCGGGACGCGACCGCGACGACCCGGAAAGGGGACCACCGGGTATGAGTTCTCTCCTCCTCCTGACCAACGCGCTGCAACCGTCCGCCGAAGTGCTGCCGGCCCTCGGCCTGCTGCTGCACAACGTCCGGGTCGCACCCGCCGAGGGATCGGCCCTGGTGGACACCCCCGGTGCGGACGTCATCCTGGTCGACGGACGGCGCGACCTGCCGCAGGTCCGCAGCCTGTGCCAGCTGCTGCGCTCCACCGGCATCGGCTGCCCGCTGATCCTGGTGGTCACCGAGGGCGGCCTGGCCGCCGTGACCGCCGAGTGGGGCATCGACGACGTCCTGCTGGACACCGCCGGCCCGGCCGAGGTCGAGGCCCGGCTGCGGCTCGCGCTCGGCCGGCTCCAGGTCGCCGTCGACGACAGCCCGATGGAGATCCGCAACGGCGACCTCTCGGTCGACGAGGCCACCTACTCCGCCAAGCTCAAGGGCCGGGCGCTCGACCTCACCTTCAAGGAGTTCGAGCTGCTCAAGTACCTCGCCCAGCACCCCGGCCGGGTCTTCACCCGGGCCCAGCTGCTCCAGGAGGTCTGGGGCTACGACTACTTCGGCGGCACCCGGACGGTGGACGTCCACGTCCGGCGGCTGCGCGCCAAACTCGGCGTCGAGAACGAGCAGCTGATCGGCACCGTGCGCAACGTCGGCTACCGCTTCGTCGTCCCGGAGAAGGCCGAGAAGGGCGAGCGCCCGGACCTCTCCCAGCGTCCCCCGGCCCCCCTGGAGGCCTGACCGGGCCGGGGCGCGTCTGACGACTCCCGCCGGGCGCGCGAATCGTCAGACACGCCCCGGGCGGGCCGTCCACCGACCGGTTCGTCCTGATTGCTCCCGGCGCGCCCCCCGAAGTGGCCCAAGTCCCACTGCCGCCCCGGGGGCCACACGCGTAGACTCCCCCCGTGGCCAAGGTGACGCGCGACGATGTAGCCCGACTGGCTGGGACCTCGACCGCGGTCGTCAGCTACGTGATCAACAACGGGCCGCGCCCGGTCGCGCCCGCGACCCGGGAGAAGGTCCTCGCGGCGATCGAGCAGCTCGGCTACCGGCCGAACAGCGTCGCCCAGGCGATGGCCTCCCGGCGGACCAACCTGATCGGCATGGTCGTCCCCGACGCCCGCCAGCCCTTCTTCGCCGAGATGGCCCACGCCGTCGAACGGGCCGCCTCCGAGCGCGGCAAGCTCGTGCTGATCGGCAACTCCGACTACGTCGACGACCGCGAGGTCCACTACGTCCGCGCCTTCCTCGGCATGCGGGTCTCCGGCCTGATCCTGGTCAGCCAGGGCCCGTCCCAGCGCGCCGCCGAGGAGTTCGCCGCGATGGAGGGGGCGAAGGTGGTGCTGCTGCACCGCCGCCCCGAGGCGATCGACGACGTCGCGGTGGTCACCGACGACGTCGGCGGTGCCGAGGCCGTCGTCCGCCACCTGCTGGAGGTGCACGGACACCCGTACGTGGCCTGCTTCGGCGGCCCGGTGGAGTCCCCCGCCCCCGGCGACCCGGTCATCGACCACGTCGAGGGCTGGCAGCGCGCCATGGACGCCCACGGCGTCCCCACCGCGCCGCACCTGATCGACGCGCCCTTCCACCGCTACGGCGCGTACGACGTCGCGCTCGACCTGCTGCGCAGGCCGGACCGGCCGCGGGCGGTCTTCTGTTCCACCGACGACCAGGCCATCGGCGTGCTGCGGGCGGCCCGCGAGGTCGGCCTGCGCGTCCCCGAGGACCTCGCGGTGGCCGGCTTCGACGATGTGCCCGAGGCCGCGCTCGCCGACCCGCCGCTGACCACCGTCGCCTCCGACCGCGACGCGATGGCCCGGGCCGCCGTGGACCTGGTGCTGGACGACTCCCTGATGGTGCCCGGCTCGGACACCGAGCGGGTCCGCAAGTTCCCGTCCCGCCTGGTCATCCGCCGTTCCTGCGGCTGCGACGGCGCCGCGCCCGGGCGGCCCCTGCCGGAACAGCCGGACGGAGCAGCCGGAGCGGAATGACCGATTCCGCTCCACAGGTGGCCTGACCAGGCTTTATGAGAAGCCAACGCGCTTCTCGGGGCGTTCTGAGCCGCTTCTCATCCGGTCCTCATCCACCAGGCGGAGCTTGGTCGGCATGAGCGAACAGCAGCAGCACCCCGACGAGCAGTACGGCCCGTACGAGCAGCCCCGCGTGATCGAGGGCACCGTGCTCGGCCACGGCGCCGGTGGCACCGACCCGCGCACCGGGTACGGCCGGCCCACCGGGTACGACCAGCGCGAGGACCACTCCGGCGGCAGCTACGACGGACCGCCCCCTCCCCCGCCCATGCCGCCCGAGCCGCCCACCCTGCTGGGGCACCTCTCAGAGCCCCAGGGCCCCGACGTCCACGGCCACCGGGCCCGGCGCGGCCTGCTGCGCGGACGGCTCGCCCTGGTCACCGCCGTCGCCGCGATCGCCGCCGTCATCGGCGGGGTCACCGGCGGGGTCGTCGCCGCCGACCGGCAGTCCTCCGACACCCGCGTCGGCACCATCGCCAGCCCGGTCTCCGCGCGCACCGACGGCACCGCCAACGTGCCCGCCATCGCCTCCGCCGTCTCCCCCAGCGTCGTCCAGATCACCGTCAAGAGCGGCAACGGCACCGCCACCGGCACCGGCGTCGTCCTCAACGACAGCGGCCAGATCCTCACCAACTACCACGTGATCGACACCGCGACCGACGGCAGCGGCCGGATCACCGTCACCTTCAAGGACGGCTCCACCGCCCCCGCCACCGTCACCGGCACCGACAAGAAGCTCGACGTCGCGGTGATCACCGCCACCGGCGCCAAGAACCTCAGCCCCGCCGTCCTCGGAGACTCCTCCACCGTGGCCGTCGGCGACCCCGTCGTCGCCATCGGCAACCCCGACGGCCTCACCGGCACCGTCACCTCCGGCATCATCAGCGCCCAGAACCGCGACGTCACCGTCCAGCTCGACGAGGGCAGCACCAGCGGCAACGGCGGCTTCGGCTTCCCCAACCTGCCCGGCCTGCGCGGCAGCATCCCGCAGCAGCAGAGCGGCGCCGACACCACCACCTACAAGGCCTTCCAGACCGACGCCGCTCTCAACCCCGGCAACTCCGGCGGCCCGCTGATCAACGCCAACGGCCAGGTCATCGCCATCAACTCGGCCATGTACGCCCCGAACGGCGCCAGCTCCACCGCCGGCGGCGGCAGCAGCACGGCCGGCAGCGTCGGCCTCGGCTTCGCCATCCCGATCAACGACATCAAGCAGGTCCTGCCGAAGCTCGAAGCCGGCCAGAGCCTGTGAGCCACAATCACTGAGAGCCGGTAAGCGTCCGCGAGGCGGACAATTGCTCCCAGCAGGCCCTCCACCCGACGAGAAAGGGCACCAGCCCATGACCCCGTCCGCCGACGACCGCACCACCGCCGAGGCCGGCCACCCCTCCGCCCGGCTCCTCGTGGTCGACGACGAACCCGCCCTCCGGGACGCCCTGGAGAGCAGCCTCGCCTTCGAGGGCTACGAGGTCGCCACCGCCACCGACGGCTACGAGGCCCTGGAGGCCGTCGAACGCGACAAGCCCGACCTCGTCCTGCTGGACATCATGATGCCCCGGATGGACGGCCTCACCGCCGTCCGCCGGATGCGCTCCCGCGGCGACACCGTCCCCGTCCTGATGCTCACCGCCCGCGACGCCGTCGGCGACCGCGTCACCGGCCTCGACGTCGGCGCCGACGACTACCTCGCCAAGCCCTTCGAACTCGACGAACTCCTCGCCCGCGTCCGTGCCCTGCTTCGCCGCAACGCCCTCGCCGCGGAGGCCGCCGCCCGCGCCGCCGCCGAGGACGACAGCGAGGTGCTCGCCTTCGGCGACCTGCGGATGAACACCGCCACCCGCGAGGTCACCCGCGGCGGCAAGCCCGTCGAACTCACCCGCACCGAGTTCATGCTGCTGGAGATGTTCCTCGCCCACCCCCGGCAGGTCCTCACCCGCGAGCAGATCCTCAAGGCGGTCTGGGGCTTCGACTTCGAGCCCTCCTCCAACTCCCTGGACGTGTACGTGATGTACCTGCGCCGCAAGACCGAGCAGGGCGGCATGCCGCGCCTCATCCAGACCGTGCGCGGCGTCGGCTACGCCCTTCGCCCGGCCGCCGGCGCCGGCGCGTGAGTACAGTTCCGCCCCCGCCTCTGACGCCGCCACGCGTTCCCCGGCGGCGCCGGCTGGCGCACTGGCTCCGATCGCGCTCGCTGCGCGGCCGCCTCACCTTCCTGAGCGCGGCCGCGGTGGCGGTGGCCATCGCCATGTCGGCACTGGCGTGCTGGTTCATCGTTCACAAGCAGCTGTACGACCAGGTGAAATCGGATCTGGTGAGCGCGCCCCCGGCACTGCCCGGAAAGCTGATCTGCTATCCCACCCCGGAGGACGCGCTGGAGAACCAGCGCGGCGGCATCATGCCGGAGATCAGCGGTGCCGTGCCCCGGGACACCCAGTTCCTCTCGTCAGCGGGAGTTTGTCTGCCCCCGGGTGCGACCAAGGCCATCGTGACCAAGCCGGAGGACTCCGCAGCGTTCCGGCTCGCGTCCGGACAGTCGATCATCCGGGACGGGAAGTACACAGACGGAACCCCCGCAATGATCCGGCTGACTGTGAGCCACAGGTTCTCGGTGCCTGCGGTCGTCATGGTGGCGACTCCCACCCAGTCCGTCGAGGACTCCCTCCAGGGCCTCGCCATCCTCCTCGGTGCGGTCTCCCTCGGCGGCATCCTCCTCGCCGCCGTCGCCGGCCGCCTGGTCGCCCACTCCTCCCTCAAGCCCGTCGACCAACTCACCGGCGCCGTCGAGCACATCGCCCGGACCGAGGAGGTCGGCACCACCATCCCGGTGCGCGGTGACGACGAGATCGCCCGCCTGTCCACCTCCTTCAACTCGATGAGCACCGCCCTCGCCAACTCCCGCGAGCGCCAGACCCGGCTGATCGCCGACGCGGGCCACGAGCTGCGGACGCCCCTCACCTCGCTGCGCACCAACGTCGACCTGCTGATCCGCAGCGACGCCACCGGCCGCCCGCTGCCCCCGGCGACCAAGACCAAACTGCTGGGCAACATGAAGGCCCAGATGCAGGAGCTCACCGTGCTGATCGGCGACCTGCTCCAGCTGTCCCGCCCCGACACCCCGAAGACCGGCCCCAACCTCACCGTGGTCGCGCTGCACGAGATCGCCGACCGGGCCGTCGAGCGGGCCAAGCTCCGCGGTCCCGGGCTGGTCTTCGAGGTGAGCACCGAACCCTGGTACGCACACGGCGACGCGGCCGGCCTGGAGCGGGCCGTGATCAACCTGCTGGACAACGCGGTCAAGTACAGCCCGCCCGGCGGCACCATCGAGGTCCGGCTCCGGCAGGGCGTGCTGACCGTGCGCGACCACGGCCCCGGCATCCCACCGGACGAGCTCCAGTACGTCTTCGACCGCTTCTGGCGCTCCCCCTCCTCGCGTCAACTGCCCGGCTCCGGACTGGGGTTGTCGATCGTCGCGCAGAGCGTCCGGGAGGCGGGCGGCGAGGTCACCCTCGGCCCGGCCGAGGACGGCGGCCCGGGCGCGCTGGCCACCGTACGACTGCCCGGCGGCCTCGCCCCCGAGTGACGGTCAGCGGGTAACGGAACGGGCGGGGCGCCCCGACAGCGCCCCGCCCGTCCTCATCTCCGGCGCACGGTCAGTCGATGTCGCTGCCCGGGCCGAGGACCTTGATCCGGTCCTGCGCCGGCGGCTTCAGCGGCGAGCCCGCCGCGCTGTGAGCCGCCAGGTAGGCCGTGAAGACGTCCAGGTCGGAGGCGCCGACGAGCTTGTCGGTGCCGGCCGCGAAGGCCGGGAAGCCGTCGCCGCCGCCGGCCAGGAACTCGTTGGCCGCGACCCGGTACTTGGCGGCCGGGTCGACCGGCGCGCCGTTCAGCCGGACCGAGTCCAGCACCACCCGGTCCGCGCCGGTCTTGCGCATGTCCAGGGTGTAGTGGAGGTTCGAGGACGCCTGGAGGACCTTCGGCGCCGCGTCGTTGAGGCCGCTCACCTGCTGCTGCAGCAGCTGGATCAGCTGGGCGCCGGTCAGCGTCTTGACCTGCATCATGTTGGTGAACGGCTGGACGGTGAACGCCTCGCCGTAGGTCACCACGCCGTCGCCCTCACTGCCCGAGGCCTTGTACACCAGGTCCGAGCGGAGACCGCCCGGGTTCATGAAGGCGACCTGTGCCCCGCCCTTGTCGGCCGGGGCGAGCCCCTCCAGCTGGGCGTCGGCGATCACGTCGCCGAGCGGCTTCTCCAGGTCACCGCTGCCACGGCCGTTGATGTCCGCCGAGATGTAACCGACCGGGCGGTTGGCCTTCGGGGCGGCCAGCTTGGCGTAGTGGTCGATCAGCGCCGTCATGTCCGGGGCCTTCGGGACCGTGCGGCGCACCACGTGGTTCTCCGCCTTGACCGAGGGGCGGACGATCTCGCCGGTGGTCTTGTCCAGCTTCATGTCGATCTCGGTGAACAGCCGCCCGAAGGAGGCGGCACTGGTGACCGAGCGCGGCACGCCGTTGGGGTCGGGGATCTCGCAGGCGTACGCGTTGTGGGTGTGGCCGGTGACGATGGCGCCGACCGCCGGGTCGATGTTCCTCGCGATGTCGACGATCGGACCGGAGACGCCCTGGCCGGCCGGGCCGCAGTCGTAGTTGTAGACGCTGCTGGCCGGGTAGCCGCCCTCGTGGATCAGCGCGACGATCGAGTTGACGCCCTTGGCCTTCAGCTCGGCGGCGTACCTGTTGATCGTGGTGACCTCGTTGGCGAACTTCAGGCCCTTGATGCCCTCGGCGGTCACGATGTTCGGCGTGCCCTCCAGGGTGACGCCGATGAAGCCGATCTTCACGCCCTGGGACTTGGTCACCCAGTACGGGGGCAGCAGGGTCTTGCCGGTCTTCTCGTCGGTGACGTTCGCCGACAGGTAGTTGAAGTTGGCGCCCTTGAAGGTCCGGCCGGGCTCGTAGCAGCCGTCGGTCGGGTGGCAGCCGCCCTCCTGCTTGCGCAGCAGCTCCGCCGCGCCCTGGTCGAACTCGTGGTTGCCGACCGAGGTGACGTCCAGGCCGAGCTTGTCCATCGCCTCGATGGTCGGCTCGTCGTGGAACAGCGCCGAGGTGAGGGGGCTGGCGCCGACGATGTCGCCAGCCGCGACGGTGATCGAGTCGTCGGCCGGGATCCGCGCCTCGCGCAGTTCGGTGGCCAGGTACTCGATGCCGCCGGCCGGGGTGGAGACCACCTGGCCGGTGGCCGGGTCGACCTCCTTGATCGTGCCGGAGGAGCCGGCCGGGGGCTCCAGGTTGCCGTGGAAATCGTTGATCGCCAGCAGCTGGAGGTTGACGGTCTTGTGACGCTTGGCGTTGGCGTCGGCGGCCTGAGCGGCCGTCGGCACGGCCACCGTGCCGAACAGACCTGCGGCGGCGACGACGGCGAACGCCGCCCGTCGGGATCTGACGGTGAGCATGAGGGGTCCCCTGCACCTTGGAGGACCACGCGGCGGCGGAGGACACCGGCGCGTGGGCGATGAGTTGCGCGAGTGCAGCCTAGGGTCAACGCGCGTAGCTGTCAGGACGTGGAACGTAACGAGAGGATTACCTGCTGACGAACCATCGCCCCCGGACGGGGACCGGCAGCCTGCACACGAACGCTCTCCCCTCCGGCTGACCTCCGGTCAGGCCCTGGCCGGTCCCGGTCAAACTCCCGGCTCCGCCGCCAACTGCCTTTCTGCCCGCACCCGTTCGGCCACGGCGTCCTCGGTCATCGCCCGGTCGGTGTACACCAGCGGCCGCTCGGTGTCGGTGATGATGTGCTTGACCACCTGGACGTTGCCGTTGACGTCCCACACCGCGATGCCCGGCGACAGGGTCGGGATGATCTCCACCGCCCAGCGCGGCAGACCCAGCACCCGGCCGGTGGCCCGCGCCTCCTCGGCCTTCTGCATGTAGATCGTCCGGGTGGAGGCCATCTTGAGGATCGCCGAGGCCTCCTTCGCCGCCGCGCCGTCCACCACGTCCGACAGGTGGTGCACCACCGCGACGAAGGACAGCCCGAGCCGGCGGCCGAACTTCAGCAGCCGCTGGAACAACTGGGCCACGAAGGGACTGTTGATGATGTGCCAGGCCTCCTCGACCAGGAAGATGCGCTTCTTCCGGTCCGGCCGGATCCAGGTGTGCTCCAGCCACACCCCGACGATCGCCATCAGGATCGGCATCGCGATCGAGTTGCGGTCGATGTGCGAGAGGTCGAAGACGATCAGCGGCGCGTCCAGGTCGATGCCGTCGGTGGTCGGGCCGTCGAACATGCCGCGCAGGTCACCGTCGACCAGCCGGTCCAGCACCAGCGCCACGTCCAGGCCCCAGGACTGCACCTCGTCCACCGCCACGCCCAGCGACTCCACCGAGGACAGCTCGGGGCTGCGCAGCGTGTCGATGATGTCGTTCAGCACCGGCTGACGGTCCTTCACCGAGGCCACCACGTGGGCGTGCGCGGCCTTCAGCGCGAAGCCCGCCCGCTCCTCCAGACCGCGCCCCATCGCCACCTCGATGATGGTGCGCAGCAACGACAGCTGGCCGGTCTGGGTGATCGCCGGGTCCAGCGGGTTGAGCTTCACCCCACCGTCCCGGGCCGCCATCGGGTCCAGCCGGATCGGCTTTATGCCCAGCGCGTCGGCGATCAGGTTCCACTCGCCGACGCCGTCCTCGCCCTGCGCGTCGAGCACCACGACCTGCCGGTCGCGGAACCTCAACTGCCGCAGCACATAGGTCTTCTCCAGTGCCGACTTGCCGTTGCCGGACTCCCCCAGCACCAGCCAGTGCGGGGCCGGCAGTTGCTGCCCGTACAGCTGGAACGGGTCGTACACGTAGCCCTTGCCGCTGTACACCTCGCGCCCGATGATCACGCCCGAGTCGCCCAGCCCCGGTGCGGCCGTGGGCAGGTAGACCGCCTGCGCCTGGCCGGTGGAGGTGCGCACCGGCAGCCTGGTCGTCTCCACCTTGCCGAACAACAGGCTGGTGAACGCGTCGGTGAGGTTGCCGAGCGCCATGGGAGGCCTCCTGGTGCCAGCGGTAGGGGCGGACGAGTGCGGTGCGGACGTGGACGGG
Source organism: Kitasatospora sp. NPDC017646 (assembly GCF_044329365.1). Taxonomy (NCBI): domain Bacteria; kingdom Bacillati; phylum Actinomycetota; class Actinomycetes; order Kitasatosporales; family Streptomycetaceae; genus Kitasatospora; species Kitasatospora sp. NPDC017646. Next base: position 20,703 of record NZ_JBIRJC010000034.1, on the reverse strand, counting down.
TGCGGTGCGGGTGGACGGGCGCGGCGGTCAGCGGCGGATGCCGGTGGCGAACGGCAGGGTGTTGACGAAGGCCCGGTGGTGCTCGCGGTCGCACCACTCCAGCTTGAGGTAGCTCTTGCCGGCCGACGCCCGGATGGTCCGCTTGTCGCGGGCCAGCGCCTCGGGATTGCGCGAGGAGACCGTGATGTAGCCGACCAGGTTCACCCCGGCCGCGCCGGAGGCCAGGTCGTCACCGCGCTGGTCCACCCGGCCGGTGTGGGCCAGGTCGCGCGGGTCGACCGTGCGGTTCATCTTGGCCGCGCGGCTGGCCTCCGCCTCGTCGTTGGTCTTCTCGGTCAGCATCCGCTCGATCGCGACGTCGGTGGGCTCCAGGTCCATCGTCACCGCGACCGTCCGGATCACGTCCGGGGTGTGCACCAGCAGCGGCGCCAGGAAGTTGACGCCCACCGGGGTCAACGGCCACTCCTTGACCCACGCGGTCGCGTGGCACCACGGCTCCCGGGTCGCCGACTCGCGGGTCTTCGCCGTCAGGTACTGCGGGTGGGTCGCGTCCAGTTCGGCCGGCCAGGCGTTGCGCCGGGACATCGCCTGGATGTGGTCGATCGGGTGGTCCGGGTCGTACATCGAGTGCAGCAGCGAGGACAGCCGTGCCTGGCCCAGCGGCTGGCGCACCCGGATGTCCGCCTCGGCCAGCCGGGCGCAGATGTCGGTCAGCTCGCGGGCCATCACCGCCGCCAGCCCGTCGTCGTCCCGGGACGGACCCCCGGCCGCACGCTTCTCGTAGGCGTTGCGGCCCATCGCGTGCGCCTCGGCGGCCAGGTCACGGGTGTAGTGCATGCAGGCCACCAGGTACGCCCGGTGCTGCTCCGAGGAGGTCGACACCATCGACTGCAACTGGTCGTACGACTCCTGCAGCCAGCGCGGCGCGTCGTGGTCGCCGCGCCGCTCCACGTCCTTGGCGTGCGCGTCCGGGTCGGCCGGCAGGGTGCGGGCCAGGATCTGCAGCCGGGTCACGAAGCCGTCCCCGTTGGCGACGTGCTTCAGCAGCGTGCCGAAGCGGTCGACCAGCGCCTCCTGGTCCTCCGAGTCGCGCAGCCCGACGCCCGGGCCCTCGATCTCGATCGCGGCCGTCACCGTCCGCCGCTCCAGGTGCATCAGCACCCCGACCTCGTCCGGCCCGAACGGCGCGGTCAGCCAGCGCAGCCGCCCGACCCCGGGCGGCGGCCCGACCTCCACCTCCCGGCCGTCCATCCGGGTGCCCGCGTCCATCGCGTCCGAGCGCCACACCCCGCGCCCGCTGCGGACGGTCCGGCGGTAGGTGCGGTTGATCTCCACCCACTTGTAGAACGTCCGCTTGCGGTACGGCACGTAGACCGCCGCGATGGCCAGCAGGGGCAGGCCGAGCAGACCGGCGATCCGCAGTGGCAGGACCGGCATCAACAGGCCCCAGAGCATCCCGACGAAAGCCCCGAAGATGATCAGCAGGATCTCGCCGGACTCCCGGTTCCGGCCGATCGGCGCGTTCGGGCGGGCCTTGCCGATCAGGTAGGTGCGGCGCTGGTGCACGTACGGCTGGGCGTACTGGGCGCCGTACTGGCCGAGCGGTTCGCTGCTCACTTACCCGTCACCCTCCCTTCGCTGGATTGCTGTCGCGGATCGGAACCGGGGCCTGCGGCGGCCCGGCCTGCGGCGGTGGGGCCGGCGTCCGGCCGGCGTGCGCGGCGATGCCGGGCGCGACCGAGCCCCCGCCCGCCCCGCCACCCGCGCCGGCCGCCTGCGGACCGCGGTCGCCGTGGGTGGTGATGCCCTGCTTCATCAGGTTCGCGGTGCCGCTGATCATCGCCGAACCGGCCTGCACCGCGCTGGCCCGGGCCCGACGCATGTTCAGCATCTCGTCGCCGAAGGTCGGCACGAAGCGGTACACCGCGGCGCTCGCGAAGATCGACAGGAACAGGATCGCCAGCCCGGACAGCACCCGGGCGAAGTCGTCGTTGGCCCCGGCGCCGGTCGCCACCGCGCCCGCCAGGCCCAGGATGATCACGATGATCGGCTTCGCCAGGTCCACCGCCAGCATCATCCCGGCCCACCGACGCACGTGCTTCCACAACTGCCGGTCCACCAGCCCCGCGTACACCGCCGTCCCCAGCAGCGCCCCCACGTACAGCATCGCCGCCCGGATCACCAGCTCGATCCAGAGCACCGCCGCCGCCAGCACCGCCACCAGTGACACGATCACCAGTATCAGCGGGCCGCCGCCGACGTCCCCCTTCTCCAGGGTGTCCGCGAAGCCGCTCAGGTACGTCCCGGTGTCCGACTTCGTCCCGACCGCGATCGCCTTCGTCAGCCCGTCCGTCACGCTCACCACGGTGAACAGGATCAGCGGCGTGAACGCGGAGGCCACCACGGTCAGCCACAGGAAGCCGACCGCCTCCGAGATCGCCGTCGTCAACGGCGCCCCCCGCACCGCCCGCTTGGTCACCGCCAGCAGCCACAGCACCAGCGTGATCACCGTCGACACGGCGAACACCACGGCGTACTGCTGAAGGAACGACTGGTTGGTGAAGTCGACCGCCGTCGTCCCGTCGATCGCCCCCGACAACTTCCGCACCACCCAGGCCGCCGCCTGGGCGCAGCCCTTGGCGAGCGACCCGAGCGGGTCGGTCACGGTGCCCACAGTGCCGCTCCCGGGAATGACGACCGCTCCGTTGGGAGCGCATCCGGCATCGCTGCCCGGGATCGGGAGATCGACTTTCTGACAGGTGGGCGTGGCAGTCGGCGACGGCTCGGCGAACACCCGCTGGGCCGTCAGCATCGTCATCACCTGCACGGCGGCCAAAACGCCGGCCACCGTGCCCGCACGGCGTGCGGTCGAACGGTGTGTGGTCTGGTCAACGGGCATAGCGGAACCCCCCGAACTGCTGCACGGCGCCGGTGATCTCCTCGGCGGTGGCGGCCTGCTGGTCTCCGGGCATCGGCGCGGGGCCCTGCCTGCTGGTGAAGTCGGTGAGTTTCCAGTCGCTCCCCGTCCAGTGGAGTGAGAGCGCGAGGGTGAACCAGTTGGCGGTCACCGGCTGGACGGAGCGTTCGCCGGCGAGGCCGGTGAGGCCGGTGCACCACACCTCGACCTTGGCGTCCCCGTCGTTGTAGCCCGTCGACTTGGTGCCGGCCGGGATGGTGCGGCTGACGAAGGTGAGGCCCTTGGGTGCGTGGCCCTGGGCGTCGAGGCCGTAGCGGGCGGCGGTGTCGCCGCCGAAGCCCTGGTCCAGCCGGCTCTGGAGCGCCCCCGCCGCTCCCGGGTCGGCGATGGTGGCGATGATGGTGTGGCGGCTGTCGGTGCGGAACATGTCCGGGGAGCCGATCGCCACCGCGTAGTTGGCGGCGGCGGACTGGGCGCCCTGGTCGCTGTGCGGGAAGCCGGAGGCGATGCCGTTGACGGTGGTGCCGACGGGCTGGTCGCCGCTGGGGGCCGGGCCGGCGCCGGAGGCGGCGCTGGGCGCGGCGTGGTCGGCGGAGCTGCCGCCGCCGCTGCCGGTGCCGGGCTTGCCGCGGTTGGCGATGGAGATCGCGACGACGAGCAGGGTGACGACCACGAGCACGGTCAGCAGGGTTCGCAGCGGCCGAGACTGACGGAGGGTCGCCGGCACGGAGGGCTGTTCGTCGACCGGCAGCCGCGTTCGGGTGTGCGGCTGGTCGTCGGACAACGGCACGGCGGCCCTCCTGGTGCGGGGAGCCGGGGCGGCTCCGGGGGCCCTCCGCCCGGGGGCGGGCGCGGACGGAGGGTGGGAACGGGGGTGGAGTCCTGGCTGGTCGGCCACTGGTGGGGTTCGGGCGGGGAACCTGCCCTCAGGCGGGCCGGGGATGCTGTCCGATCGTCAGATCGCCATGCCGTAGACAATGGTGAACAGAGTGCCGAGTGATCCAATGATGAACACGCCGGTCAGCCCGGCGATGATCAGCCCCTTGCCCTGTTCGGCGCCGAAGCTGTCGCGCATCGCGGTCGCACCGATCCGCTGTTTGGCCGCGCCCCAGGCCGCGATGCCGAGGCAGAGGATGATGGCGAGGGCCATGATGACCTCGACCATCACCCGGGCCTCCGACCCGAGGGTCGCGAACGGCCCCCAGTCCGGGGCGATGCCGCCGATGATGGTGTCGATGCTCGGCTTCTTGGGGGGGTCCTCGGCCAGGTGGCCGACCGCATAGGTGTGCACGCTGCTCAGGTTCATTTCCATCTCACCGCCCGATCAGGCAAATTCAAGGGCCCTGACCCCGCCCGCGCGAAGGGTCGGTGCCTATTCTTGGCCAGATCTGATGTCGACTTGGCTACTTCTCGCGGATTGGTCGTGAGGCATCGGACACGTACGCGAGGATGTCCCCCGTACGAAGGATAGCGCTCACTCTTTGTATCTCTGATGATTGCGGTGAGCAACGCCTTCCGGGACACTTCGACTGACGATTCGTCGGGATGGTGCTGATGGTACTCCGGAAGGCCGGTACGGCCTCCGCTGCGGCGGGAGTTGTCGCGTTCGGATTCCTCGGTCTGGTGACGATGGGGACGTATGCGGCAAGTGGGACGCCGCAGCAGTCGGCGAATCGATCCGCCCTCTCTCCCGGGACCGTGCCGGCGGCCTATCAGGACGCGTTCCAGAAGTGGGGCTCGCTGTGCCCGGAGATCTCCCCGCCGATGCTCGCGGCGCAGCTCTACCAGGAAAGCGGTTTCGATCCACGGGCCCAATCCTCCGTCGGGGCGCAGGGAATGGCGCAGTTCATGCCGGGCACCTGGCCGGTGTACGCCACGGACGGTGACGGGGACGGCCAGAAGGACGTCTGGAACCCGTACGACGCGATCGCCACGGCGGCGGTGTACGACTGCGCGCTGGCCAAGGACGTCGCCGGGGTGCCGGGCGACCCCCAGGCCAACCTGCTGGCCGCCTACAACGCCGGCCCGTACGCGGTGACGAAGAACAGGGGCATCCCGCCGTACAGGGAGACCCAGGGCTACGTGCGGAACATCCAGGCGATGGCCCGCAGTTTCTCCGCGCCGACCGCGCCGGTGGAGGTGTCCGCGCAGTCGGCGGCCGCGATCTACTTCGCCCAGACCAAGCTCGGCACGCCGTACCTGTGGGGCGGTGAGGGCCTGTCGTCGCAGAACGGGCAGTTCGACTGCTCCGGGCTCACCCGTGCCGCGTTCGCCACCGTGGGCATCGATCTGCCCCGGGTGGCCAACGACCAGTGGTACGCCGGGCCGCACCCGTCACGTGATCAGCTGCGGCCGGGGGACCTGGTGTTCTTCGCGACGGACCTGAGCGATCCGCGGAGCATCCACCACGTGGGGATCTACGTCGGCGGCGGCTACATGATCAACGCTCCGCACACCGGGGCGGTGATCCGCTACGACAAGATCGACACCCGGGAGTACATCGGGGCGACCCGAGTCACCTCGGACGGCGCCCAGGCGCTGCCGACCCGCGACAACAACGGCAACGGCGCGGTCAACCCCCCGAGCCGCCCGGGCACCACGGCGCCGACCGCGGCGTCGACCGCGGCGTCGACCGACCCGGCCGCCACCGCCCGGCCCGCGGTCGCCGCCCCGCCCGCCCCCACGGCACCGGGACGGCCCAACGGCACGGGTGGAACCGGCGGGACCGGGTGACTCGTCCGACGATCTGTGTGCGGGCTGTGGACGCTGAGTCAAGTTTCCATAACCCCGCGTTTCCGTGGAACGCTGTGTCCCGACGGTGACGTTGGGTCCGGTGGCCCGTCGTCAGCGTTCCGCGACGGGAGGGCCCCGGCGGGAACGCACAGGTGCAGCGGACCAGAAGGAGGTGCGGCGTGTCGACGCCGCTTGCCGACACGACCAACCCCGACCTCGGCCTGCTCTACGCCGTCAACGGTCTGGCCAAGCACTCCCCGCACTGGCTGGACCACCTGGTCTCGTGGATCGGTGAGTACGGCATCCTGATCGGCCTCGCGATGCTCGGGCTGGTGGGCTGGCTCCAGGCCAGACGCCGCCCGGACGCGCCGGTGGCGATCGCCGGGCTGCTCTGGGTACCGCTCTCGGTGGCCGTCGCCGAGCTGGCCAACCTGCCGATCGCCGCGATCGTGGACCGGCCGCGGCCCTTCGTCGACCACCCCGGGCTGCTGGTACTGGTGGACGGCAAAGCCGGCACCCACTCCTTCGTCAGCGACCACTCGACCATGACGATGGCCGTCGCGGTGTCGCTGTTCCTGGTGAACCGGAGGCTGGGCTGGATCGCCGGGGGCCTGGCCCTGCTGCAGGGCTTCTGCCGGATGTTCATGGGCGTCCACTACCCGACCGACGTGATCGGCGGCTACGCGCTCGCCGTCGCCGTGGTGCTGCTGCTGGCGCCGATCGCGATGGCGGTGCTGGTCCCGTTCTGCCACGCGCTGAGCCGGACGGCGGTCGCCCCCCTGATCCGGGCGCCCGAGCGCGGCGGTGCGGCCCGCGCCGCGGCCCAGCGCGGCCGTCGGCGCGGGCGGGGGGCGGTGCGCTCCGAGGAGCAGCCGCCGGAGTCGGACCTGGCGGCCTGACCCGGGACAGCCCGGCTCCGGACGGGCCGAGGCGTCTAGGGTCTGTCCGCCGGCTCGCCGCCGTACTCGGCGGCGTGGTCGGCGGCGTGGTCGGCCGCCTCACGGCGGGCCAGGTCGCGGGAGCGGCGGGCGGCGGAGTACCAGCCGCAGCTGCAGGTCGCGAAGGCGAAGGAACCGCGTTCGCCGACCGCGACGCGGTGCTCGGGCATCCGGGTGGTGCCGGGGACGGCCGGCAGCTCACTGTGCACGTGGTTCACCGTAACGCTCCGGACGGCCGGCGCGCGACGCCCGCTTCCCCGGCTCCCGTAACCCTTCGCGGCTCAACTCGTTTGCCCGGAAAGAGCTCTGCCCACCCGGAGGGGTCCGGCGGGGCAGTCGGGCCCGAGGGGGTTGTCGCGAGGATGAAGATGACCGACCAGCAGCGAACCGGGCGGCCAGCGCGCCGTCCGGGGCCGCACCTGCGCTCGGCGGCCGGGGCCGCCCTGCTCGCCACCGCCCTGGCCGCGGGAGCAGCCGGCTGCTCGGGCCACCCCGGCGGCGGCTCCTCCGACCAGCAGTCGGCCGTCGCCGACCAGTTGGCCGCCGACCCGCTGACGGCGGTGCGCAACGCCGCCGACATCACCGGCCGCACCGGCTCCGCGCACGCCGCCACCGAGCTGGTCACCGAGTCCGCCGACAAGAAGGCCGCCTTCAACGGGAGCGGCGGCTACGACTACGTGAAGCGGGTCGGCCGGCTGGAGGTGCAGGTGCCACCGGGCGCGGCGACCACCGGGAAGATCGTCGAGGTGGTCCTGCCGGGCACCGTCTACCTGCAGAACAGCGGGGCCAAGGTGCCCGAGGGCAAGTGGGTCAAGCTGGACGTGCGCCAGCTGCCGGACGGCAACCTGGTGAGCAGCGGTGCCACCGACCCGGCGTCGGCGGCGGGTGCGCTGCGCGGGGTGCAGAAGGCCGACCTGGTCGGCACCGAGACCGTGGACGGCGCGCCGCTGCACCACTACCGGGGCACCCTGGACCTGGCCAAGGCGGCCGACGCCACCGGTGGCCGGGGCGGGGACGGTCTGCGGATGGGCGGGCAGACCTTCACCGTCAAGGAGGTCCCGTACGACGCCTGGCTGGACGACCAGGGCCGGCTGCGCAAGGTGGTCGAGGTGTTCACCTTCGCCGGGGTGGCCGGGTCGAAGGAGGCCAAGGACCAGGTGAAGGTCACCTCCACCACCTCGCTGTCGGACTTCGGCAAGCCGGTCGAGGCGACCGAGCCGCCGGCCTCGGACATCTACCAGATGAAGCCCTCGGAGAGCCCGAAGTAGGCCGCCGGGGCGAGACGGGGCGCCGCCGGGCGGGTGGCCGTGCGGGGAGCGACGGCCACCCGTTTCGGCGGCGCCGAGATGGCCCGTCCGTGCCATGTGGACGGGCCCCGGAGTGCCTAGGCTGGACGTCGGGTGGCTGCCGCCCGGGCTGGCGAGGCACTGAAGGGGTGGTGCAGGTGGTGTCGTCCACGGGCGGCCGCAGCGGCGGCCACGACGACGCGGCCCTCGACGAGATCGAGCTGGCCGGCGAGCTGATGATCGCCGCGACGGCCAGCACCGGTGAGCGGCTGCCGACCGAGCGGATCGACGAGGTGCTGCTGGACCGGGTGGACCCGGCCCGGGCCGAGCGGGAGGGCGACGGCTGACGGCCGCTCCGGGGCCGGCCGTGCTGGCTCCGCCGCTCCTGGGCCGGCCGTGCGGGCCGGGGTCAGCTGCGCAGCAGCCGGCCGATCGCGGCCGAGGCCTCCGCCACCTTGGCGTCCAGCTCGACGCCGCCCTGTTCGGCGGCCGCGGCGACGCAGTGCCGCAGGTGCTCCTCCAGCAGGGAGAGGGCGAAGGACTGCAGGGCCTTGGTGCTGGCCGAGACCTGGGTGAGCACGTCGATGCAGTAGACGTCCTCGTCGACCATCCGCTGGAGGCCGCGGATCTGGCCCTCGATCCGGCGCAGCCGCTTGAGGTGGGCGTCCTTCTGCGCGCTGTAGCCGTGCGGGCCGTGCCCGCTCCCGTGCGCCGCGGTGGCGGGGGTGCCGGCCTGCGGGTCGGTCCCGGGCGCGTGGTCCGGCTCGGTGCGCGCTTGCGTCGTGGTCATCGGCCCGCCTTCGTCTGAGTGCCTGGTGGCTGCGTCGGCCACCAGTGTCCAACACCGGGGCCTTCCGTGGTGTTCCGACGGCCCACCCGGCATGTGCCGAACGGCCTGGTGGGCGTCGTCGCGGGGCTCACCCGTCTGAGCGGCGCCCCGGTCCCCCCGCACGCACCACGGGGGCGATCGGGGCGAGGTTCCGTCAGACTGGGGAATCACGTCCGACATGGCCGTGTGGTCCGGGTCGGCCGGTCCGGGAACCGAACGGAAGGGGAGGTTCCGCCTCCCTGCCCACCACCCCGTTTGCGCGATCGCGCTCGGTTGCACCTAGCATCGTTCAGTCCGTACCCCGCACATCGGAGATTTCCGTGCGTTTTAGCCTGACCCCGAAGGAGACGAGTTTCTACGACATGTTCGCCGCCGCCGCGGAGAACCTCGTCGTCGGATCGAAGCTCCTGCTGGAACTGCTGGGATCAGACGTGTCGGCCCGCGCGGAGATCGTCGAGCGCATGCGCGCCGCCGAGCACGCCGGGGACGACACCACCCATGCCGTCTTCCACCAGCTGAACTCCTCCTTCATCACGCCCTTCGACCGCGAGGACATCTACAGCCTCGCCTCGTCGCTGGACGACATCATGGACTTCATGGAGGAGGCCGTCGACCTGGTCGTCCTCTACGACATCCAGACGCTGCCGAAGGGCATCGAGCAGCAGATCGAGGTGCTGGCGCGCGCTGCGGAGCTCACCGCCGAGGCGATGCCGAACCTGCGCAGCATGTCCAACCTCACCGAGTACTGGATCGAGGTCAACCGGCTGGAGAACCAGGCCGACCAGATCCACCGCAAGCTGCTCGCCCACCTCTTCTCCGGCCAGTACGACGCCATCGAGGTGCTCAAGCTGAAGCAGGTCGTGGACGTCCTTGAGGAGGCGGCGGACGCGTTCGAGCACGTCGCCAACACGGTGGAGACCATCGCCGTCAAGGAGTCCTGACCCTCGTGGACATGGCTGCACTCATCGCCGTCATCGGCGTTGCGTTCTTCTTCACGTACACCAACGGCTTCCACGACTCGGCGAACGCGATCGCCACGTCGGTCTCCACCCGGGCGCTGACCCCGAGGGCCGCGCTCGCGATGGCCGCCGTCATGAACCTGGCGGGCGCCTTCCTGGGCAGCGGGGTGGCGCACACCGTCTCCAAGGGGATCATCGAGACCCCCTCCGGCAACCAGGGGATGGCGATCCTGTTCGCCGCCCTGGTCGGCGCGATCGCCTGGAACCTGGTCACCTGGTACTTCGGTCTGCCGTCCTCCTCCTCGCACGCGCTGTTCGGCGGCATGGTGGGCGCGGCGCTGGCCGGCGGGATCGGGGTGATCTGGAGCGGGGTCATCGACAAGATCGTCATCCCGATGATCGTCTCGCCGGTGGTCGGCCTGATCGGCGGCTTCATCGTGATGCTGGCGATCCTGTGGATCTTCCGCCGGGCCAACCCGCACCGCGCCAAGCGCAACTTCCGGGTCGCCCAGACCGCCTCGGCCGCCGCGATGGCGCTGGCGCACGGCCTCCAGGACGCCCAGAAGACCATGGGCGTCGTGGTGATGGCGCTCACCATCTCCGGCCACCAGACCACCGGGGACATCCCGGTCTGGGTGAAGATCTCCTGCGCGACCATGCTCTCGCTGGGCACCTACGCGGGCGGCTGGCGGATCATGCGGACGCTCGGGCGGAAGATCATCGAGCTGGACCCGCCGCAGGGCTTCGCGGCCGAGGCCACCTCCTCGGCGGTCATGTACATCACGTCGTTCGTCTTCAAGGCGCCGATCTCCACCACCCACGTGATCACCGCGGCGATCATGGGTGCGGGGGCCACCAAGCGGATCCGCGCGGTGCGCTGGGGCGTCGCGAAGAACATCGTGCTCGGCTGGTTCATCACGATGCCGGCGGCCGCCGTCGTCGCAGCGCTGGTGTACTGGTTCGTCCACCTGTTCTGGGGCTGAGCCCGGCAGCTCGACGCACCGGCGAACAGGGCCCGCCCCCACATCTCGGGGGCGGGCCCTTTCTCATGCCCCGCGGCGGCACCGCCATGCAGCACCGCGGGACAGCTGGGGTCCGGCCTGGGGCGTGTCCTCCACGCTCCTCCTCAGCCGAAGCGGCCGGAGATGTAGTCCTCGGTCGCCTGCACCGACGGGTTGGAGAAGATCCGCTGGGTGTCGTCCAGCTCGATCAGCTTGCCCGGCTGGCCGACGCCGGCCAGGTTGAAGAAGGCGGTGCGGTCGCTGACGCGGGCCGCCTGCTGCATGTTGTGGGTGACGATGACGATGGTGAACTGCGACTTCAGCTCGCCGATCAGGTCCTCGATGGCGAGGGTGGAGATCGGGTCGAGCGCGGAGCAGGGCTCGTCCATCAGCAGGACCTGGGGCTCGACCGCGATGGCGCGGGCGATGCACAGTCGCTGCTGCTGACCGCCGGAGAGGCCGGCCCCCGGCTTGTTCAGCCGGTTGTGGACCTCCTTCCAGAGGTTGGCGCCCTTCAGCGAGCGCTCCACCACGTCGTCCAGGACGGACTTCTTCTTCACGCCGGCGAGCTTGAGCCCGGCGACCACGTTGTCGTAGATCGACATGGTCGGGAACGGGTTCGGGCGCTGGAAGACCATGCCGATGGAGCGGCGCACGGCGACCGGGTCCACGTTGGAGGCGTACAGGTTCTCGTCGTCCAGGAGGACCTTGCCCTCGACCCGGGCGCCGGGGATCACCTCGTGCATCCGGTTGAGGGTGCGCAGAAAGGTGGACTTGCCGCAGCCGGAGGGGCCGATGAAGGCGGTCACCGAGCGGGGTTCGATGCTCATCGAGATGTCCTCGATGGCCTTGGTGGTGCCGTAGTAGGCCGACAGTCCGCTGACGTCGATGCGCTTGGCCATGATCGTTGCTTCTCTCGTCTGTCTTCGTACGTCAGTCGGTCGCTCAGTGTCCGCCCTTGGGCGAGCGCCAGCGTGCGATGCCCCGGGCGACGAGGTTGAGCCCCATCACGAAGGCGATCAGCACCAGCGCGGCGCCCCAGGCGCGGGCGTAGCCGAAGTCGTTGTTGACCACCGAGTACTGCTGCCAGATGTACATCGGCAGGGACTGCTGCGGTCCGTCGAACGGGTTGCTGTTGATGTAGTCGGCGCCGAACACCAGCATCATCACCGGGGCGGTCTCGCCCGTGATGCGGGCGACCGCGAGCATCACACCGGTGGTGATGCCGCCGATCGCGGTGGGGAGGACGATCCGCAGGATGGTCTTCCACTTCGGCACGCCGAGGGCGTACGAGGCCTCGCGCAGCTCGTTCGGGACGAGCTTGAGCATCTCCTCGGTGGACCGGACCACGACCGGGATCATCAGGATCGCCAGCGCGAGGCTGCCCGAGAAGCCGGAGTAGCTGAAGCCCAGGGCGAGGTTCCACAGCGAGAGGATGAACAGACCGGCGACGATCGACGGGACGCCCGTCATGACGTCGACGAAGAAGGTGACGGCCTTGGCGAGCCGGCCGCGTCCGTACTCGACCAGGTAGACGGCGGTCAGCAGGCCCAGCGGGGCGGCCATCAGGGTCGCCAGGGCGACCTGCTGCAGGGTGCCGAGCAGCGCGTGGTAGATGCCGCCGCCGGGGCCCGACTGGATCACGCCCTTCATCGAGTGGCTCAGGAAGTTCCCGTTCACCACGCCGATGCCCTGCTGGACCGTGTAGACGGTCAGCGAGACCAGCGGGACGACGGCCAGGATGAAGGCGACCCACACCACCGAGGTGGCGAACCGGTCCTTGGCCTGGCGGCGGCCCTCGACCTGGGCCGAGATCAGGTAGCCGCCGACCAGGAACAGCAGGGCCGAGATCAGACCCCACTGGAGGTGGCTCTGCAGCCCGGCGCCGGCACCGATCCCGCAGCCGACCGCGATCGAGCCGGCGGCGACGGCCGGCGGGGTCCACTTGGGCAGCCGGTTGGCGGTCAGCCCCGGACCCACCTGCCGGGCGTCCTCGGGGACGGTCGTGACGGTGGTCATGCGTTGGCCCCCGAGTACTCCTTGCGGCGGGCGATGATCAGTCGCGCGGCACCGTTCACCAGCAGGGTGATCACGAACAGGACGAGGCCGGAGGCCATCAGCGCGTCGCGGCCGTTGTTGCCGGCCTCGGCGAACTTCAGCGCGATGTTCTGCGCGAAGGTGCCGCCGCCCGCGTCGAGGATGTGCAGCGACAGGACGCTGTTGGCGGACAGCACCACCGCGACCGCGATGGTCTCGCCGAGCGCCCGGCCGAGGCCGAGCATGGAGGCGGAGATGATGCCGGGGCGGCCGAACGGCAGCACCGCGGTGCGGATCATCTCCCAGCGGGTCGCGCCGAGCGCGAGCGCCGCCTCCTCGTGCATCCGCGGCACCTGCCGGAACACCTCGCGGGAGACCGCGGTGATGATCGGCAGGATCATGATCGCCAGCAGGATGCCGACGGTGAACAGGTTGCGCGGGGTGCCGGTCCTGGTCTGGTCGAAGAGGTACGTCCAGCCCAGGTACTGGTTGAGCCAGCTGGTCAGCCCGTCCATGTGCGGGACCAGGAACAGCGCGCCCCAGAGGCCGTAGACGATGCTGGGGACGGCGGCGAGCAGGTCGACCAGGTAGGCGAACGGCTGGGCGATCCGGCGCGGCGCGTAGTGCGAGATGAACAGCGCGATCCCGATGGCCACCGGGACGGCGATCACCATCGCGATCAGGGCGCTGACGATGGTGCCGAAGGCCAGGACGGCGATGCCGAAGACCGGCTTCGGGGCGTCCGGCGTCCACTCGAAGGTGGTGAGGAAGTTGCCGTCGTTGTTGCTGAGGGCCATCCCCGAGCGCCAGGCCAGGAAGCCGGCGATCGCGGCCATGATGACCAGCAGCAGGATGCCCGCGCCGCGGGCGAGGTTCATGAAGATCTTGTCGCCGACGCGGCTGTCGCGCGGTCGGCGTTCCCTGCCTCGCGGGGCGGCAGGGGAGGATGAAGTCATTGGTCTACTCCGGTCTGGTGGTGCCGCCCCGGTGGGGGGACGGCACCATGGCGGCGGTGCCCCGGACGTTGGTGCTGTTCGGTCGTGCTCCGGTGGGACGGCCCCTGCCCCCCTCGCTCACGGGGCCGTCCCACCGGGGGTCCTGTCGGGTCAGGCCAGGGTGCCGACGGCGGCCTTGACCTTGTCGCCGATCGCGGCCGGCATCGGGACGTAGCCCTTGTCGCCGATCGACTTCTGGGCGGCGTCGCTGATGGTGTAGGTCAGGAAGGACTTCAGGGTGTCCAGGGTCTCGGCCTTGTTGCCCTTGTCGCAGGCGATCTCGTAGGTCACCAGGACGATCGGGTAGGCGTTGTCGGCCTTGGTGCCGTAGTCCAGGGAGAGCGCGAGGTCGCCGTCGGTGCCCGCCACGGTGGAGGAGGCGATGGTGTTCGCCGCGTTGGCGGCGGTCGCCTCGACCGGCTGAGCGGCGCCGGTGGCGATCTTGGCGCTCTTCAGGTTGTTGGTCTGGGCGTAGGACAGCTCGGCGTAGCCGATCGAGTTCTTGACCTGCTTGATCTGGGCGGAGACGCCGGCGCTGCCGTTCGCGGACTGGCCGCCCTTGCCCTTCCACGCCTTGTTCGGCTCCGCGCTCCAGGCGCCGCCGGAGGTCTTGGCGAAGTAGGAGGTCAGGTTGAAGGTGGTGCCGGAGTCGTCCGACCGGTGGAAGGTCTGGATCTCGGCGTCCGGAAGCTTGGCGCCCGGGTTCAGGGCGGCGATGGCCGGGTCGTTCCACTTGGTGATCTGCGAGTCGAAGATCTTGGCGGCGGTCGGGCCGTCCAGGACCAGGTTGTCGACGTTGTCGACGTTGTAGACCAGCGAGACCAGGCCGGCCACCATCGGCAGGTCGATCGCCTTGCCGCCGGTGCAGACGGCCTTGGAGGCGTCGACGTCGGCGGGCTTGAGGGCGAAGTCGGAGCCGGCGAAGGCGACCTTGCCCTGGTTGAACTGCTGGACGCCGGCACCGGAGCCACCGCCGCTGTAGTTGACCGTGGTGCCGGAGCAGGAGGAGCCGAAGTTGGTCTTCCACACGTCGATAGCGGGGGCCTGGGCGGTCGAACCCGCGCCGAGGAGGGTGCCGGCCTTGCCACAGTTGATCGCGGCACCGGCCGCGGAGGAGCCGCCGGAGCCGGACGCCGTGTTGGTGGTGTTGTTGTCCGACCCGCAGGCGGCGAGCGACAGCGAGCTGACGAGCGCCATGGCACCGATGGCGAGGGCCTTGGAGCGGCCGTTCCGCTGGAGCTTCACAGGGGTGTCCCTTTCTGTGGCATTACCCGTCGCGCAGGCCGTGCGGACACGGCCGAGCGCGGGTTTTGCTGTGGTCCGGGGCCCGTTCGGCCCTCCGGTGGTCCCGAAGTTAGGCCGGGTAAGTGACACGTCAGCCGGTCGCAAGTGAACGGGGAGTGAACCTCGAACGGATGACAGGAAACTACGTCACGTAGTAACGGTTGCGTCACGGGGAGGGCGCAGGGAGATCACTTCCGCCGTTCCCGCGCCCTCGGTTCCTCGCCCGTCCGTACGGGCTTCGCCCCCAGGATCACCAGCAGGGCGTCGACCAGCAACCGGTCGCGGTCGTGGGTGAGCCGCGCCCGGGCCTTGGCCGCCGGCAGCCACTCCAGGCGGTCCACCTCGCGGTTCGGCCGGAAGGCCCCGGTGGTCGGCACCGCCGCCCAGTACCGGACCTCCTTCGGACGGCCCTGTGCCAGGTAGTGCTGGGCGGGCAGTTCCGGGCCGAGCAGGCAGTGGAAGCCGGTCTCCTCCGCCACCTCGCGCAGCGCCGCCTCGACCACGCCCTCGCCGGGGTCGAGCTTGCCCTTCGGCAGGCTCCAGTCGTCGTACTTCGGCCGGTGGATCACCGCGATCCGCGGCCGGCCCAGCCGCCCGCTGGGCTTCGGCCGCCCGGGCAGCCAGAGCACCGCGCCCGCCGCCAGGACCACCCGGGCACGGCCCGTCCCGGTCGCGACCGCGTCCACCGGCCGCCCGGTGCCCGGGCGGCCCTGTCCGGTGATCGGGTGACCCGGCCCGGCGTTCAGACGGCCCTGCCCGGCGTTCAGGTGACCCTGCCCGGCGTTCAGGTGACCCTGTCCGGTGCTGGGGCGACTCGGCCCGGTGTTCAGGCGATCGTGCAATTCAGGCCGTCCGTGGTGCGGGGGAATGCCCCCAGCCCTCGGCAGGGGGAATCTCCAGCCAGCCGTCCAGGCCGGGCCGGAGGTCGGGCCACCGGCGGCCGAAGGCGTACCGCGCCGCCTCCACCTCCAGTCGCTGATCAGCATGCACCACGCCCAGCACGTAGGCGGTCGCCGGGGTGATCCTCGGGGTGCGCGCAGCGGTGGCGGCGGTGACGGCGGCGTCCGCCGCCTCCTGGTGGCGGTCCAGCACCGCGTCCAGCTCGTCCAGTTCGGAGGACGGGCGGCCGCACACCTCCAGGGCGTACCGGGCCCGCTTCACCAGGATCCGCAGCCGGGACCAGGGCGCGTCGTCGGCCGCCAGCGCGGTGTCGGCATCCGCCGAGGCGACCCGCGCCGGGGGCACCGGGCCCAGCCGGCGCAGCCCGTCCCCGCCGTACGGCGTCGCGGCACGCTGCAGCGGCAGCTGCTGGGCGCTCACGGCCAGCGCGCCGAACGCGGCCGCCGCATGCGGCAGCAGTACGGCCGACGCCCGGCCGCCCGCCGCCTCCAGCAGCGGCGCCTCACCGACCAGCAGGGTCATCCGGTCCGCCAGCGCGTGCAACCGGGCCGAACGGAGCTCCTGCAACACGGTGGAGTGCGCCCTGGTCCGCGCCAGGGTCAACTGCCGGTCCAGCAGCGCCCGCGCCTTGGGGGCGCCCGCGTGCCCGGCCAGCATGCCCGTGCCCTCCGGGTCCGTGCCGCTCAGCGAGTCCACCGCGCCCAGCAGCCGGGCCGAGCGGCGGACGTAACCGGGCTCCAGCGCCAACAGGTTGAGCAGCCAGCGCAGTTCGGTGCGCGACTCCTGCGCCCACGACTGCTCGAAGACGGCGCCGAAGGTGTGCAGCAGCCCGCCGATCCGGCGCACCGCCCGCAGCAGGTCGGCGGTGCCGCTGGACGGGACGGTCGCGGCCGAACCCGGTCTGGCGCCGACCTCGCCCACCGCGAGCGGCAGGGCGCGCAGGAACGCACCCGCCTGGGCGGTGAGTTGGCGGGAAAGGATGTCCCCGGCGGTCGCTGTGGCGGCCGCCTGGACCGTCATCGGCGCATCGGTCATGGCGTGGTTGATCCCCGTTCCCCCGGGCCCTTCCCCGGGGCTGGTGGCCGACCGCCGGAGCGGGTCCCCTCGGGGCCCCGACCGCTCCGGCGGCTCGCATCAGTGGGCGCGTCAGCGCGGGGTGGCGGCCCGGCGGCGCTGGCGCGAGTCGATGAGCAGGTCCTGGACGTGCCGCAGCGGCCGTCCCTCGGCGTCCTGCGAGCGGCGCTGCCAGGCGCCGTCCGGCCCGAGGTGCCAGGACTCGGTCTCGTCCGACACCCCGAGGTCGATCAGCCCGGACAGCTCGGCGCGGTGCGCCGGGTCGGTGATCCGCATCAGGGCCTCGATCCGGCGGTCCAGGTTGCGGTGCATCATGTCGGCGCTGCCGATCCACACTTCGGGATCGCCGTTGTTGCCGAACACGAAGATCCGGGAGTGCTCCAGGAAGCGCCCCAGGATGCTGCGCACCCGGATGTTCTCGCTCAGCCCCGGCACCCCCGGCCGGATCGCGCAGATCCCGCGCACCCAGACGTCCACCGGCACCCCGGCCTGCGAGGCCCGGTAGAGCGCGTCGATCACGGCCTCGTCGACGATCGAGTTGACCTTGATCTTCACGTACGCGGGTCGGCCCGCCTGGTGGTGGGCGATCTCGTTGTGGATCCGCGAGACCAGCCCGTCGCGCAGGCCGCGCGGGGCCGTCAGCAGCCGGCGGTAGGACTCCCGGCGCGAGTAGCCGGACAGCCGGTTGAACAGGTCCGAGAGATCGGCGCCGACCTGCGGGTCGGAGGTGAGCAGACCGAGGTCCTCGTACAGCCGGGCCGTCTTCGGGTGGTAGTTGCCGGTGCCGACGTGCGAGTAGCGGCGCAGGGTGTCGCCCTCCTGACGGACCACCAGCGACAGCTTGCAGTGGGTCTTCAGCCCGATCAGGCCGTAGACCACGTGGCAGCCTGCCTCCTCCAGCTTGCGGGCCCACTTGATGTTGGCCTGCTCGTCGAAGCGCGCCTTGATCTCGACCAGCACCAGCACCTGCTTGCCGGACTCGGCCGCGTCGATCAGCGCGTCCACGATCGGCGAGTCACCCGAGGTGCGGTACAGGGTCTGCTTGATCGCCAGCACCTCCGGGTCGGCGGCGGCCTGCTCCAGGAAGGCCTGCACCGAGGTGGAGAAGCTGTCGTACGGGTGGTGCAGCAGGACGTCGCGCTCGCGCATCGCGGCGAAGATGTCCGGCTGGGATGCGGACTCGACGTCGGTCAGCCCGCGGGCCGTACCGGCCACGAACTTCGGGTACCTGAGCTCCGGCCGGTCCAGGTCGGCGATCCCGAACAGCCCGGTCAGGTCCAGCGGGCCGGGCAGCGGGAAGACCTCCGCCTCGGTGATGTTCAGCTCCCGCACCAGCAGGTCCAGGATGTAGGGGTCGATCGACTCCTCGACCTCCAGCCGGACCGGCGGGCCGAAGCGCCGCCGCATCAGCTCCTTCTCCAGGGCCTTGAGGATGTTCTCGGTGTCGTCCTCCTCCACCTCCAGGTCCTCGTTGCGGGTGACGCGGAAGGCGTGGTGGGCCAGCACCTCCATCCCCGGGAAGAGCTCCTCCAGGTGCGCGCCCATGACGTCCTCCAGCGGGACGTACCGCTGGGGCGAGGCCTCCAGGAAGCGGGCCAGCGACTGCGGCACCTTCACCCGGGCGAAGTGCTTGTGCCCGGACACCGGGTTGCGGACGACCACGGCCAGGTTGAGCGAGAGCCCCGATATGTACGGGAACGGGTGTGCCGGGTCGACCGCCAGCGGGGTCAGCACCGGGAAGATCTGTTGCCGGAACAGGGTGTGCAGCCGGGCCTGCTCCTTCTCGGCCAGCTCCGGCCAGCGGACCACCTCGATGCCCTCGGCGGCGAGGTCCGGCAGCACCTCCTGCTGGAAGGCGGCGGCATGGCGGGCCATCAGCTCGCGCGAGCGCGTCCAGATCAGGTCCAGCACCTCGCGCGGCTGGAGACCCGATGCGCTGCGCTGGGCGACACCGGTGGCGATCCGGCGCTTGAGGCCGGCCACCCGGACCATGAAGAACTCGTCCAGGTTGCTGGCGAAGATCGCCAGGAACTTCGCCCGTTCCAGCAGCGGGATCCCCGGGTCCTCGGCCAGCTCAAGGACCCGCTCGTTGAACGCGAGCCAGCTCCGCTCCCGGTCCAGGAAGCGGCCCTGCGGCAGTGCTTCGAACTCCTGCTCGTCCGTGGCCGGCAGCTCCGGCGGGATGCCCAGCGCGCCGGACATCCTGGCCGTGGGCGCCGACGGGGCAGGGACGGGGCGGGGGATGCTCATGGGTTCCAGCTCCTCCAGCAGGACGGCGTCCGGACGCGATGGGCTCTGCGGGCCGTCGTCCTCGCCCCGGGTCGCCCCCGGGGACAGCGCCCACCCACCGGGCGCGGTCCGTACAGGACCGGCCGACGAATGGCGGTCGACTCTGCACGAGCGAGACACTACGGACTTCATCCTGTGATCTTCGCGGCAGCAATTGAATCCACGGTAAACACCGCATGGCCAGGAGGAAAGCTGAGTCGGTCGGAGCAAGGGGCGGCGCCGTCCTCCGCCCCTCACCCGCGACCGTTCCGTTACGGCTGAGTCGTCCCCGGCAAGGGTGCGAGTGGGGGTGTGGAAGTGGGGTGTGGGGGTGGGTGAGGGGGCGGGGAGGTCTAGGCGGGGGCCTGGGCCGACCGGTCCGCCCGGTACTGGGCTCGGTACATGAGGTCCACCTCGTGAACGGTGAACCCCAGTCGCTCGTACACCCGCACGGCGGCCGGGTTGTCGGCGTCGACGTAGAGGAGGACGGTCGCCAGTCCGCGCTCACCGGCGCCTGCCCCGGTCAGGTGGCGCAGGCCCGCCGCGGTCAGCGCGCGGCCGAGGCCGCTGCCCTGCTCGGCCGGGTCCACCCCGACGACGTACACCTCGCCGAGCTCCGGCTCGGTGGCGGTGGCCGGGTGCACCTTCGTCCAGTGGAAGCCGACCACCTTGCCGCCCCGGGTGGCGAGGAAGAAGCCCGCCGGGTCGAACCAGGGCTCGGCCATCCGCTCGGCCAGGTCCTGCTCGGTCCAGGAGCCCTGCTCCGGGTGGTGGGCGAAGGCCAGGGCGTTCAGCCGCAGCCACTCGGCGTCGTCCTCCCCCGGGCGGAAGGTCCGGAGCTCGATGCCCTCGGGGACGGGCACGGTCCCGGTCTGCGCGCCGGTGCGGCGCATCTGCCGCAGCTCCCGGACCAGCTCGGCACCGTACGCCTCAGCCAGGTGCCGGGCCGCCGGGTGGCCACCGTGCACCCAGAAGTCCACCTCGTCCCGGCCGGACTGGTGGGCCTGCGCCAGAACCGCGTCGACCAGCGGACGGGCCAGGCCACGGCCGCGTGCGGCCGGGTCCACCACCAGTTCGGCGGCGGGGTCGGCGGTCGGGGCCCCCGGGACTTCGAGCTGTCCGTAGCCGACGACGGAGCCCCCCTCGCTCCCGATCACGTGGGTGACGCCGGGGCGGGGCGTCTCGGCGTTACGCAGCCTGAGCCGGCCTTGCTCGGACACGGCGGCCCGGCCGTCGACCGCCTGGGCCTCCGCCAGAACACGCAGGGCGCCGTCGCGCTGCTCGGGGCGGAGCACGTTGCTCGCAATGACCGCTGTCTGATCGTCCATGTACCGACGATACGTCAACGGAAATGCGAAAAGCCCCCGATCCGATGGATCGGGGGCTTTTCTGAATGATTGTTCGGCGGCGTCCTACTCTCCCACAGGGTCCCCCCTGCAGTACCATCGGCGCTGTGAGGCTTAGCTTCCGGGTTCGGAATGT